>CALMFH010000217.1 GCA_937864925.1 uncultured Alphaproteobacteria bacterium | reverse complement strand
TTCGTCAACGTGCCGCGCATCAAGGGCAGCCACAACGCCATGCTGTCGGGCGAACTCGCCGCCGAGACCATCGCCAAGGCGCTCGCCGCCGGCCGCGCCCACGACGAGCCGATCGAATACGAGACCGGCTGGCGCAAGTCCCTGATCGGCAAGGACCTCCACAAGGTCCGCAACGTCAAGCCGCTGTGGTCGAAGCTCGGCACCATCCTCGGCGTCGCCGCCGGCGGCCTCGACATGTGGACCAACGAGCTCTTCGGCTTCTCGCTGTTCGGCACGCTGAAGCACGGCAAGTCGGACGCCAAGTCGCTGAAGCCGGCAGATCAGTGCAAGCCGATCGCCTACCCGAAGCCCGACGGCAAGATCTCCTTCGACCGTCTCTCCTCGGTGTTCCTGTCGAACACCAACCACGAGGAGGATCAGCCGATCCATCTGAAGCTCACCGACCCGGCCTTGCAGAAGTCGTCGGAACTCGGCGTCTTCGCCGGCCCGTCGACCCGCTATTGCCCGGCCGGCGTCTACGAGTGGATGGAGAAGCCCGAGGGCATGACCTTCGTGATCAATTCGCAGAACTGCGTCCACTGCAAGACCTGCGACATCAAGGACCCCAACGGCAACATCACCTGGACCACCCCGGAAGGCTCCGGCGGGCCGAATTATCCGAACATGTGAGTGGGCCTGGGGTGCGGTGAGCGGAAGCGAACCGCGCCGGCTGCCGACGGTCGGACGACGACGCGCCCGCGGGGAGACTTCGGGCGCGTTTCGCGTTCCGGCCCTCTCACTTCATCTTCCCCGGCATCCACCGTCGCAC
This sequence comes from uncultured Alphaproteobacteria bacterium, assembly GCA_937864925.1. Taxonomy (GTDB): domain Bacteria; phylum Pseudomonadota; class Alphaproteobacteria; order Rhizobiales; family Ancalomicrobiaceae; genus CALBKH01. The sequence continues at coordinate 25,222 of CALMFH010000217.1, read as the reverse complement.
CAGCCACAGCGCCGCCACCACAGCGACGACCGCGACGACGACCACGACCGTCCCCGTCGCGGCATCGCCCTTTTCGAACAGCTGCCAGGCGATCGCTCCGGCCGAGCCGGGGAAGATCAGCACCGGGATCCACAGGATCGCCGAGCCGATGTTGGCGGCCTGGAAGATCGTGGGCGGCATGGCGGTGATGCCGGCGACCGTCGGGATGCTCGCCCGCAAAGGTCCGATGAAGCGGCCGACGACGATCGCCGCCCAGCCCCAGCGGGCGAAGACGTTGCGCGCTGCGGCGAGCGTCTCGGGGTGGTGGGAGAACGGCCACAGCCGGTCGACGCCCGGCCCGAGCTTGCGCCCGACCCAATAGGAGACGGTGTCACCGAGCGCCGCGCCGAGCGCCCCGCCGATCCAGATGTCGAGGAAGGGCACCGTGCCGGCTCCGACCAGGGCGCCGGTCGCCATCATCACGCCGGTCGCCGGCACCAGCACCCCGACGATCACCAGGCTCTCACCGAAGGCCATCGCGCCATAGATCACCCCGGCCCAGGCACGGTGGGTCTCGATCAGGGCGAGGGCGGCGTCGAAGAATCCGGAAATGTCCATGGCGCCATTGTCACCGAGGTGCGGGGCGCCGTCGACGGGTCGGGTGAGATTTCGAGCCCCCCGGCCGCAGGGGATTTCGAGATTGCCCGGAGGGTCGCCCGAATTCCCTTCCCTCTTCGTCGCGCCTCGGTGCGTCGCGACCCGTTGCGCGGGGACGAGACGCGCAGCGATTGCGTCACTCCTCGGTCCAGTCGCCGGTCGGGGTCGGTAGGCCGAGGGCGGAGGAGGTGATCCGCAGCAACCGGCCGAGGCTCGGCGTCGCACGACCGCCGGACGACGGCGGCAGCACCACCGCATCGGCGCGCAGCCGGTGGATGTGGGCACGCGACATCCGTCCGACGAGATCGCCGTGGCCGGCGTAGCGGTCGGGGATGCGCGCCGCCAGCGCCTCGAGATGGCGACGCGAGATGATCAGCCCCTGTTCGCGCAAGGGCCGGCCGAGCAGCGCCCCGGAGATCCCCACCACCCGCTCGGCGAGGCGCGGCCGCCAGCCGAATTCCTCGTAGGCGATCCGGAAGGTGCCGACATGGGCATCGGCATGGCCGGTCCGTTCGGCCCGTTCGACGAAACTCGCCGCCTCGCGATACCAGTGCGCCTCGAGCACGACGTTGGGCGTCAGAATCAGGAACCATGGCGTCCGCCGCGCCGCATGGACGCCGGCGCCGACCCGAGTGAGCCAACCGCCGGAGATCTCCACCAGCGAGCATCCGGCGGCATCGGCGACGATGCGGGTGCCGTCGCTCGAGCCGGCGTCGGCCACCACCACCTCGCGCACCACCCCTTCCGCCGCCGCCGGCACCAGCGACACCAGGGTGCGGGCGAGCCCCTCTTCGGAGTTCTGGGTGGGGATGACGACGGACAGCATGGATCGCCGGAGCCTCGGAGGATCGGGCTCGGCGCCGTCATCGGCGGTCGACGTCGGCGCGCCCGACCCGCTCCGTCTCATACACGCCGCCTGCTGCCCGGACCAGCGCGATCCGACTGGCGAATCGACGAATTTCAGAGCATGTTCTTGTAATGTTCTCGATAACCCGACAAGATGTCACCATGAGAGATCGTGCCTTCGCTCGCGCCCGCCCGTCGTCGACCGAGAACGGCGACGATGGCGGCGAACGCCCTGCCCGCGACATCGCCGCCGAGCGGGGCGGCGACACGGCTCCTGCCACTACGCCGACCGGCCGAGGGGAAGGAGCGGTGGTGCTCGACGCGCGCATCGATGCCAAGCGTCGACGTGGCCGCGGCGCCGTCGCCAACCCATCCGGTCGCTACGAGAGTGAGAGCCGCGTCGGCTTCGACGACGGTTGGGGGTCGCTCGACGAACTGCCGTCCTTCGCCACCGAGGTGACGATCGAGAAGCCGAAGACGATCCTCACCCGCAACTCCTCGCCGGACGTTCCTTTCGATCGCTCGATCAACCCCTATCGCGGCTGCGAGCACGGCTGTTCCTACTGTTTCGCCCGCCCGACCCATGCCTACATGGGCCTCTCCCCCGGCCTCGACTTCGAGAGCCGCCTCTTCGTCAAGCCCGATGCGGCACGCCTGCTCGAACGCGAACTCGGCGTCGCCGGTTACGCCTGCCGTCCCGTCGCCATCGGCACCAACACCGACCCCTACCAGCCGATCGAACGACGCTTCCGTCTGATGCGCGAGATCCTCGAGGTGCTGGAGCGCTGCGGCCATCCGGTGACCATCGTCACCAAGTCGGTGCTGGTGCTGCGCGACGCCGACATCCTCGGCCGCATGGGGGCGCGGGGGTTGGCCAAGGTGGCGCTGTCGGTGACCAGCCTCGATCGCCGGCTGTCGCGCTCGATGGAGCCGCGTGCCTCCGCCCCGGAGAAGCGCCTTGCCGCCATCCGCGGCCTCACCGAGGCCGGCGTGCCGGTCGGGGTGATGGTGGCGCCGGTGGTCCCCGCACTCAACGACGCCGAACTCGAGCGCATCCTCGAGGCGGCGGCGGCGGCTGGGGCGCGCGAGGCGGGCTACATCCTGTTGCGCCTGCCGCTCGAAGTCTCCGAGATCTTCAAACAGTGGCTGCTCGAGCACCATCCCGACCGCTATCGTCACGTCCTGTCGCTGTTGCGCTCGATGCGCGAGGGCAAGGACTACGATGCGGTATGGGGACGGCGGATGCGCGGCCTCGGCCCCTATGCCACCACCTTGCGCCGGCGTTTCGAGGCGGCGACGCGCCGGCTCGGTCTCGAGGCGGGGCGGAGCGTCGCGGCGCTGCGTACCGACCTCTTCGTACCGCCGCTCGGCGATGGGCGGCAACTGTCGCTGTTCTGATCCCCGAGGAACCGATGAAGCTGCGTCTCTCCCTCGTCACCCTCGGCGTCGCCGACATCGGCCGCGCCCGCGCCTTCTACGAGGCGCTCGGCCTGATCGCCGGCGCACCGAGTTCCGCGCATGTCGTCTTCTTCGACATGGACGGCGTGATTCTCGCCCTCTACGGCCGCGAGGCGCTCGCCGCCGATGCCGGCGTCCCGTCGATGGGGGAGGGCTTCGCCGGCACCACCCTCGCCTGGAACCTCGCGAACCCGGCGGCGGTCGACGCTGCCTTCACGGCGGCACTCGCCGCCGGCGGGCAGGCTGTGAAGCGGCCCGAGACGGTGTTCTGGGGCGGCTATTCGGGGTATTTTTCCGATCCCGACGGCCACCTCTGGGAGGTCGCCCACAACCCCTTCTTCCCCCTCGATGCCGGGGGCGTCACCCACTTGCCGGAGACCGCGACATGAGAGGCCGCCCGAAGAAGGCCGAGGCAGGATCGGCGAAGGCGGAGGGCGGGCCCGATGATCGGCTCGAGCGCGATCTCGGCTTTCCCGCTGCCCGCATCGCCGGTGTCGACGAGGTCGGTCGCGGACCGATCGCCGGCCCGGTGGTCGCCGCCGCGGTGGTGCTCGATCCGGCCCGGGTGCCGATCGGGCTGAACGATTCGAAGAAGTTGACCGAGAAGACGCGCGAGCGCTTGTTCGATGAGATCTGCGCCCATCATGCCGTGGCGATCGCCCTCGGCTCGGTCGCCCGCATCGATGCGACCGACATCCGCGCCGCGACGCTCGATGCGATGCGGCGCGCCGTGAACGGCCTCGCCACCGCGCCCGATCACGTCCTCGTCGACGGCATCGACGTGCCGCCGAGGCTGCCCTGTCCGGGCACGGCGGTGACCGGAGGTGACGGCCGCTCGATCTCGATCGCCGCCGCCTCGATCGTCGCCAAGGTGCTGCGTGACCGGTTGATGGCCCTCGCGGCGGCGGAACATCCCGGCTACGGCTTCGAACGCCACAAGGGCTACGGTGTCGCGGCCCACATGGCGGCGCTCGACCGCCTCGGCCCGTCGCCCCTGCATCGCCGGAGCTTCGCTCCCGTCGCCCGCGCCGCAGCAGTGCGCCGCGGCGAGTGACGGCGGTGAGGCGTTTCGGGATCGCTCGCCATCCTCGGACCCGGGGGACGCGCCCCCGATCCGGCTCGGACGTCCTCACCCCGTCGCGATCGCCTCCGCGACCGCCTGTTCGGCGATGGCATCGAGGGAGACGGCGGCGGCCTTCGCCGGCCGATCGTTCGCCGCCGTCACCGCACCGCCGCCGCAGGCCTTGGCGAGTTCGGCGAACCCGGCGGTCTGGAGGACGCCGAGCGCCTCCCGCCGCGACCGGCGGTTGGGCAGCGGGTCGGGCAGGGCAGGGGTCACGGCAAGGGCGGCGACGTCGCCCGCCGGTAGTCCCGCCTGCATCCCGCCGGCGACGATCAGCGCCCGATACCAGTCCCACGGCGCCAGCGCCGGCGTCTCCTCGCGCGCCAGATAGACGGCGACGCCGGCGACCGTCGCACCGTCGGCCCCGGTGACGGTGAAATCGTCGTGGCGCACGTAGACGGGGGGATCGCGGTCGGCGCCTTCCGCCTTGTCGAGCCGATCCCGCTCGCCGACGGCGATCTCGTAGAGCCGGCCATGGACGACGTCGGTGTCGCCGCCGCGGACCAGCGTCGCCTTGCCGGATCCGTCGAAGCTCTTCGATTGGAAGGTGAGCCGCCAACCGGTGACGGTGGCGAGCCCGATCGGTTTCGCACTCGGGCAACGGGCGGCGAGGCGCTCGGCGAGAAGGTTGGAGCCGTAGGCGAAGTACAGGAAACGCGGCATGGTCACCTCGGTTCGGCCGTTCGAGCGTCATCCCGTCGACCATTTCGAACGATCGCCGGTATTCGTCGTGCGGATTTCTCATGCCTCTGATGCATGAGAGAAATTCGCATCCCTTCGACGCTCGGACGCGTCGGCGTCCTCGAGCGGCGGCATCATGAGGTAGCGCGAGAAGCCGGCGACAAGGCGGCGAGGAGATGGCGAGCCGGGGGTGGCCCGAGATCCCCGCCGATCCGACGATGAGCCTTGCGGCACACGCCCGGCACACCGCCACGGCGAGCCGCACCGTCCCCGACCCGGCGCGCCCGAAATGCACGAAGCCCGCGCCTCTTGCGAGGCGCGGGCTTCGGATCTTGCGAGGGGCGCGGCTCAGTTGAGCTTGGTGGCGACCTCGGCGATGCCCTTGGCGACGAGATCGGCGCCGGTCTTGCCGGCCACCTTGGCGGCGAGCAGCGACTCGGCGGCGGCGACCGCGACATCGGCGGCACGCGAGCGCACCTCGGCGACGGCCTGGGCTTCCGCCTGGGCGATCTTGGCTTCGGCCGCCTTGGTGCGGCGGGCGATCAGCTCGTCGAGCGCCTTGTTGGCCTCCGCCGTGGCGATGTCGGCGAGCTGCTTGGCCTCGGCGACGATCGACTGGGCCTCGAGCTCGGCGTCGGCGGCCTTCTGCTTGTAGGCGGCGAGCAGGCTCGCCGCTTCCTCGCGCAGGCGCTTGGCCTCCGAGAGTTCGGCTTCGATCGCGGCGACCTTGCCGTCGAGGGCCGAGCCGATCTTGCCGGGCACGCCCATGTAGGTGATCACGCCGAAGAAGATCAGCAGCGCGACGAAGGCCCACAGGGTGGCGAGAGAGGTTGCGTCCATGGGGGCTCTCTCCTCACTTGACCGTGACGGCGGCGATCGCCGCGGCGACGTCCGCACGAGACACGCTTTCGCCGGTCAGGGTGGAAACCAGGGTCTCCGCCGTTTCCGTGGCGATGCCGTCGACCTCGGCCAGCGCCTTGGCCTTGATGCCGGCGATGGTGGTCTCGGCAGCGGCGATCTTGGCCGAGAGCGAGCTCTCCGCCTCGTGCCTCTTGGCGTCGAGCGACGCGTTGAGCGCCGAACGGGTGTCGGAGGCGATCGTCTGCGCCCGCTGGCGAGCTTCGGCCAGCGACTTCTCGTAGGCCGCGCCGGCGGCTTCCGACGAGGCCTTCAGCTGGTTCGCCTCTTCGAGATCCTTGGCGATCTTGTCGTGGCGCGCCTCGAGGATACCGCCGATGCGCGGCAGCACGACCTTCGACATCAGCACGTAGAAGAGGCCGAAGGTGATCGCGAGCCAGAGGATCTGCGACGCGAAGGTGGAGCTGTCGAACGGGGGGAAGGCCCCGCCGTGCTCGGCACCCGCGTGATGCACCTCGGCCGTGGTGTTGACGTTGCTTGCCATCTCGACCGTCCCGGATGATCCGACCCCGCGTATGGGCGCGGGATCCACGGAAGATCACCGGCCGCCCGCGTGGGGACGGCCGGAGATTCGTGGTGTTCTCGCCCGTCCGAGGATCAGACGGCGAAGAGCAGCAGCAGCGCGACGAGCAGCGAGAAGATGCCGAGCGCTTCGGTCACGGCGAAGCCGAAGATCAGGCGGCCGAACTGGCCGTCGGCGGCCGCCGGGTTGCGCAGCGCGCCGGCGAGGTAGTTACCGAAGATGGTGCCGAGGCCGATGCCCGCACCGGCCATGCCGAGGGTGGCGATACCGGCGCCGAGGTACTTCGCAGCTTGCGGATCCATGGGAGTGCTCCTTCGCGTGGATTGAGTTGAACTTACCGATTTCCTCCGCGTCCTCCGGGCTCAGTGGCCCGGGTGGATCGCGTCGTTCAGGTACATGCAGGTCAGCACGGTGAAGACGTAGGCCTGCAGGAAGGCGACCAGGAACTCGAGCGCGGTCAGCGCCACGGTCATCGCCAGCGGCAGCACCGAGCCCGCCATGCCGGTGACGCCGGCGGCCGACAGCGTCACCACGAAGCCGGCGAAGACCTTCAGAGTGATGTGACCGGCCAGCATGTTGGCGAAGAGACGGACGGAGAGGCTGATCGGCCGGGAGAGGAACGAGATCACCTCGATCATCGTCACCAGCGGCACCAGCGCGCCGGGCACGCCAGACGGCGCGAACAGGCCGAAGAAGTGCAGACCGTGCTTCCAGATACCGTAGATCACCACCGTCGAGATCACCAGCATCGCCAGGCAGAAGGTGACGATGATGTGCGAGGTGACGGTGAAGAAGTACGGGATCATGCCGAGCAGGTTGGCCACCAGCACGAACATGAACAGCGAGAACACCAGCGGGAAGAACTTCATGCCGGACTTGCCGGCAGCGTCCCGAAGGATGTTCGCCACCATCGAGTAGGCCATCTCGGCGACGACCTGCCAGCGGTTCGGCACCATCGACCGGCCGGACGTGGCCATGACGAGGAACAGCGTCCCGACGATCACCGTCGCCGCCATGAACAGCGACGAGTTGGTGAACGAGACGTCGTAGTGGCCGAGGTTGATCGGCACGAGCTTGGTGATGTGAAACTGATGGATCGGATCGACCTTGTCGGCTGCCACCTGTCAGTCCCCGTCTGTCTTCGGCCGCCGATCCGATGATCGACCGCCGCACGCGCCCCGATCGGGCCGCCCCCTCGGATCCGTCCCCGGCGGGGCCGCATCCGTTCGAATTCCGCCGCTCCCGTCAGGGAGCCGACCGGTCGCCGTCGCGATCCGGCCGCTGCGTCTCGCTTCGCGGCGCCTCGCGCAACCGCGCGCCGGCCTCCGCCACCATCCCCTCGGCGCGCAGGACGTTGAGCACGCCCGCGGCGAAGCCGAGGAGGAGAAACACGATCAGCGCCCAGGGAGACGTCCCCGCCGCCTTGTCGATCCCCCACCCGATCGCGGCGCCGACGATGATGCCGGCGACGAATTCGGAGGCGATCTTGACCGCCTGCGCGAAGCCGGAGAGCTGCCCCTTCCGGTTCGCCGCTTCTTCGGCCTGCCGATGCGCCTCGAGGCTGTCGCCGAGGCGCTCCAGCCGCCGCTGAAGCTCGGCTTCGTCGTCCTTCCTCGGCATGGGCTTCGACCCGCCGGGAGTCGCATCGGTCGGTCGTTCGACCATGTGCGGTACCCCGCGCTTCACGCCCATACCTCGAAACGCGGGAACGTCACCGCCCCACCCCGAAGCCGGGCGCACCATAGTGGCGTGGGGAAAGCGTGTCAAGGACACCAGACTTTAGTACAAGCCACTGATAAGAAAAGGAAATTCTTGCATTCCGCGGAAAGGTTGCGCCGCTTCGCCACAGCCTTTCGGAGGGGGGGCGGTCTTCCCGGCCACCGCGGCGGGCGATCGTTCGGTCTCACGCCGTCTCGAGAATGCGTTCGGCGCGCTCGAGATCGACCGAGACCAACTGCGAGATGCCGCGCTCGGACATGGTGACGCCGAACAGGCGACTCATCCGCGCCATGGTGATCGGATTGTGGGTGATGACGACGAAGCGTGTATCGGTGACGGCGGTCATACGGTCGAGCAGGTCGCAGTAGCGCTCGACATTGGCGTCGTCGAGTGGCGCATCGACCTCGTCGAGCACGCAGATCGGTGCCGGATTGGTGAGGAACACCGCGAAGATCAGGGCGAGCGCGGTCAGCGCCTGTTCGCCGCCGGAGAGCAGCGTCATCGTCGTCGGCTTCTTGCCCGGCGGCCGCGCCACGATCTCCAGGCCCGCCTCCAGCGGGTCCTCCGATTCGATCAGCTGCAGTTGCGCCTCGCCGCCGCCGAAGAGATGGGTGAACAGCGAACGGAAATGCCCGTCGACCGTGTCGAAGGCCGCCATCAGCCGGTCGCGCGCTTCGCGGTTGAGGTCGGTGATTCCCTTCCTCAGTCGCTTGATCGCCTCGACCAGTTCGTCGCGCTCGGCGGCGAGCACGTCGCGTCGCTCCTCGACCTCTTGCGCCTCCTCGTCGGCCCTGAGATTGACGGCACCGAGTCGTTCGCGTTCGAGCTTCAGGCGCTCGAGCCGACGTTCGACGGCGATCTCCTCGGGTAGCGGCGCGTCCATGTCGAGACCGGCGAGCGCGGCGAGGCCGATCGGCTGCACCTCGAAGGTCTCGGCGATCCCGGTTTCGATCTCGCTGCGCCGGGCCCGCGCCGCGCCGTGGCGCTCCTCGGCGCGGCCCTTGGCCTCGCGCGCCGCCGACAGGGCGTCGAGGGCGGAGCGGGCGACGCGATCGGCCTCGCCTTGGCTGCGCTCGCCGGCCGCCAGCGCCTCGGCCGCCGCGGTACGCGCCACCTCGGCCTCGCCGATTCGGTCGAGCAGGCGTCGACGGGTCTCCTCGATGTCGGCCGGCCGTTCGGTCAACGCCTCGCGCTCGGCCTCCGCCTCGCCATGTCGTTCGGCCAACACGGTGAGTTGCGTCACCGCCGCCGCGGCGCGGGCAGCCCAGCCGGCGCGCTCGCGCCCGATCGCCTCGAGCCGCCGTGCCCGCATCTCCACTTCGCGGGCGAGGCCCTGGCGGGCGGCGCGGAGTTCGGCGACCACGGCGCGGTCGCGTGCCACCATGCCCTGTGCCGAGAGGATCTCGGCGTCCAGCCGCGAAGTGTCGGGCAGGGCGGCCTTGGCGTCACCCGCTTCGCCGCCGCGTGCCTCGGTTTCGGCGATCTCGCCGGCGAGCCGGTCGAGCGTCGCATCGAGAGCGGCGAGGCGGGTGGCAGCGAGTTCGCTCTCGCGCTCGATCCGGACCGCCCGGTCGCGCGCCTCGGCCTCGCCGCGCTGCGCCCGGCGCAGCGCCTCGCGCGTCGCCCGTTCCGCCTCTTCGGCCAGCAGCAGATCGCGCCGTGCCGCCTCGAGGGTGCCCCGGCGCGCCTCGGCGTCGCGCCGCGTCTCCTCGATCTGCGCCTCGACTTCGATGAGCCGGTTGCGGCTGGAGAGCCGCCGCGCCGCGGCGGTCGGCGCTTCGGCGGCTGCGGTCAGCCCGTCCCAGCGCCACAGATCGCCCTGGCGCGACACCAGTCGCTGCCCCGGTGCGAGACTCTGCTGCAACCGCACCCCGTCGGCCCGTTCGACGACGCCGATCTGGGCGAGACGGCGGGCGACGACCGTCGGCCCCTGGACGAAACGCCACATCGGCGTCGCTCCCGCCGGCAACGCCGGATCGCCCGCCGCACTTCCCGATTCGCCCCAGTGCACCGGCGCCGCGTCGTCGGTGGAGACCTCGAGGTCGTCGCCGAGAGCGGCGGCCAACGCCGATTCGTAGCCGGCGTCGACGGTCAGCCGATCGATGATCGGCGGCCACAGCGAACCGGCGGCGACGTTGAGGATCTTGGCGAGCGTCTTGGCCTCCGCCTCGAGCCGCGACAGCTCGCGCTCGCGCTCGGCTTGGGCGGCGCGCCCGCCTTCGAAACCGTCGCGGGCGGTGCGCACCCGCTCCTCGGCCGCCGCCACCGCGCTCTCCGCCTCGGCACTCGCCGCCGCGGCGTCCTCCACCGCGAAACGCGCCGCTTCCAGCGCCTCGCCGTCGTCGAGACCGGCGGCGAAGCGATCGCGATCGGCGGCCGCCGTCTCGCGTTCGCGCAGCAGCCGGCCGAGCCGTTCGGCGGCTTCTGCCTCGGCACGCTCGAAGGCCCGGCGCCGTGCCTGAACGTCGGCGATCCGCGCCTGCAACTCGGCGAGCACCGCCTCGGCTGCGCCGGCTCGGGTCTCGGCCTCGGCCAGTCGGTCCTCGGCCTCCGCCACCGAGGCGGCCACGTCCTCGTTCTCGGCCGAGAGCACCGCCTCTTCCTCGTCGAGCCGCGCGAGCGCCGCCGCCATGTCGGCGCCGAGGCGATCCTCGCGGGCGCGGTCCTCGTCGATCTGGCGGATGCGCCGCTCCAGCTCGCCGAGCCGGTCGCGCACCCGCCGCTCCTCGGCGTCGAGTTCGGCGGCGGCGAGCCGCAACCGTTGCAGCGCCGCCGAGGCGCTCGCCTCCGCCTCGCGCAGCCGCGGCAGTTCGTGGGCGGCGACCGCCTGATCGCGCGCCGCCCGCACCTGGACCTCGGCCGTCTCGCCGACTGCGCGGTCGGCGGCGAAAAGCTCGCGTTCCGCCTCGCTCACCCGTTCGCGCGCTTCGATGAGACGCAGCAGTGCGATCGTCGCCTCGGCCTGACGGATCTCGGCGGAGAGGGCGCGGTAGCGCGCCGCCTGGCGCGCCTGCCGCTTCAGGCTCTCCAGCCGCGTCTCGAACTCGGTGAGCACGTCCTCGACCCGCTCGAGGTTTTGCGAGGCGGCCTTGAGCCGGATCTCGGCCTCGTTGCGGCGCGAATGCAGGCCGGAGATGCCGGCGGCCTCTTCGAGAATGGCGCGCCGGGCCGTCGGCTTGGCCGAGATCAGCTCGCCGATCTGACCCTGGCGCACCATCGCCGGCGAGCGCGATCCGGTGGAGGCGTCGGCGAACAGCAGCTGCACGTCGCGGGCGCGTACCTCCCGGCCGTTGATGCGGTAGACCGAGCCCTCCTCGCGGGCGATGCGGCGCGTCACCTCGAGCACGTCGGCATCGGCGTGCGGGGCCGAGACCCGGCGCTCGCGATTGTCGAGGAAGAGCGTCACCTCGGCCGAATTGCGTGCCGCCCGCCGCGTACTTCCGGAGAAGATCACGTCGTCCATACCAGAGGCGCGCATACTCTTGTAGGAGTTCTCGCCCATGACCCAGCGCAGGGCCTCGACGAGATTGGATTTGCCGCAGCCGTTGGGTCCGACGACGCCGGTCAGGCCCGGCTCGATGTGGAAGTCGGTCGAATCGACGAAGGTCTTAAAGCCCAGCAGTCGCAGACGGGTGAAGCGCATCTCACCCTCCGCCGCGATCGATGGTCGAGACCCTGCCGTTCACCTCGGCCTCACTTCAGGAAGGGGGCCAGCGCCTTGTCCAACTCGTCCTTGGTGGACAGACCCTTCTGTGGCCGTCCGTTGATGAAGAAGGCCGGCGTGCCGTCGACGCGGAACTTCTCGGAGGCGCGCTGCCGGATCGCGGTGATGTCGTCGAGCAGCTTCTGGTCGGTGAGGCAGGTCTTGAAGCTCTCCTCGGTGAAGCCGACCTGGCGGGTGAGCTTGCGCAGCGCCGCCACCGGATCGCTCGGCGTCACCCACGCCTGTTGCTGTTCGAAGAACAACGACAGCATGTCGAAGTACTTCTCCTTCGGCGAGCATCTGACCAACATCGACGCGGCCGCGGCCAGAGGGTCGAGCGGGAACTCGCGATGGACGAAGAAGACCTTGCCGGTGTCGACGTATTTTTCCTTGAGGTAGGGATAGATGTTCTTGTGGAAATTGGCGCAGTGGCCACAGGTCATCGACGAATATTCGACCACCGTGACCGGCGCATCGGCCTTGCCGATGGTCATTTCCGGCAGCGGGCCGGGTTTCATGATCTCGGCGACGTCGAAGGCGCCCTGCGCCGCGGCCGGACCGGCGGCGAGTGCGACGGGCGCGAAAGCGAGGAGCGCGGCGGAGCTTTCCAGGAAGCGGCGGCGGGTGGGCGTCACGGGGAGGGTCCTCATCGTGTCCGGAGTGATCGTGTCCGGAGAAGTCCGGTCCGGAGAAATCGGGCCCGGAGATCGGAACGGGGTGGGTGCCGCGCCGGTTCCGGTTCGTTCACGAGCCGGCCCGCACGTCGTCTCGTCCAATCAATAGCCCGATTGTGGCGAGACGTCGCCCCTCGGCCGCCCCTCGCGCATTCGTTATCCGGGGAAAACCCGCCGCGTCCGCCGCTCACACCGGCTTGATCGAGCCGAGTACCGCCCGTCCCAGGGCCACCAGCGCCCGCTTCAGTCCCTCGTCCTCGATCTCGGCGGTGATCTCGGCGACATGCGCCTCCTGCGCCGGCGACAGGGCGCGCGGCCGCGGCGCCCGCCCCACCTGCGGCCGGTGGATCGGCTTCTGGACGATGCGCAGCCGGGCGACGGCGGGAAAGCCGAAGACCGCGTTGATCCGCTCGACCACGACCGGAGCTTCGTGTTGGAGAAGGAGCGCCCGCGACCCCTCGCAGCGCACCGTCAGCGTCGCCGGTTCGAAACCGTCCTCGCCGCCGTCCTCCAGCCGCCGCGGCCAGGAGAGGCGCTCGGGTTGCGTCACGGTGGCGAACACCGGCCCGACGATTTCGGCCCAGTTGCGGAAGAGATCGGTCGAGGCGAAGCCGCGCTTCTTGGCTGCCGGCTTCAGCGCGCCGTCGAGCAGATCCGCGACCGGCCGCGCCTCGCGGCGGCGTCGCGGGCGGTGACGCTCGGTGTCGGACGGATCGGACGGCATGGACATGCCACGACGATGGACGCGGTTTCGGTCCGAAACAAGGCTCGCCGGTGGCGGCGTCCTCTTTTCCCCGGGCCGTCCCCACGTTACCTCTCGATGATGCCCGCCTTTCCCGCCGCCATCCTCCTCGCCTGGTACGACCGCCATCACCGCCGCCTGCCGTGGCGGGTGAGCCCGGCCGACGCGAGAGCCGGCGAGCTCGTCGATCCCTATCGGGTGTGGCTCTCCGAGATCATGCTGCAGCAGACCACGGTCGCGGCGGTGAAGAGCTATTTCGAGGCCTTCACCGCCCGCTGGCCGAGCGTCGCCGCCCTCGCCGCGGCGGACGAGGCCGAGGTGATGAAGGCCTGGGCCGGGCTCGGCTACTATTCCCGGGCTCGCAATCTCCTCGCCTGCGCCCGCACCGTCGTCGCCGATCACGGCGGACGCTTCCCGGAGAGTGAGGAGGGCCTGCGCGGCCTGCCCGGCGTCGGCCTCTACACCGCGGCGGCGATCGCCGCCATCGCCTTCGACCGGCCGGCGACGGTGGTCGACGGCAACGTCGAACGGGTCGTCGCCCGTCTCTTCGCCGTGGCGACCGAGATGCCGGCGGGAAAGCCGGACCTGCGCCGCCTCGCCGCGACGCTGACCCCGAGGACGCGGCCGGGCGACTTCGCTCAGGCGATGATGGACCTCGGCGCCACCGTCTGTACGCCGAAGAAGCCGGCCTGTTCCCTCTGCCCGTGGGCCGAAGGTTGTGCCGCCCGCGCTCTCGGCGCGCCCGAGACCTTCCCGCGCCGTGCCGCGAAGACCGTGCGTCCGACCCGCACCGGAACCGCCTTCGTCGCGATCAGAGCGGACGGTGCGGTGCTGTTGCGACGCCGCCCGCCGAAGGGGCTGCTCGGTGGTATGACCGAGCCGCCCGGTTCGTCCTGGACCGAGCTGCGCCCCGGCGGCGCCGTCGGCGATCCGGCGGCGCACCCGCCGCTGCCCGCCGCGTGGAAGCGGGTGGCGGGTGAGGTCGAGCACACCTTCACCCATTTCCACCTGCGACTGGTGGTGATGCGGGCCGAGGCCGCCGCGGCGACGCCGGCGCCCGACGGCCATTGGTGGTCGCCGGCCCGAGAAGTCGCCGGGGAAGCGTTGCCGACCGTCTTCCGCAAGGTGCTCGCCGCCGCCGGGGTCGACACCTCGGTGAGCCGGAACCGGTGAGGGCGGGGAGGGCGGTGGCTGCCTCAGCCCGCCCGGTAGGCGTCGAGCATCGCGATCGCGACTTCCGAGAACGGCGTCGACCGCCGCGTCGTCTCGTCGGTGAGCACCACCACCGAGATGCCGCGCGCCGCCGGCCGGCCGTTCTGGAACACCGCCTGCTCGAGCGTCATCGACGAGCGGCCGATCTTCGCCACCCGCGTGCCGATCTCCACCGTGCCCGGCCAGTTGATCTCGGCGACGAGATCGATCTCCAGCCGCGCCAACACCAGCGCCTGTCCGGGTTCGAGGAAGGGCTTTTCGGCGGCGAGGAGCATCTCGACCCGGCCGGTCTCGAAGAAGGTGGCGAAGATGGCGTTGTTGACGTGGCCCTGGCGGTCGGTGTCGCCGTAGCGCAGCTTGTCGAAGGTGCGAGCAGGGTAGTCGTCGAGGGTCGGAAGAGTGGTCATACGGGGTCCGTGGTTCCGGGCGAGGGGTCGGACCGACGAGACTAGCCGAGAGGCCGTCGCCCGTCTCCCGCCGCGAGCATGGCTCGGCTGCGCGGCGGCGGCAGCTTCCGTGACACAGGTTCATCGACCCGTCACGAACTCGCCCGAGGATGCCGGCCGACAGAACGCCTCACCCGGAGCCCTCGCTCATGCGCCGTCTCGTGCTCGCCGCCGTACTCTCGCTCGCCGCCGCCACCTCCGCCGCCGCCGTCGACATCGGCGGACCGCGCGCCTTCACCTTCGTCGCCCTCGGCGACATGCCCTACAAGACGCCGGAGGACTATCCGCGTTTCGAGGCGCTGATCGCCAAGGTGAACGCGCTGAAGCCGGCCCTCACCGTCCATGTCGGCGACATCAAGGCCGGCTCGACCGTCTGCTCCGACGAGGCCTTCCAGAAGGTCAAGGACGAGTTCGCGCTGTTCGAAGGGCCGTTGGTCTACACCGTCGGTGACAATGAATGGACCGACTGCCATCGCGAGAAGGCCGGGAAGTTCGATCCGAACGAACGGTTGAACAAGGTGCGTGAGATGTTCTTCGCCGAGGCGAAGTCCCACGGCAAGGCGCCGATCGCCTACGAGCGACAGTCGGAGCTGATGCCCGACGCCAAGTCCTGGGACGACAAGGGCTTCGTCGAGAACACCCGCTTCGTCCACGGCGGCGTGATGTTCGTCCAGGCGAACATCCCCGGCTCGAACAACAACTTCGAGACCCGCGGCCTCGACAACGTCAAGGAGTTCTTCGCCCGCGATGCGGCGAACCAGAAGTGGATCGAGGCGACATTCGAAAAGGCCAAGGCCGAGAACCTCGGCGCGCTGGTGCTGTCGATCCAGGCCGATCTCTGGGACATCAAGCAGACCGAACCGGACGTGCCGCTCGCCTCGGGCTTCGTCAAGACGCTGAAGACCATCGAGAAGCAGGCCAAGGCCTTCGGCAAGCCGGTGCTCGTCATCAACGGCGACGCCCATTTCTATCAGGTGACGCCGTTCTACGGCACCGACATGAAGCCGATCGAGGGCGTCACCCGCCTGCAGGTGCCGGGCGAGAAGATCGTCGGCGCGGTGCGCGTCGTCGTCGATCCCGACGACGCCGACAAGCCCTTCGCCTTCCAGGAGATCGCCCAGGTCCCGCCGGCGAAGAAGTGAGACCGCGCCGGCGTCGGCGCAAGCCGCTCGGAACGACGAGAGGCCTCCGGGAGCGATTCCCGGGGGCACTTTCGTCCTGGGGTTCGGGAGGCGTCGGAGCGAGGCGCCTCAGCCGGCGTCGCCGAGACGGGCGCGCATCTCCTTGCGCAGGTCGTCGATGACGACGTAGCGGCCGGATCGCGAGGCGTGCCAGAAGGTCCAGCCGTTGCAGGCTTCCGCGCCCTGGACGAGCGCGCCGACCCGATGGATCGAGCCGGTGTGACCGAGCGCTTCGAGGCTGCCGTCGATGCGGACTCGCGCCAGATGGCGGCCCTTGGCATCGAACAGGATCTCGCCCGCCTCGACCAGACCGGCCTCGATCAGCGAGCCGAAGGGAATGCGCGTCTCCGCCTTCTTGCCCCGCATCAGTTCGAGCGAGACCGCGTCGTGAGGCACCACCGCATCGATGCGGGCGCGGGCCGCGGCCGCATAGGTCTGGTCGCGCTCGAAGCCGACGAAGGAGCGGCCGAGCTTCTTGGCCACCGCGCCGGTGGTGCCGGTGCCGAAGAACGGATCGAGCACCACGTCGCCGGGGTTCGACGAGGCGAGCAGCACGCGATGGAGCAGGCCCTCCGGCTTCTGGGTCGGATGGACCTTGTCGCCGGCATCGTCCTTCAGCCGCTCGCCGCCCGAGCAGATCGGGATCACCCAGTCGGAGCGCATCTGGGTGTCTTCGTTGAAGGCTTTGAGGGCGTCGTAATTGAAGGTGTACTTCTTGGCGCCCTGGTCACGGCCGGCCCAGATCAGCGTCTCGTGGGCGTTCTGGAAGCGCCGGCCCTTGAAGTTGGGCATCGGATTGGTCTTGCGCCACACCACGTCGTTGAGGATCCAGAAGCCGAGGTCCTGGAGGATGGTGCCGACCCGGAAGATGTTGTGGTAGCTGCCGATCACCCAGATCGTGCCGTTCGGCTTGAGCACGCGGCGCACCGCCAGCAGCCAGGCGCGGGTGAAGGCGTCGTAGGCCTCGAAACTGTCGAAGCGGTCCCACTCGTCGTCGACCGCGTCGACCAGGCTCTGGTCGGGGCGGTGCAGCTGTCCGGCCAGTTGCAGGTTGTAGGGCGGGTCGGCGAAGACCAGATCGACCGATTTCGCCGGCAGCTTGTCGAGCTCGGCGACACAGTCGCCGACGAGGATGCGATCGAGAAAGGGATGGAGCGCCGACGCTTCCCGGAAGGAAAGGTCAGGCGAGCCCGTCCGGGCCGTCCTGATACGCGACTGGGGCATGAACGCACTCGCCTGATACGCGGCTACTCGATGGCGTCATGGTTACCGATCGCGGTAAAGGGCAGGTAAAGGGACACGTGCTTCGCTCGCGGAAGTGCGATCGCCGGGCCGCGCCCTTTCCGCCGTCGCCCCGCCACCCTACAAAGGGCGAATCCCACTGTTTCACGAACGAGTCGGATCCACATGCTCGTCATCTTCGACTGCGACGGCGTCCTCATCGACAGCGAGATCGTCGTCGCCCGTCTCGAGGCCGAGGCGATGACCGAACTCGGCCTGCCGATGACGGTGGAGGCGGTCTGCGCGCGCTTCGCCGGCACCACCACCCGCGAGGTGTGGGAGACGGTCGAGCGCGAACTCGGCCGGCCGCTACCGCCCGGTTTCGTCGAACACCATCTCGCCCATGTCCGTGACGTCTTCGCCCGCGACCTGAAGCCGGTCCCCGGTGCTCATGCCATGGTCCAGGCACTCGACCTGCCCACCTGCGTCGCCTCGTCGACCCGCCTGCCGGCGTTGATCGACAACCTCGCCACCTGCGGTCTCGCCCATCTCTTCGACGGTCGTATCTATTCGGCGAGCCAAGTGAAGCGGGCGAAGCCGGCGCCCGACGTCTTCATGTACGCCGCCTCGCAGATGGGGGCGGATCCCGCCGACTGTCTGGTGATCGAGGATTCGGTCGCCGGCGTCACCGCCGCCCGCCGTGCCGGCATGACCGTCGTCGGCTTCGTCGGCGCCGCCCACGTCACCGCCGGTCTCGCCGATCGGCTGAAGGCGGCGGGCGCGGCGGCGATCGTCGGCTCTCACGCCGATCTGCCGCGCATCGTCGCGGCCCACCAGCCCCGCGTGGCGGCCTGATCGGCCGGCGCGAAAGAAGAAGGCCGGCCCCGACACCGAGGCCGCAAAGAGGGGAAGCGCATGTCCAACGGTCCCATCGATGCGCCGGCGGCGCGCCCGTTCGAGGTCTTCGCCGACGCGAGGCCGGCCGTCGAGCGGCTGATCGCCCTCTACGACGAAGCCATCGCGTTTCTCAACCGGCGCTTCCGCGAGGTGATCGGCGGTGTCCCCTTCGAGGGCCGCATCCGCGCCCACTATCCGGAACTGCGCATCACCATCGACACCCACGCTCGCCTCGACAGCCGCCTGTCCTTCGGCTACGTCCAGGCCCCCGGCGTCTACGCCACCACCATCACCCGGCCAGATCTCTTCGCCCATTATCTCGAGGTGCAGATCGGCCAGTTGCTGGCCAATCACGGCGTCGGTGTCGAGGTCGGCTGGTCGGCTCTGCCGGTGCCGCTCCACTTCGCCCTGCGCTCCGACGAAGGCCTCTCCTTCGAGGCGGCCGAACGCCTCGATCGCCCGTTGCGTGACGTCTTCGACGTGCCCGATCTCGCCGTCACCGACGATGCCATCGTCAACGGCACGCTCGAAGTCGCCCCCGGCGAGGCCGGCCCGCTCGCCCCCTTCACCGCGCCGCGCGTCGACTATTCGCTCCACCGCCTCGCCCATTACACGGCGACGAAACCGGAGCATTTCCAGAACTTCGTGCTCTTCACCAACTACCAGTTCTACGTCGACGAGTTCATCGCCTACGCCCGCGCCGCCATCGAGGATCCGGGGAGCGATTTCGACTCCTTCGTCGAACCCGGCAATCTCGTCTGGAAGGCCGGGGCGGCCGAGCCGGTGGAGGGCGCCGCACCGCCACGCCTACCGCAGATGCCGGCCTATCACCTGACCCGCGCCGGCCATTCCGGCATCACCATGGTCAACATCGGCGTCGGCCCGTCGAACGCCAAGACGATCACCGACCACGTCGCGGTGCTGCGTCCACACGCCTGGGTGATGCTCGGCCACTGCGCCGGCTTGCGCAATTCGCAGAAGCTCGGCGACTACGTCCTCGCCCACGCCTATGTCCGCGACGACCACGTTCTCGACGCCGACCTGCCGCTGTGGGCCCCGGTGCCGGCGCTGGCCGAAATCCAGGTGGCGCTCGAACAGGCGGTCGCCGAGATCACCGGTCTGACCGGCTGGGAACTGAAGACGGTGATGCGCACCGGCACCGTCGCCACCATCGACAACCGCAACTGGGAACTCCGCGACCAGCGGGAGTTGGTCGAGCGCTTCTCCCAGTCGCGCGCCATCGCCCTCGACATGGAATCGGCGACCATCGCCGCCAACGGCTTCCGCTTCCGCGTCCCCTACGGCACGCTCTTGTGCGTCTCCGACAAGCCGCTGCACGGGGAATTGAAGCTGCCCGGCATGGCGAGCGAGTTCTACCGCCGCCAGGTCGGCCAGCACCTCAGGATCGGCATCCGCGCCATGGAGAAACTGCGCTCCATGCCGGCCGAGAAGATCCACTCCCGCAAGCTCCGGAGCTTCGAGGAAGTGGCGTTCCAGTGAGCGGGTGTTCCCCCCTCACTTCGCCAGATCGATCGCCCCGTAGCAGTCCGGGCCCTTCCACTGGGCGGTGACGCGGTTCGCCGTCACCCGGCCGGTGAAGACGACGTTGCCCTTCGGCGTCGTCTTGGTCGCGGTGAACGAGCCGTCGGATTTCACCGTGCCGGTGCCGGGCGCTTCGGCGCCTTCGTAGGCGGCGCCGTCGAGGCGGATGTCGGAGCCCGAGACGATGGCGTTCATCGACGTCACCCCGGCGCAGACCGGATCGCGGCCGCCGGCGACCGAGGAAGCACCGCGGTAGATGCCGTCGGCGAGCGCCGGAGCGGGGACGGCGAGGAGAGCGGCGAGAGCGAGAACGGTCGAACGCATGGGAGAGGGATCCTGTCGGAGGCCCGGGCGGGCGATGGCTTCGCCGACAGGTTAGCCGCTGTGCGGCGCGCGGTCACCGTCCTTCGAAGCGTCGTCCACGCTCGCTTTCGACACCGGTCTCGGGGAAGCCGAACCGTTCCGCCCGTGCATCGTCGACGGGCGATTTCCTCCGCCGCTGATCTGCCGCATGGCGCGGCGCACCCCATGGTGGGATGATCACCACGTTCGGGTGAGAGGAGAAACACCATGACCCCGAAGATGAAGAGATGGACCATCGCCGCCACCGCGGCGCTCGTGCTCGCCTTTTCCACCGAGGCCGCCTTCGCCTGGGCCTGCCATGCCAAGAGCCGGGTGGGCGAGGGCTGGGGCTATTCACCGGTACTGCAGACGGCGCGCGAGGAAGCCAAGTTGAAGTGCCAGCTCACCACGCCACGGCGGATGAGCTGTCGCATCGTCGCGTGCAGCCAGAAAGGTCCGGGCTTCCTGCGCGGTCGGTGAGACCGAGCGCCGGTGTTTCGTTCGCATCGCAGCCTCCGACGTGACGGCGTACCTCGTCGCGCGTCGGCCGATCGGGCGTGATGTCGGTGAGATTCGGACGCGTCCGAGTGTCATACCGAGTTCACGAAGTTTCGACCTGTTCGAAACTTCGTGAACCAAGGCGAGCCCGAACGGGCGTCGGCCGGTCGGGCCGTAACGCTCGTGAAATTCGGACGTATCCGAATTTCATGAGCCCGGTATCACGGAACCGGGGTGAGGTCGCCGCAGCCGAGCCCGGCACGGCCGCGCAACACCGAATCGGCCTCCGCCAGATAGGCGTTCGACCCGGCGGGGTGGAGCACCAGCCCCGGCAGGACGAGAGGGCGGGCTCGTGATCCCTTGGTCGCCGTGACGATCAGCCGATGGGCCGGCGCCTCGGCGCGTGGATGCACCGGCCGGATCGCCGCCGCGCCGAACCGTCCGGCGAGGGCACCGAGGATCTCGCCGAGGCCGCCGCCCTCGAAGATCAGCGACAGCCGGCCGTGCGGCACCAGCGTCGCCGCCGCCACCCGCAGCCATGCGTCGAGCCCGCCTTCGGCCAGCACATGGGCGCCGGCTCGCGCGCTCGGCGAGGCGCGCACCGCACGCGGCGCGAAATAGGGCGGATTGCAGATCACATGGGTGGCGCTCTCGCGCCGCAGCACAGCCTCGCGCGCCTTCGCCGGGCCGAGGAGATCGACCGCGACGGTCTCGACCCGTCCGGCGAGGTGGTTCCGCTCGATGTTGGCCTCGGCGAGGCGCAGCGCCTTCGCATCGCGCTCGGCGAGCCGCACCGCGAGGCGGGGCGCCCGCAGCGCCACCGCCAGCCCCGCCGTTCCGACGCCGGCTCCGAGATCGACGAGAAGACCTTCGGCCGCCTCCGGCACCGTCGCGGCGAGGAGGATGGCGTCGAGCCCGGCGCGATGGTGTCCTTTCGCCGGCTGCGCGACGACGAGACGGCCGTCGAGGAAGCGATCGAGCGAGGTCGCGGCGGGATCTGGCGGCGGAAGATCCTGGGTCACGCCGGGTCGTCCCGCAGTTCCGCGCCGAGCCCGGCGTCGATGAGCAGGCGGCGGGCGCGGACCACGTCGTCGCCGTCGACCAACACCCGCCGGGCGAAGATGCCGATCGAGCCCTCGAGCACCGACATGTGGCGGTCGGCGACGAAATGGACGATGCCGGCCCCGCCGAGCAGAGCCTCGACGGTGGCGATCAGGACGGGATCGTTGGAGCGGATCAGTTCTTCCATGGGTCGCCTCGTTCGCGCCGATCCTAGTGCATCTGACCGCCGGACAGAACCGGTCCGCCCCGGATGATACCGCCGCATCCCGGCAGCGAGGTCGCCCGCCTCTGCGGATGACGGGATGCCGCCGTGCCATGCTGTCCCTTGTGAGCGTCGGCGCCCCCGCCTATTCTCGCCCCGCGGTCCGAAACCGACGTACGAGATCGGCGGATCGCCGAAGGCGCTTGCCTTCGGATAGAGACGACGGCCCCCGAAGGATGGTATCGCGCGAGGCGGAAGCCGCCGCGCACGAGCGGAGGGCCGGTGACGCGGGGGTGTCGACGTGGGCGTTGTGGTTTCTCTCGAGGACGGCAAGAAGCGTCCGGAAGCGTCGGTCGAGCCGCTGGTGAGGCTCACCGCCGCCGACATGGACAAGGTCAATGCCCTCATCCTGTCGAAGGCCGGCTCCGACGTCACCATGATCCCGGAAGTGGCCAATCACCTGATCTCCTCGGGCGGCAAGCGCCTGCGCCCGATGCTGACCCTCGCCGCCGCCCAGATGTGCGGCTACGACGGCGACGGCCACGTCAAACTCGCCATGGCGGTCGAGTTCATGCACACCGCGACGCTGCTCCACGACGATGTCGTCGACGAGAGCGACATGCGCCGCGGCAAGCTCGCGGCGCGCAAGCTGTGGGGCAATCAGGCCAGCGTGCTGGTCGGCGACTTCCTGCTCGGCCAGGCCTTCCGCGTCATGGTCGAGGTCGGCAGCCTCCAGGCGCTCGGCATCCTCTCCGACGCCGCGGCGGTGATCGCCGAAGGCGAGGTGCTGCAGCTCTCGGTCGCCAAGAACATGGCCACCACCGAAGACGAATACATGGCGGTGATCCGCGCCAAGACCGCGGCCCTGTTCTCCGCCGCGGCCGAAGTCGGCCCGGTCATCGCCGGCCGCGGTCGCGACGAGGAGGCGGCCTTCCGCTCCTACGGCAACAATCTCGGCCTCGCCTTCCAGCTCATCGACGATGCCCTCGACTACGGCGGCTCGTCGGCGGCGCTGGGCAAGAACGTCGGCGACGACTTCCGCGAGGGCAAGATCACGCTCCCCGTGGTGCTCGCCTACCGCCGCGGCTCCGACGAGGAACGCGCCTTCTGGAAACGCTGCCTCCAGGACGGCGGCGCGACGGAAGCCGATCTTTCGACGGCGATCGAGCATCTGAAGAAGCACAAGGCGATCGAGACCACCGTCGAACGCGCCCGCCACTACGGCGCCATGGCCAAGGACGCGCTGGCGCCGTTCAAGGAGACGCCGATCAAGCGGGCACTGCTCGACGTGGTCG
Source organism: uncultured Alphaproteobacteria bacterium (assembly GCA_937864925.1). Taxonomy (GTDB): domain Bacteria; phylum Pseudomonadota; class Alphaproteobacteria; order Rhizobiales; family Ancalomicrobiaceae; genus CALBKH01. The sequence continues at coordinate 2,301 of CALMFH010000217.1, read as the reverse complement.
ATTTCTGCGTCAGCCGGGTGCATTGAGGGAGCGCCCTCACGGACTCTCCGGCCATTTCTGGGTCGTATGAATCACGGTGAGGATCTCGACCGAGGTCGGCCTCACCCGATAGGGCACGATGTAGGGAATGTCGGCGAACACCAGTTCGCGTGTTCCGTCGATGCGTCCGACCCGCCCGATGGCGGGTTGCTCTGCCAAAAGCTCCACACCGGAGACGATGCGCGCCACCCCGCGGGCCCCAGCCGCGCGGTCGTCCCGCGCGATGTGGGCACCGACCGCGTCCAGACGCCGGACGGCCCTGACCGTCCAGCGGATCGCCCGTGTCATCCCTTTCGACCCGGCGTCACGTATTTTGCGACGACGCGGGCGAGATCGTCGGCCGATGCGAACTCACCTCGATCCGCCGCTTCGATCCCGCCTCGATCTCGGCGATCTGCCACTCCTCGCGGGCGAGATAGTCGTCGATCGCCTGTGCCGCCAGATAGGAGCGGGGCCGGTCGAGCTTCTCCGCCAGCAGGTCGAGCCTGCGGGTCTTCTCGTCGTCGAGACGGACGGTGAAGGCGGCCATGGCACGGGGCCTTCATTGGTTCCGGGTGGTTCGAGAAGATTGTCGAAGAACCAGATTGGTGCGTCAAGCCGTGTCCGGGTCTCGTTCCGAAGGAGCCTCCACCCGAAGGGATCGGCGCCCATCGACCGCGCGGACTCGTCGCCGGGGCCGCCCACTCTCACGGAGGGAGAAGGGGGACCGCCGAGGCTCACATCGGGGCCGTCGATGTGCCTCTCGGCGAACCCGCGATATGCGGGAGTGGAAAGTTCCCCCGAAACGAAACCGGGGCGCCTCGCGGCGCCCCGTCTCGCTTCCTCCCGTGACTTCGCCCGTCACTTCTTCCCGTACATCAACGCCGCCTGCGCCGCGGCCAGCCGGGCGATCGGCACGCGGAACGGCGAGCACGACACGTAGTCCAATCCGACCGTCTCGCAGAACTTCACCGAGGCCGGGTCGCCGCCGTGTTCGCCGCAGATGCCGAGCTTGATGTTCGGGCGGGTCTTGCGGCCGCGCTCGGCCGAGAGCTCGATCATCGAGCCGACGCCGATCTGGTCGAGGGTGACGAAGGGGTCGTGCTCCAGGATGCCGGCCTTCAGATAGGCGTTGAGGAACTTCGCCGCGTCGTCGCGCGACAAGCCGAAGGTCGTCTGCGTCAGGTCGTTGGTGCCGAAGGAGAAGAACTCCGCCGTCTCGGCGATCTTGTCGGCGGTCAGCGCCGCGCGCGGCAGTTCGATCATCGTTCCGACGTGATAGTCGAGCGCCACGCCGGTCGCCTTGGCGACTTCCGCCGCCACCTGATCGATGCGGGTCTTGACGAAGTCGAGCTCCGACTTGATGCCGACCAGCGGCACCATGATCTCCGGCACCACGTGCAGACCCGTCTCCTTGCCGGCCTGGATCGCCGCCTCGAAGATCGCCCGCACCTGCATCTCGTAGATCTCGGGGAAGGTGATGGCGAGGCGCACGCCGCGATGGCCGAGCATCGGGTTGAACTCGTGCAGCGCCTCGGCCCGCTCCTTCAGCTTGTCGCCGGAGACCCCCATGGCGGCGGAGACCTCGGCGATCTCCTCGTCGGTCTTGGGCAGGAACTCGTGCAGCGGCGGGTCGAGCAGGCGGATGGTCACCGGCAGGCCGCTCATGATCTCGAAGAGATCGACGAAATCGCGCCGCTGCATCGGCAAGAGCTTCGACAACGCCTCGCGCCGCTCCTTCTCGGTGTCGGCGAGGATCATCTCGCGCACCGCGACGATGCGGCCCTCGTCGAAGAACATGTGCTCGGTGCGGCACAGCCCGATGCCCTCGGCGCCGAAGTTGCGGGCCATGCGTGCATCCGCCGGGGTCTCGGCATTGGCGCGCACCCGCATACGCCGGACCTCGTCGGCCCAGGCCATCAGCGTGGCGAAGTCGCCGGAGAGTTCCGGCCGCTGCATCGGCACCGCGCCGATCAGCACCTGGCCCTCGCCGCCGTCGATGGTGATGCGGTCACCGCGCTTCAGGGTGACGCCGTCGGCGCTCATCGTGCCCGCGGCGTAGTCGATGCGGATGGCACCGGCACCGGAGACGCAGGGCTTGCCCATGCCGCGGGCGACCACCGCCGCGTGGCTGGTCATGCCGCCGCGGGTGGTGAGAATGCCCTCGGAGGCGTGCATGCCGTGGATGTCTTCCGGGCTCGTCTCGACACGCACCAGGATGACCTTGCGGCCGGCCTGGGTGGCGGCTTCCGCCTCCTCCGAGGAGAAGACGATCTCGCCCGC
>CALMFH010000216.1 GCA_937864925.1 uncultured Alphaproteobacteria bacterium | reverse complement strand
GCGAAGACGATGATGCCGATGACGAAGTTGCCGCCCATCACGAAGTTGCCGAAGGCTTCGATGACGTGGCCGGCGGCGGCGGTGCCCTCGTGGCCGTGACCGAGGATCAGGCGGGTCGAGGCGAGGTTCAGCGACAGGCGCAGCATCGTGGCGATGAGCAGCAGCGTCGGGAAGGACGAGAACTCGAGCGGTGCCTGGATGAACAGCGACGTCATCAGGATCAGCACCGACAGGGTGAACGAGATGGCCAGCGAACCGTCGAGGAGCCACGCCGGCAGCGGCACCACCAGCACGACGAGGATCGCCATGACGCCGATGGCGAGGCCGACGTCGCCGCGCTTGGCGTTGGCGAGGAGTTGCGCCGGGCTCGGCAGCCCGAAGGGCATGGCGAAGGATCTGGTCGAGGTGTCGCCGGCGGTGGTGTCGGACATCGATCGGGCCTTCGCGCGGGATGCGGGAATCGCCCCCGACGAAGCGGGAGCGCTGGGCAAAATCTGCCGAGCGCATGGTTAACGGGGGGTTAATTAGGCCCGCCATGGCGGACGGAGCCGCGTGCCCTTCGTTCACCCTGTTCTCTAACCGGGGAGTAAGGCCCACCGTCTATGATCGAGGCTCCCTTCGTCACCACTCGAGGTTCGATCCGTGGGTGCGTTCCTGGACATGGCCATCTTCATCGTTCCGCTCGTCGTCGCGCTCGTCGTGATCGGCTCGGTGGCGAAGTTCCTGCACGGACTGGGTCTGGCGTTGCTCGGGCGGGCACAGCCGACAGAGGTGGCGCCCGCGACCCCGGTCGGACGGTTCCTCGGGCTCACGCTGTCGCGGCTGCTGGCGCCGCTCGAACAGATCGTCCTGGTGGCCTCGACGTTGATCGTGGCCCTCGGCGTCTTCCTCATCGCCGACCGTTGGCGCCTGTGGGACGACGGTCTGGTCGACGTGACGGCGAAAGTGGTCGCCGCCGAGACGCGATGCGCACCGCGCGGCGAGACGCCGAAGGTCTTTTCCGCTCTGCCGATCTGTCCGCAACCGATCCCGCCGGACCTGCGTCCCTATCGCACCGTCGATCTCGAACGGACGACCGCCTCGGGCGAGACGATCCGCGTCACGGTGCGCCGTGACCTGCTTCCCGACCCGCGCGCCGGCGTCGGTGATACCGTCGTCGTCGCGCACCCGGTCGACGACCCGACCGGTTTCGCCACGCACCTCCACCAGAACGTCCTGCTCGACCCGTGGACCCTGATCCTCGCCGGTGTGGTGGTGCGTGCCGCGGCCACGGTGATCCGCCGTCTGCGGCGATCTCTCACCGGTACGAAGGACGAGGCGGGTGAGGGTCTGTTCGTCGGGCTGCTGCGGATGTTGCGCCGGCGCCGCGGCACCGATCCGGACGCCGACGAGGGGTTCGAACTTCCCTCCGGTGATCGGGCCGCCTTCCTCGCCCGAACCCATCTCGCAGCCGGGCCGCGCGGCAGCGCCGGCAGCGCTCGGCCGGCCGGCGGGTTCGGTCGTCGGGCTTCGACGCCGTCGGGTTGACGGGCTTCACCGAAGCGGATGTCCCGTGCCCGAGACAGCGCTCTCGGCCCGGATCGCGTTGTCGATCTCGGGTGGCAGGGTGATCGTCGCCACCTCGGGGCTACCGAGATGCCAGAGCGTGGCGTCGCCGGCGTAGAGCTTCGCCGGCTCGGGATCGCGGAAGGCGTCCCAGGGGATGCGCACCGGCTTCTTGCCGAAACCGCCGAAGATCGGGACCTTCACCGCGAGATGCAGGCCGCGCGGATCGATGCCGACGGCAACGCAGTTGCGCCACAGGACCTTGCCGACGAGGAGGGTGACGTGGGTGGCGATCGGGTCCTTCGGAGGATCGGCGACGCCCCAGGCGGTCTCGAGCGCCGACCAGCCGGCGGAGGAGCCGCCGGAGCGGCGTTTCAACGCCCCGAGGACCGCCCACAAGGCGAACCCCATCAGGACGAGGAAGCCGAATTCGGCGATCAGCATCAGATACATGAAATCCATGGCGGTCGGCTTCCGAGGGGACGCGAGGGTTCCGCCACGATACGCCGCCGCGGGCGCCGTGTCCCACGAATCTTCCCTTCGTCGTCCGAAGGATCACCCGCGCGAGGCGAGGAGCCTGGCGCCGAAACCGATCATGGTGAGGCCGGCGATGCGATCGAGCCACGGGCGGCCGCGATCGACGACGGTGGCGACCGGGCGGCTGGAGACGAAGACGGCGAGCAGGGTGTACCACAGCGAGGAGACGGTCGGCATCATCGCCACCGCCAGCGCCTGTTCGGCAGGCGAGAGCGCGAAAGCGCCGGTGGCGGTGAAGATCGACATGTAATAGGCGATCGCCTTCGGATTGGTCAGGGTGGAGAGTACCCCGGCACGGAAGGCCTCGGTGATCGTCATCGCCCGATCGCCGGCAGCAGGCAGACCGAGTGGCGCGACGAAGGAGCGACGGACCGCCTTGACGCCGAGCCAGACGAGATAGAACCCGCAGGCGATGCGCATCGCCTCGGCGATCTCGGGCAGGGCGGTCAGCACCGTTCCCAGGCCGACCAGTCCACCGATCGCCCAGAAGATGCCGACCGGCCAGATGCCGGCGGCGACGGCATAGCCGAGGCGGCGGTCGTGGGCGGCGGCGTGGACGACGAGGACGGTGTTCGGCCCCGGCGCCAGGGCGATCGCCACCTGGGCGGCGGCGAGGGTGGCGATGATCTGCAGGCTCGTGGTCACGCGGACATCCTCTTCGAAATCCGGCGGTCGTCGGCGAACCGCGGACATCGGTTAACGCGATGCGGCAAATCTTGCCGGGTCCATGGTTAATGTGAGGTAAAGACGCCGTTTCGGATCGAGACCGATCGCGGTGGTCGGCGAAGGAGATCCTCGCAGCCCGTCGCCGACCCTCGCGGGAGTGGACGCGGTCGGCCGCTACGGTGACCCACGAGCGCGCCCGCCCGACAGGGGCGGTGGAAAGCCGGTCGCAGGGGCGTGGTGACGGGAATGGTGGCGGAGCCCGCGCTCACGCCGCCTCGACGCCGCCGCCGGGGGGCGGGATGTCGAAGCCGTCGTCGCCGTATTCCTTGAGCTTGTTCCGCAGCGTGCGGATCGAGATGCCGAGGATGTTGGCGGCGTGGGTGCGATTGCCCAGCGTCGAGCCGAGGGTCTCGAGGATCAACTGGCGTTCGACCTCGGCGACGGTGCGGCCGACAAGGGCGCGGGTGACCGCTTCCGCCGTCTCGGCGGCGTGGCGGACCGCGGCGTCGATCGATTTCGTCGAGGCGGCCGGCGTACCCCCCGCGGCTTCGTCGAGGCGTAGGCCGTCGGGCGTGCGCAGGGCGTCGAGCGAGATGGTGTCGCCGACCGCCAGCAGCACGGCGCGGTGCATGCAATTCTCGAGTTCCCGGACGTTGCCGGGCCAGCGGGCGCGGGTGAGTTCGCGGCGGGCATCCGGATCGATCGGCCGGGGCTTCAGGCCATTCGCCTTGGCGTAGCGCTCGACGAAATGGTCGGCGAGCGCCTGGACGTCGGCCGGGCGGTCGCGCAGTGGCGGGATCTTCAGGTTGACGACGTTGAGGCGGTAGAGCAGGTCCTCGCGGAAGGTACCTTTGCGCACCTCCTCCGCCATGTTGCGGTTGGAGGTCGCCAGGATGCGGATGTCGACGGGCACGGGGCGGGCGCCGCCGACGCGGTCGATGACGCGTTCCTGGATGGCGCGCAGGAGCTTGGCCTGCAGGCGCAGGTCCATCTCGGAGATCTCGTCGAGCAGCAGCGTGCCGCCGTCGGCCTCCTCGAACTTGCCGATGCGGCGGGCGAC
>CALMFH010000215.1 GCA_937864925.1 uncultured Alphaproteobacteria bacterium | reverse complement strand
CGCCTGGAACGAGGCGTCGATGATGTTCTCGCTGACGCCGATCGTCGTCCAATGGTTCTTGGCGCCGTCGCGGCTCTCGATCAGGACGCGGGTGGTCGCGCCGGTGCCGCCGTTGAGGATGCGGACCTTGAAGTCGACCAGTTCGAGGTCGGCGATCATCGACTGATAGGGGCCGAGATCCTTGCGCAGCGCCGCGTCGAGGGCGTTGACCGGGCCGTTGCCTTCGGCGACCGAGAGGAACAGTTCGTCGCCGATCCTCACCTTCACGATCGCTTCCGACTGGGTCACCGTCTCGCCGTTCGACTCGATGCGGCGGCCGACGATGGTGCGGAAGCTCTGCACCTCGAAGAAACGCGGCACCGTACCCAGCGTCCGGCGGGCGAGGAGCTCCAGTGAAGCGTCCGCCGCCTCGTAGGAGAAGCCGCGGGCCTCGCGCTCCTTCACCTCGGTCAGGAGCGTGTCGAGGCGGCGATCGGACTTGTCGACCTCGATGCCGAAGCGTGCGAGCTCGGCGAGGAGGTTCGACTTGCCGGCCTGATCGGAGACGAGGACGCGGCGGCGATTGCCGACGCTCTCGGGGGGCACGTGCTCGTAGGTCTTGGGGTCCTTGACGATCGCCGAGGCGTGGATGCCGGCCTTGGTGGCGAAGGCGTTGGCGCCGACGTAGGGCGCGTGGCGGTTGGGCGAGCGGTTGAGGACGTCGTCGAAGGCGCGGGAGACGTGGGTCAGTTCCTTCAGTTTCTCGGGCGCGACGCCGATCTCGTAGCGGTCGGCATACTCGGGCTTCATTGCCAGTGTGCCGATGATGGTGACGAGGTTGGCGTTGCCGCAGCGCTCGCCGATGCCGTTGAGGGTGCCCTGGATCTGGCGGACGCCGGCGCGCACGGCGGTCAGCGAGTTGGCCACCGCCTGACCGGTGTCGTCGTGGACGTGGATGCCGAGACGAGTCCCGGGAACGACTTGCGTGACCTTCCTCACGATCTCGTCGACCTCGTGGGGCAGCGTGCCGCCGTTGGTGTCGCAGAGCACGACCCAGCGGGCGCCGGCCTCGTAGGCGGTACGGGCGACGTCGAGGGCGTAGCCGGGATTGGCCTTGTAACCGTCGAAGAAGTGCTCGCAGTCGATCATCGTCTCGCGGCCGGCGGCGACCGCGGCCTCGACGGTGAGCTTCACGCAGTCGAGGTTCTCGGCCAGCGTCGTGCCGAGGGCGACGTCGACGTGATAGTCCCAGGCCTTGGCGACGAAACAGTCGGCATCGGCGTCGGCGGCGAGGATGGCGCGCAGGCCCGGATCGTTGGAAACCGAGACGCCGGCGCGCTTGGTCATGCCGAAGGCGACGAACTTCGCCCGCTTCGTCCGCTTCTCGGCGAAGAACGCGCTGTCGGTCGGGTTGGCGCCCGGGTAGCCGCCCTCGACGTAGTCGACGCCGAGGTCGTCGAGGAGGCGAGCGATGCGCAGCTTGTCGTCGAGGGTGAAGTCGACGCCGGAGGTCTGGGCGCCGTCGCGCAGAGTCGTATCAAAGAGGTAGACGCGATCTCTCATCTTCTTCACTCACCGATTCAGGTTCCGATTCCGCCGGTTCACGTGGCGATTCGGCTTCTTCAAGTTCAGATTCCGATTCCGCTTCACGGCGCCATCGGCGGCCATTCGGCGGTGTCGTGGTCGGGATGCTGGTAGGAGACGACCTCCGCGAAGAAGGTCTCCATCTTCGCCTGCTGCTGCGGCGTGCGGCCGGGCAACGTCGCGAGGCGATCGAACCACGGCATCCGGCTCTCGACGCCGACCTGGATCGCCGGCGGGATCTCGGCCGGGGCATCGAAGGCGCCGAGGGCCACCTCGGTGTGTTCGTAGCCGTCGGGCTCGTAGGTCAGCGGCGTGCCGCAGTCGGCGCAGAAGCCGCGCCGGATCTTGTTCGACGAGCGGAAGCGCTTCGGCTCGCCGCGGGTCCAGACGAGGCCGATGGCGGTCACCAGCGGCCCGTAGTGCCCGCCGAAAGCCTTCTGACACATGCGGCAATGGCAGATCGAAGCGCGGCCGAGGCTCTCGCAGCGGAAGCGCACGGCGCCGCACTGGCAGCCGCCGGTGAGCGTGGTCATGGACGTCCCCTCCACTTCGCCGAATCCGGTTGCGCTTCGCGCGCCCCCTCATCCGACCGCTTCGCGGCCACCTTCTCCCGCGAGGGGAGAAGGGAGGGAGTTCGTGGCGGGCGTATAAGTTTCCCCTCGAACGCCGAATTCGTCGCGTCGACCGCTAAGGAAGCGGCCGTGGAGTCTTTCGGCCGAGCCGCGGCCTCCCCCTTCTCCCCTCGCGGGAGAAGGTGCCCCGAAGGGGCGGATGAGGGGGTGCGGTGTTTCCGCACGGCTCCGCCTTCCGTGGCGACCACCGACAGTGCCGCATAGACCGCGTCGAGCGCAGCCTGCTTCGACGTCATCACCTCGTGGTTCCACAGCCGCAGCACCCGGAAGCCATTCTCCGCGAACCAGTGATCCCGTTCGACGTCGCGCGGACTCTCGGCATGCTGACCACCGTCTACTTCGACGATCAAACGAGCCTCGAAGCACAGGAAATCCGCGATGTAGGAGCCGACCGGCACCTGACGACGGAACTTCCAGGCCAGGAATCGCCTACCACGCAGCGCGAGCCAGAGAATACGCTCCGCCTCGGTCGGGTCATGGCGCATGTGGCGGGCGAAAGCCGCATGCCGGGGTTCAGGCAAGCTCATCATCAGATCAACCCCTTCCACCTCAGGATCGCCACCGTCAGGGCGGAGAGGACGGCAATCTTGACGACGATGAAGATCGCCACCTTGGCGACCGGGTTCATCGGCTCGCGTGTCTCGCTCATGCTCCCCTCCCCTCGTTCGGCCCCATGGGTCGGAAGGTGCGCGCGTCAGCGCGCCACCTCCACACCCGCGTCAGCGCGCGATTTCCCACGTGGTCCGCATCTCGCCGGTCGCCGGGTCCTTGGCGTCCTTGATCACCAGACCCATGGCGGTGAGTTCGTCACGCAGGCGATCGGATTCGGCCCAGTTCTTGGCCTTGCGGGCGTCGAGACGGGCGGCGATCAGCGCTTCCACCTTCGCGGCGTCGACCTCGACCGTCGACTGGTGGCGTGCCGCCCAGGCCTCCGGCGTGTCGACGAGGAAGCCCATGAAGCGCAGGCTGCCGGCGAGCGCGTCGCGGGCGCCCTCGCCGCCGGCACGTTGCGCGGCGTTGCGCAGGCCGTGAAGTTCGGCGATCGCCTTGGGCGTGTTGAGATCGTCGGAGAGCGCCTCGACCACCGCCTTCGCCGGGGTCGAGCCGGCCGCCTCGCCGGCGAACCAGTACCAGTCGTCGAGGGTCTTCCAGCTCTCCTCGAGGCTCTTCACCGTCCAGTCGATCGGCTGGCGGTAGTGCGTCTTGAGCATGGTGAGGCGCAGCACCTCGCCCGGCCAGTCGGCGAGCAGCTCGCGGATGGTGAAGAAGTTGCCGAGCGACTTCGACATCTTCTCGCCCTCCACCTGGAGGAAGCCGTTGTGCATCCAGACGTTGGCCATGACGTCCCGGCCGAAGGCGCAGCGCGACTGCGCCACTTCGTTCTCGTGGTGGGGGAAGCACAGGTCGATGCCGCCGCCGTGGATGTCGAAGACCTCGCCGAGGTGCTTCCACGACATCGCCGAGCACTCGAGGTGCCAGCCCGGACGGCCGCGGCCCCAGGGGCTCTCCCAGCCGGGTTCGTTCTCGGCAGACGGCTTCCACAGCACGAAGTCCATCTCGCCGCGCTTGTAGGGGGCGACGTCGACGCGGGCGCCGGCGATCAGGTCGTCGAGCGGGCGCTTCGACAGCTGACCGTATTCGGGCATCGAGGGGACGTCGAAGAGGACGTGACCATCGGCGGCATAGGCGTGGCCGGCCGCGATCAGCTTCTCGACGATGGCGATCATCTCGGCGATGTGCTCGGTGGCGCGCGGCTCGACCGTCGGGGTGAGCGTCAGGAGATCGGCGACGTCGGCGTGGAACTGCGCCGCGGTCGAGCTCGTCACCTGCCGGATCGCCTCGTTGAGCGGCAGATCGGGGAAGTCGCGGGCGGCGCGGGCGTTGATCTTGTCGTCGACGTCGGTGATGTTGCGCACGTAGGTGACGCGGCTCGCCCCGTAGACGTGGCGCAGGAGGCGGAACAGCAGGTCGAAGACGATGACCGGCCGGGCGTTGCCGATGTGGGCGAAGTCGTAGACCGTCGGCCCGCAGACGTACATGCGCACGTTCGACGGATCGATCGGCGTGAACACCTGCTTGTCGCGGGTCAGCGTGTTGTAGAGCTTCAGCACCACGGTCTTCTCCTCATCGATACCCACCGCGTGCGAGCGCCAGGCGCGACGCACGAGAACGACCACCCGCCCGCCGGCCGGGGTCTCATCTGGTCACTTCGTGAGGAAACAGACGGAACCGGGCCAGCGTGTGAGCTAGCCGCAAATGATGCCCGGAATGGCGCGGAGCGCGCGCAGGTGGGTTCTCGTCGTCATGGGGCGGAGAAGTGCCGGATTTCCGCGGCGGCGTCAAGGGTCGGCGCGGCGGCGGCCTCGGCCTCGCGCGGGCCGGCGGCGGAGGCGGATGCCGCCCCCGCCGTTCGGGCTCGTCGCAGGACGGGCGAACCGCGGGGCCGTGCGTCCACCCGCGCCGCCTCGACGCACGGCGACGGTGGGCTTCGGCCCCTTTCCCGAGCCGTTCCGACGGCGGCCGCGACCCGGGCTCACCTCACTTGACGAAGTCGGCGCAGCGCGGCGGCGGCTCCACGCCCCAGGGCATCAGCGGGACCGAGGAGGTGGAGTTCTTCGGCGAACCCTCGATGATCTTGTCGGTGTAGACCATGTAGACCAGGACGTTGCGCTTGGCATCACAGCCGCGGACGATCTGCATCTTCTTGAAGAACAGCGAGCGGCGCTCGCGGAACA
>CALMFH010000214.1 GCA_937864925.1 uncultured Alphaproteobacteria bacterium | reverse complement strand
CAGCCGCGGACGATCTGCATCTTCTTGAAGAACAGCGAGCGGCGCTCGCGGAACATCTCGTCGCCCTGATCGAGCGGACGCTTGAACTTGACCGGGCCGACCTGACGGCAGGCGAGCGAGACGTCCGAGGTCTCCTCGGCAACGCCGAACATGCCCTTGACGCCACCGCGCTCGGGCACGGTGAAGTGGCAGGCGACACCCTCCACCTCCGGGTCGTCGATGCCGTAGACGGCGAGCTTGTCATCCGGAGTGAGCAGCTTCCACACCGTCGACTTCTTGAAGATGAGATCGGGCTCCTGGGCCGACGCGACGGGCGCGGCGAGGGTCGCGGCGACGAGGCAGAGGGCGGCGAGAAGGCGGTGGGAGGGTTTCATCGGGGCTATCTCCTTCGATCGCTCCTCATATGTGACGAATTCGCCCGAATTGGGAGGGGGAGGCACAGGAGAATGGGCGTCATCGGGCTTTTCCGGAGGAGGCGACCGTGCGTAACCTCGTCGACGATCTTTCGCGTCGGATTCGAATGATGTAGGCGGAGGACGACCCGCTTCGTGGAGACGGGACGGATCAGAGGGTGGAACATGGCGGCCGATCGCCGGGCATGGAGCGTGAGACGCAGGAGCGTCGCCGCCGGACGGGTGGCGTCGGTCGTCGTCGCCGTCATCGCCCTCGCCGCGAGCGTCGCGCCGGCCGCGGCTCAGTCCTACGTCTGCAACGATCTCGCCGCCAAGCTCGCCGCCCTCGACAAGAAGGCGGCCGCCACGCCGGCCGACCGTTGGGCGAGTGCCATCGCCGAACAGCGGCAGGCGATCGAGCAGAACCGGACCGCGGCGGCGCGCTGCGGCAATGCCGCCGATCCGCGCTGCGCCGCGATCGCGGCGCGCGGCCAACAGATGACGGCCAATCTCGCCACGCTCCAGAGCCAGCATGCTCGGATGGGCGGCGGCACGTCGGCCACGTCCGGCGAACAGGCCCGCATCCGCGCGCTGATGACCCAGCTGCGTTGCGGCGAGCGCCAGCAGCCGGGCGCCCAACCGATCACCGCCACCTTCGACGGCACCCGCTCGCGCGTCACCATCAACGGCGCGGTGCCCGGACAGGCGGGCGTCACGTACCGTATCTCCCAACCGGGCGAGACCCCTCCGGGGGTGCGCACCGGGCCGCGTCCGGAGAGCCGGGGTCTGTTCGGCTTCCTCTTCGGCGGCAACTCCACCGTCGACCCCGACCTGAGCGACGAACAGGTGATCGATCCGACGACGGCGCAGATGCTCTCCGGCAACTTCCGGACGCTGTGCGTACGTACCTGCGACGGCTACTTCTTCCCGATCTCCTTCGGCGCCTCCCAGGGGCGGCTGAAGACCGACGCCAACGTCTGCAAGGCGCTGTGCCCGGCGGCCGAGACGAGGCTCTACTTCCACCACAATCCCGGCCAGGAGGCGGAGCAGGCGATCGCCGCCGACGGCACCGGCGATCCGTTGACCCGTCTGCCCAACGCCTTCCGCTACCGCACCGAAGTGGTCGCGGGGTGCACCTGCGGCAAGCCCGACCTGCGCCTGCTGCCACCCGGCGCCGGCGGCCTCAAGGGGACGAAGGACGCGTTGCACCTGCTCGGCGGCGAGGAACTGCCCTTGCCACGGCGGCGGCCCGCGCCGGACGCCGATCCGGAGACACAGGCGATCGTCGCCGCCGGCCTCGTGGTGGAAGCGGTGTCACAGCGCCCGGTCGAGGAGACGGCCGCCGAGGCGTCGAAGGCGCCGGGCGAGCCGCCGCGGGTCAGGGTAGTCGGACCGCGGTATTTTTCCGACCGATGAGCGGCAGCAGCCGCCGCATCTCCGGCCCGTGATCGAGGCCGGTCAGCGCCAGCCGCAGAGGGAGGAAGAGCCCCTTGCCCTTGCGGCCGGTGGCGGCCTTCACCGCATCGGTCCAGCTCGTCCAGGTGGTCTCGTCCCAAGGCTCCGGCGGCAACAGGCGAGCGGCTTCGGCGAGAAAGGCGCGATCTTCCTCGGCGGTCTTCGGCGTGAACTTGGCCGAGACGATCTTCGCCCAGCGGGCGGCGTCGCCGACCTTCTCGAGATTGTCGCGGACCGCGATCCAGAACGCCTCGCCGAGATCGGCACGCATCGCCTTCAGCCGCGGCGCCACCCCGGCATACGGCAGTTGATGGACGAGGCGGGCGTTCATCAGGTCGAGTTCGTGCGGATCGAACTTGGCGGTGGAGCGCGACATGCCGGAGAGTTCGGCATGGGGAGCGAGGCTCGCCAGATCCGGGTAGGCGTGGATCTCCTCGGAGGAGCCGACCAGGACGGCGAGCGAGGCGACGGTCATCGCCTCGTAGCCGGCATCGCGTAAGCCGGCGATCGACAACGAGCCGAGCCGCTTCGACAGCGCCTCGCCGGTGGTGGCGGCGAGGAGATTGTGGTGGGCGAAGCGCGGCGGCGTCGCGCCCAGCGCCTCGAAGATCTCGATCTGCACCGCGGTGTTGGTGACGTGGTCCTCGCCGCGGATGATGTCGGTGACGGCGAACTCGATGTCGTCGACCACCGAGGTGAAGGTGTAGAGGAACGAGCCGTCGGCGCGGATCAGCACCGGATCCGACAGGCCGGCGGTGTCGACCACCTGGGGTCCGCGGATGCCGTCGCGCCATTCGACCCGGCGGCCGTCGAGGCGGAAGCGCCAGTAGGGCACCCGGCCCTCGGCCTCGTGCGCCGCGATCTCGTCCGCCGTCAGCTTCAGCGCGGCGCGATCGTAGACGGGTGGGGCGCCGCGGGCGAGCTGGCGGCGGCGGCGGCGCTCCAGTTCCTCGGTGGTCTCCCAGGCGGGGTAGAGCCGGCCGGAGGCCTTCAGCCGCGCCGCGACCGCCTCGTAGACCGCGGTGCGCTCGGACTGGCGCTCGACCCGATCGGGACGGATGCCGAGCCAGTCGAGATCCTCGGCGATGGCATCGGCGAATTCACGCTTCGAGCGCTCGAGATCGGTGTCGTCGAAGCGCAGGATGAAGCGCCCGCCGCGCGTCGTGGCATAGAGCCAGTTGAGGAGCGCGGTGCGGGCGTTGCCGATGTGGATCAGCCCGGTCGGCGACGGGGCGAAGCGGACGACGGGGGCGGACACGGGGGGCCTCACGAAACGACGGAATGTGTCGGCGCGGTTTTCGCAGGTTCGGTCGGCGAACGCCAGTATGTGCAGGTCCGAGCCGGATCCACGGCGCCGCGGGCGGCGACGAGACCGGCGCCCTTCAGAAATCCACCACGTCCACCTGCGGCTTCACCGGGACCGGGGCGATCGGGAGATCGACCGGCTTGCCCGGATCGCGGAAGCCGTTGGTGATGGGGTAGCGGCGGTCGCGGCCGAAGTTCTTGTGGGTGATCTTCACGCCGGGCGCGGCCTGTCGGCGCTTGTATTCGGCGATGTAGAGCAGACGCTCGACCCGCTTCACCGTCGCCTCGTCGTAGCCGGCGGCAAGGATGTCGGCGAGCGCCATCTCCTTCTCGACCAGACATTCGAGGATGCCGTCGAGGATGTCGTAGGGCGGCAGGCTGTCCTGGTCGGTCTGGTTGGGGCGCAGCTCGGCGGTGGGGATCTTGGTGATGATCCGCTCGGGGATGACCGGGCCGGCGGGGCCGAGGGCGCCGGCGGGCAAAGTCTCGTTGCGCCAGCGGGCGAGCGCCCAGACCTCGGTCTTGTAGAGGTCCTTGATCGGGTTGAAGCCGCCGTTCATGTCGCCGTAGAGCGTGGCGTAGCCGACCGACATCTCCGACTTGTTGCCGGTGGTCAGCACCATCGGGCCGAACTTGTTGGAGATCGCCATCAGGATGGTGCCGCGGGCGCGCGACTGGAGGTTCTCCTCGGTGATGTCGGCGGCGCGACCGGCGAAGACCGGCGCGAGCAGGCGCTCGAAGCCCTCGACGGCGTCGGCGATCGGCACGACGTCGTAGCGGATGCCGAGGAGTTTCGCGCAGGCCGCCGCATCCTCCAGGCTCTCCGACGAGGTCCAGCGGAAGGGCAGCATGACGGCGTGGACGCGATCCGGGCCGAGTGCGTCGACCGCCATCGCCGCGACGAGGGCCGAGTCGATGCCGCCGGAGAGGCCGAGCACCACGCCGGGGAAGCGGTTCTTGTTCAC
>CALMFH010000213.1 GCA_937864925.1 uncultured Alphaproteobacteria bacterium | reverse complement strand
CGAGGTCGACGGCCGCAAGATCTCCGGCACCGGCGGCTTCTTCGACGGCGACACGTTGTTCTATCAGGCGACGATCCTCGCCGACATGGACCCGGCGCGGATGATGCAGGCGCTGAACGTGCCGGCCGCCAAGCTCGCCAAGCGTGCTCTCGACGACGCCGGCGCCCGCATCACCACGTTGAGAGGCCTGCTCGGCGACGCCATGCCGAGCCGAGAGGCGATCCAGGATGCGTTGCTCGCCGGCTTCCGCGAGGGGCTGGGCATCGAAAGCGAACGCGGCGCCATCACGGCGCGCGAGGAGGACCTGGCGAAGGCCGCCTACGACGAGGAGATCGGTACCGACGCCTTCGTCGCCGAGATCGACACGCCGGCCGAAGATGCACGCTCCGCTTCCATCACCGGAAAGGGCGGGACCATCGAGGCCCACATCCGCATGGAAGGCGAGGGGACGAGCCCCCGCATCCGCGAGGCGCTGATCACCGGGGATTTCTTCGTCACTCCGCCGCGTACCGTTTTCGACCTGGAAGCGGCGTTGCGCGGCGCGACCCTCGACGAGGTGCGGCCTCGCGTCGAAGCCTTCTTCGCGGCTGCCGAGATCGGTCTGCTGTCGGCCGGCGCCGGCGACTTCGCCGACGCCGTCGAGGCCGCCATCCGTGGAAACACGGTTTCCAGCTGAATGTTCTGTCGCAGAGGGAAAAGACGGACGCCGAAGTCGTCGAACGGTCGTAACATTAGAATATCATAATGTGAGAGAGCGGAGTCGCTCGAACGCCTCCGTCCGAACACGAGGAGAACCCGTCGTGGCCAGTAAGCTCCTGATCATTCTCGCCAACACCGATCCGCGGGACCCCGCCGAGCTCGGCGCCCCCTTCTTCCAGGCGACCGTCGCCGCGGCGATGGACTACGAGGTCGAGGTGATCTGCACCGCCGCCTCCGGCATCCTGATGAAGAAGGGCGTGGCGGAGAAGCTGGTGGTGAAGGAGGGTAGCCCGAAGTCGGTCTACGACTTCATCAAGGACGCCCACGAGGCCGGCGCGGTGTTCAAGTCCTGCTCGCCCAATCTCGACCTCTACGACATGACCGTCGACGACCTGATTCCCGAGTGCTCGGGTGTGGTCGGTGGCGCCTACCTGATCGAGCAGATCATGGAGGACGACGAAGTCAAGGTCCTCACCTACTGAGCGTTCCGTCGGGGCCCCCCCACGACGGAGGGCTCCCGCCGACGTTCGGCTCACGCCGACGGGAGCCGTCGGAGCGGGCGCCGAACCGGCCTCCGGAGAGGCGTCCGTTCCGTACCCACGAATGCCGAGAGCCAATTTCTCGAGTATGGAAATCACCGCTGCCGCGTCGTAACCTCGTCGACGGGGGCGTCGCGGCCGACGAAGCGAGCGGGGACGCGCCGACGTCTCCGCGACGATGAAGAAGAGCGGCACGCGTGCGATCGAAGCGCCCGCGTCGAGCCGCGCCCGTGAGAGGAAGACGATCATGCCCGTGGTCCGTGGCTGTAATCTGCCCGACGATCTGCTCTACGACGTCGAGTCCCACACCTGGTACCGTGAGATGCCCGACGGCAAGGTCCGCATCGGTATGACCCAGGTCGCCGTGGCGCTCGCCGGCAAGCTCGTCGCCTTCACCCCGAAGAAGGCCGGCAAGCCGATCGCAGCTGGCAAGTCCTGCGCCACCGTCGAATCGGGCAAGTGGGTCGGCCCGGCCAAGTCGGCCGCCGGCGGCAACGTCGCCGCCGTCAACGACGCCCTCGTCGCCACCCCGACGCTCGCCAACGACGACCCCTATGCGGCCTGGATGGTCGAGCTCGAGCCGGAGAACTGGGCCGACGTCAAGCCGACGCTGACCCCCGGTGCGGCGGTCGCCGACAAGTACGACGCGAAGATGGCGGCGGACGGCTTCGCCGGTTGCGGCGGCTGATCCGACGGCCAGCGCCCGGGCGACCGGCAGCGAATCTCTGACATTTCTTCCGATGCCGTCCGCGACGGCGTCGCCGGTGCACGTGCACCGTGCGGCGCCGGCGGATGATGCGTGTTCGTCGGTCGCGGTCGTTGCGACGCGGAGCAGCGCGGGGACGGTGCTCCGCGGAGAGGGTGAACCACCGGCCTCGCCACGGATCGCGGCGCTGGAATGTCAGAGTGATTTGATCCTGGTCAAAGCTCGAAAATATTAGAAGTCCATAAAGTGCGCATATACAGGTGATCCCATGACCGCAGTCGCAGACGGATCCGGTATCGTGGTGTTGGGGGTGGGTAACACCATCCTGACCGACGACGGTATCGGCGTGGTCGTGGTGCGCGAACTGGCCGAAGCGGCCGAGCGCGACGGGGCCGACGCCGAGCGCGTCGCCTATCACGACGGCGGCACCATCGGCTTGGCACTTCTTCCCCTGATCGAGAACGCCGGCGGCGTCATCCTGGTGGATGCGGCCAACTTCGGCGGCTCACTCGGTGAGGTGCGGCGCTTCGAGGGCGACGACATGGATGCGCTGCTGCGCGTCAATCGCTCGACCCCGCACGAGATCGCCGTCTCCGACCTGATCCAGACCGCCGAACTGATCGGCACCAAGCCGACCCGTCGGGCGCTCGTCGCCATCCAGGCCGGCGAACTCGGCCTCGGCGCGGAGCCGCAGGCCGAAGTCCTGGCCGCCGTCCCGCGGGCGCGCGGTGAAGTGGCGGCGATTCTCGACAGCTGGGGAGTTCGCCCATGAACGCCGAATGCGGACATCCGGCCCCGGCCGCTTCGCTCGCCGACGCCGTCTTTGCCGAGCTGGCGCATGCGCTCGCCCGACTCGCCGAGACCGGCGAGGAGACGGTGATCGATCTGAGGAGCCTGCCTTTCGGCCCGACCGATCTCGAAGCGCTCGCCGAAAAGCTCGGCGATGGGGAAGTCACCTGCGCGCTCGAGGTCGCCGGCCGCTCCGAAGTGCGCGAGACCGGCTTCGCCGGCGTCTGGTGGGTGCGCCACTTCGGCGCCGGCGACGAGATCGCTGCCGAGGAGGTGCACGTCACCCGCATCCCCGAGATTCTCGTGTCCCATCCCGACGACGTCGCCTTCGCCGCCCGGCGCATCGCCGATGCCGTCGCCGCATCCCCGCAAAACGAACCAACCGCTGCCGACGAGGAGGACATGTCCCGTGGCTGATCAGAAGACACTCGGCGAAAGACTGGCGGAGCACGGCGTGTCGCGTCGCGCCTTCGTCAAATACGCGTCCTGGCTCGGCTCGTTGATGGCGCTGCCGCCGGCGACCTCGCGAGCGATGGCGGCGGAACTGGCCAAGGCCAAGCGCCAATCGGTGATCTGGCTCTCCTTCCAGGAGTGCACCGGCTGCACCGAGTCGATCACCCGCTCCAAGGGCCCGACCCTCGAAGACCTGATCTTCGACTTCATCTCGCTCGACTACCACCACACCCTGCAGGCGGCGTCGGGCGAGGCGATCGAGGCGGCCCGTCATGCGGCGATGGCCGAGAACAAGGGCAAGTACGTCGTCGTCGTCGACGGCTCGGTGCCCATGAAGGACGGCGGCATCTATTCGACCACCGCCGGCCATTCCAACTACGACACGCTGATGGAGACGGTGAAGGACGCCTTCGCCGTGATCTCGGTCGGCACCTGCGCGGCGTTCGGCGGCATCCCCAAGGCCAATCCGAACCCGACCGGCGCGGTGTCGATCGGTGATCTGGTCAAGGACAAGCCGGTGATCAACATCCCCGGTTGCCCGCCGATCCCCGAGGCGATGACCGGCACGGTCGCCTACCTGCTCTCCTTCGGCAAGGTCCCCGAGCTCGACCACCTCGGTCGGCCGAAGGCCTTCTTCGGTGAGAACATCCACGATCGCTGCTACCGCCGTCCGTTCTACGAGCGCGGTCAGTTCGCCCACGCCTTCGACGATCAGGGCGCCCGCGACGGCTGGTGCCTCTACGAGCTCGGCTGCAAGGGTCCGATCACCTACAACGCCTGCGCCACCATGAAGTGGAACGGCGGCGTCTCGTTCCCGATCCAGTCGGGCCACGGCTGCCTCGGCTGCTCCGAGCCGGACTTCTGGGACAAGGGCGGCTTCTACGTGCCGCTGTCGGGCTCGATCGGCCCGACCGCCAAACTCGTCGGTGGCGCGGCTCTGGCCGGCGCGGTCGCCGGTGTGGCCGCCGCCGCGGTCGCCCGTCATCGCAAGGCCAGCCTGAACAAGGGGTGAGGACCATGGATCTGCTCGACTTCGCACGCGGCCCCGCGATCAACGTCGCCATGGTCGTCCTGGTCTTCGGCGTCCTGTGGCGCCTCCTGGCCATCCTGTTCCTCGGCAAGGCGCCGGATCGCACGATCCCGCGCCTCGGGACCCCCGGTCCGGTCGGCGCGGCGCTGCGCGAGATCATGCGGCGCATGGTGCCGCATCCGACCTTCGCCTTCGCCGAACGCTTCTCGTTCTTCAACGGCTGGGTCTTCCACGTCGGTCTGGCGATCGTGGTGTTCGGGTTCCGCCCGCACATGCTGTTCATCAAGAACCTGACGGGCCTGTCCTGGCCGACGCTGCCCTCGGGCGTTGTCTATGTGGTCGGTGCGATCACCCTGGTGTCGCTCGCCGCGGCCCTGGTGCGCCGCCTCACCAACCCGGTGCAGCGCTTCATCTCCGGATTCGGCGACTACTTCGCCTGGTTCGTGACGCTCCTGCCGGTGCTGACCGGCCTGATCGCAGTCGGCCATGTCGGCGCCCGCTACGAGACGCTGCTCGCCATCCACATCCTGTCGGTGGCGCTGCTCTTCGTGTGGCTGCCGTTCGGCAAGCTGTTCCACGCCTTCCTCGTCTTCGTGTCGAGGGGCACAACCGGCGCGTTCCTCGCCCGGCGTGGCGTCTGATCGAAACCCGAACGGGCGGAGTTCCTCCGCCCGCCCTCTCTCTCGTCCCACGGCCTCTCGTCAGATGACGGCCGGGGACCACGGAACCCGGAGCGCGCCCCATGACCGAGCGTGTCGTCGTCGATCCCATCACCCGCATCGAGGGCCATCTGCGCATCGAAGCGGAAACCGGCGCCGATGGCGCCATCACCAAGGCCTACTCTTCGGGCACCTCGGTGCGCGGCATCGAGATCATCCTCAAGGGCCGCGACCCGCGCGACGCCTGGGCCTATGCCCAACGCATCTGCGGTGTCTGCACCCTGGTGCACGGTCTCGCCTCGGTCCGCGCCGTGGAGAACGCCGTCGGCTACGTGATCCCCGAGAACGCGCAGCTGATCCGCAACCTGATGGTCGGCGCGCAATATGTGCACGACCACGTCATGCACTTCTATCACCTGCACGCCCTCGACTGGGTCGACGTGGTCTCGGCGCTCAAGGCCGACCCCAAGGCGACCTCGGCGTTGGCGCAGTCGATCTCGACCTACGCCAAGTCGAGCCCCGGCTACTTCGCCGATGTGCAGAAGCGGCTGTTGAAGTTCGTCGAAGGCGGCCAGCTCGGCATCTTCTCGAACGGCTTCTGGGGCCACCCCGAGTACAAGCTGCCGCCGGAAGCCAACCTGATGGCGGTCGCCCACTATCTCGAGGCGCTGGCGTGGCAGCGTGACGTGGTGCAGATCCACACCATCTTCGGCGGCAAGAACCCCCACCCGAACTTCCTCGTCGGTGGCGCGCCCTCGCCGATCTCGTCGGCGCCGGTCGCCGGGTCGGGTGCGGCCTCGACCGCGGTCAACGTTCTCGGCCTCGAGCAGGTGCGCCAGATCATCCAGAAGATGAAGGCCTTCGTCGACGAGGTCTACGTGCCGGACACGCTCGCCGTCGCCTCGTTCTACAAGGACTGGTTCGCCCGCGGCGAAGGCCTCGGCAACTTCATGTGCTACGGCGACTTCCCCGAGAAGGGCTCGGGCGATCCCTCGACCTTCCTGGCGCCGGCCGGCGTCATCCTCGGCCGCGATCTCTCCAAGATCCATCCGGTCGACCTCAACGACCCGACCCAGATCCAGGAATTCATCGGCCATTCCTGGTACGAATACGCCGGCGGCAAGGACAAGGGCCTGCACCCCTACGACGGTGAGACCAAGTTCAACTACACCGGTCCGAAGACCCCCTACACCCATCTCGACGTCGAGAAGGACTACACTTGGCTGAAGGCGCCGCGCTGGCAGGGCAAGGCGATGGAGGTCGGCCCGCTGGCGCGCGTGTTGATGATGTACGCCAAGGGCAACAAGGAGGTGCAGGAACTGGCCGGCATGGCGCTGAAGAAGCTCGATCTGCCGATCACCGCCATGTTCTCGACACTGGGCCGGACCGCCGCCCGCACGCTCGAGACCAAGATCATCGCCGACAAGATGGACGCGTGGCTGGGCAACCTCACCGCCAACATCAAGGCCGGCAAGCTCGAGGTCCACAACCCCGACAAGTGGGAGCCCTCGTCCTGGCCGTCGAAGTGCAAGGGTGTCGGCTTCATGGAGGCGCCGCGCGGCGGTCTCGCCCACTGGATCGTCATCGAGAACGGCAAGATCGCGAATTATCAGGCGGTGGTGCCCTCGACCTGGAACGCCGGCCCGCGCGACCCCTCGGGTCAGCCGGGTGCCTACGAGGCGGCGTTGATGGATCGCCACAAGATGGCCGATCCCAAGCAGCCGCTCGAGATCCAGCGCACCATCCACTCCTTCGATCCCTGCCTCGCCTGCGCGGTGCACGTCACCGATCCGGCCGGTGAGGAACTGATGCAGATCCGCGTCAGCTGAGCCAATAGGAGACGTTCGTCATGACCGAAACGATCAACGTCCAGGCGGCCGCGGACAAGTTCCTCGCCCTCGTCGGACGGCCACTCGCCACCTGGGCGGAGGCCTGCGTCCACTGCGGCCTCTGCGCGGAAGCCTGTCACTTCTATCAGGCGACCAAGGACCCGAAATACACCCCGGCGTGGAAGATCCTCCCCATCGCCAAGGCCCACAAGGCCCGCACCGGCTTCCTCGGGATGCTCGGCCTCGCGCCGAAGATCACCGCCGACGACCTGAAGCTGTGGGAAGAGCTGATCTTCGACAGCTGCAACATGTGCGGGCGTTGCACGCTCGTCTGCCCGATGGGCATCGACATCGCCTCGATCACCGGCGC
>CALMFH010000212.1 GCA_937864925.1 uncultured Alphaproteobacteria bacterium | reverse complement strand
TCGCCGCTCGCCGTGGCTGCGCCCTGATCGCCGCTCGCCGTGGCTGCGCCCCGATTGCCGCTCGCCGTGGCTGCGCCCCGATAGCCGCTCGCCGTGGCTCCCTCGTTGTTCCCGGTAGCGACCGGGCCTTCCGACCACTTCGCACGGTCGAACACCCACTTCACCGCCTCGCTGGCGAGATCTGAAAGGCCGATTTCCTCGCCGATCTTGATGATTTCGGCGGCGGTCTTTACTTCGTCATCGGAATGCATGGCGCCCGACAACTCGACGCGGCAGAAGCGGGATCTGGCCGGCGGATAGTAGCCAAGGACGGCCAGCGGATGACCGGTGATGGCATGGAAGCCGCTCTCGCAGGCCTTCACCTTGCCCTTGTGGGCGTAGGTCTCGCCGGGAGCGAACTGGAAGCCGCGACACCGCAGGTCCTCGTCGAATCCTTTGATCGCGAAAACGGTCGGCGTGACAACTTCGGCGGCGGCCGCCGCGGCCGTTTTGGTCTTGGTCATAGGTCCCTCACTGAAAAAAGAAGAGGATGGCGTCGGCTCCGAGCGGGGCGCCGATGGCGAAGGCAAGCGCGGCGAACGCCGCGGCGAGGTCACGGAAGAACGACATGGCCGGCCTCCTCGTCGGTGATGCCGAGCAGCCGATCGGCCTCGGCCTGGATCTGTTCGGCCCGTTCGAACCGGGTGCAGCCTCGGCCGATGGCGAACATCCGCCGGGCGAAGGCCAACACCTCGTGGTCGAGGCGGCGGCAGAACTCGGGGCCTAGGTCGCGCGGGGGCAGGTAGGAGCGGGACATGGTCAGCCTCCGAGCATGCGGAAGTGGCGAACCGCGGAGAGCAGATCGGAGGCCTCTCGGCGGTAGATCTGCCGGAACGCCGCGCGGCTCTTGGCGTTCATCCCCGACATCTCCCGGCGCAGCGCCACCAGGGCGCGCCTCAGGATCTCGACCAGCAGTTCGCAGCTGCGTCTGTCGGGCTCGGCCTTCTCGCGCGCCATGGCGATAGCGAATTCGGCGTCGGTCATTCTGCGGCCCTCGACATCTTGGCCTTTCCGGCTTCGAAATCGGTCAGCGCCTCTTCGATCCGCTGCATCGAGCGGCGGATGTCGGCGATGGCGAACCAGGGGAATTCGGTGCCAGTCATGATGGTCGCGCAGACGGTGCGGGGGGACTTGGCCATGGTCACGCCTCTTCGTCTTCGCTGCTTTTAACGCGGAGGTGCGCGGGCAATTTCCCCATGCGCATCGGCCACAGCGGGCACTTGATCGAAACGCATTTCCGAACTTCTGCCTGCGACCCACCGCAGCAATCGACGCAGCGGGCACGGATTGCCTTGAACGGGCGCAGGATCTCGACACCCGCGCTGTCAAACGCCGAAAGCGGAATGAGTTTCGGATCTCGACCGATGATTTCTCCGCCGTCTGTCTCGAGCACGAGGTTCGACAGGATCGGCAGCGTGTTGCGGCGCTCGACGACGCGCGTCACGGCGGCGATGGCCGGATGCAGATCACGGCGGGCGAGGGAGAGCTTCATGGGTGCCTCGGTGGTCCGGAAAGCCCGCCCGGGCGATGGTTCGGGCAGCGCCCGGGCGGGAAGTGCGAGGTGCCGGGAGGAGGAGGCGCCTCGGGATCGATCACGCCTCCGGCGCGCCCTCGTAGACCGGCAGGCCGGTTTTCTCGGCGACGGTCGCGATGTCGTCGACGAGGCGCTGGGCGATGTAGATGTCGGGCCGGTGCATCGAGAATAACCACCGGGTCTGCCCCGCGGCGACCCGGTAGCGCAGCCGCACCGGCACGCGGATGACCTCGCCGCCCTGGAACGGCGCGACCTGGAGCAGGAACAGGCCGGGGATCACCAGCGGCTTGCCGTCGCCGCCGAGGTGGGTCTCATCGAAGGCGATCTGGGCAGCGCCGGATTGCAGCGTCACGACGTTCTTGACCTTGGCCTCGACGTTGATCTGCAGCCCACGCGAGATCTGAATCAGCCCCGCCGGCGTCGCCACCGTGGTCTGGAAGTCGCGCTCCAGCCAGATCTTCTCGGCGTCCTCGGGGCTGGTGAGGTCTGCGATGTGGTCTTCGATCCACTCGGCGAACTCGCCCTGGCTCATCACCTCGCCGTTCTTCTCGACCCACGCCTTCCATGTGTCGGAGAGCGGATAGGCATAGGAGATGCGGTGCTTCAGATTGTCCGGACGTCCGCCGCCACCGACGACGTCGAAGTCGTCGCCGACAGGCTCGCCACCATCGGTCAGCTCGTGATAGTCGATCACCGCCAGCAGCTTCGGCTTGCGCCAGTCGGTCTCGGCGAAGATCGCCGAGTGCGGCGTCAGATGGCGGTTCGTGAGATCGATGAAGGACTTCAGCGTCAGCGCCGTGGCGGTGCCGCGCTTCGCCGTCGGGCGATCGCGATAGGCCTCGAACAGGCGCGACAGGTCGACTGCTTCCGGTGTGGTGCCGTGGCGGATGCCTACGGCGATCTCGTCCGGCAACCCGGCGATCTTGGCGACGTTCGCGATGGTGGTGATCTCGAGGCCGCGCGCCTGAGAGGCGAGGGCGACGAGTTCCTTCAGGGCTTCGGCCTGGACGGATTCGATGGGCATGGGTCGGGGTCTCCTGTCGTCTTTTGGTGTCGTTCGCCGATCAGGCGAGCGCGGTCGTCGGGGCGGCGAGGCCGGCGCCGGTGCGGGCGCGTTCGCCGAAGTCCATACGGGTCTGCGCCGGGTGCTCGGTGGAGATCGAGCCTTCGGCGTCGATCCAGAACACGCCGTCGGCGCGCGGCTTCTTCGGCTTCTTGGTGGTGATGTCGGGGGACATGGTGACCATGCCGTCCTCGACGGTCAGATCGATCGTCAGGGTGACGCGACCCTTGGCCTTGGCCTTCTTGCGCCCGCCGCAATGCTCGTGCAGGGCGGCGAGGGTGCCGGTCAGTTCGGTGTCGAGCTCGGAGGCGAGTTCACCGTCGCCGATCAGGCCGATGACCGTGGTGGCGCTGCGGATCTTCTTCACGAGAGGCCTCCTTCGAGGTGAGGAAAGTGGTCGAGGTTCAGCGTCTCGCCCGGCAGCAACGCGGCTTCGGCGCCGGCGCGGGTGAGGCGATAGGTGTGAGGGCCGTCCGGCTCGGTGCTGCGGCGCACGGTGGCGAGCCCGGCCGCGACCATCGCCTCCCAATCGGGGTGGGTGGCGTCGACGAAGTGGTTGCGGTAGCTCTGCCGGCGCCGGTTCGGCAGGCCGAGGGCGGAGCGGACGAGGGCGACGTGATCGGGGGAGAGGGTGCCGGTCGTCATGAGTCTTCTCTCGGCTGTTCTGATCAGGCGGGGGTGAAGATCGCCGCCGGCCGCGAACGCGGCGGTATCTGGGGGCGGGTATCGGCCGGGCGGATGCGCCAGCGCTCCCAGCGCGTCATCCATTCGGTCGCCGCCTTGTGGCGCGGCCACGGCCGCAAGGGGCCGCGCAGGCGGACCGGCTTCGCCTGGCGCACCGCGGCCGGCCAGATCCCTTCGCCGGGTGCCATACGGACCGGACCGAGGATCTGCCGTCGCTCCGCGTCGAGCATCCTGAGGTCCATGTCGCGGACGATCGCCATCATGGCCGCCGGAAGATCCACCGGAAGGCCGGCGAGGGCATGGATCCGCCGATCGAGCCGCGTCCTCAGGCCGGTGATCGCCGCCGCGGCGGCGCCTTGGCCGAAGGCGTCGCGAATACGGGTCGCGGCGTCGAGGCCGAAGACGAATTTCACCACGGTCTCGACATGGTCCTCGAGGGCATTGGCGACCGGTGTGGTGAGGTCACCGATGAAGGCCTCGTGGGCATCGTGGACCAGGAAGGCGAGCGCCGAGGCGAGCGAGCCGGTCTCGGCGAAGACGGCGTCGGCGCCGACGACGCAGTGCTGCGCCACCGACCAGATCGGCTGGCGCGCCTCGGGCTCGTTGGTCTCCTGGTGTGCGGCGAAGCGGGCGAGGCCGGCGAGCGGCCAGGCGATCTCGGCGGCGACGTCGATCGCCGTGAGGTCGGGTGCGAGAAGGTCGATCGGCCGGCCGCGGCCCGTCTGCATCCATGCCGTCATGCGGCGATCTCCTCGTCGTGGGTCGGTGGGATGGCGCGAGCGGCGGCGCGGGCTGCGAGGGCGAAGCCTTCCGTGGTCGGAACGACCAGGCGCGGGGTGCCGCGCAACGGGGCGCCGTCCGGCGGCGCGACGAGCCCTCCGGCGATCAGCGCTTCGACGTCGGCGGCGAGGACGGTGACCGACCAGCCGCGGACGAACCAGTGCCGGTGGCCGCGGATCAGCGGCGCCCGGCGCGACGCCATGGCGCGCAGAATGCCGAGCCTGATATCGGAGAGCTTGGCCATGGCGTCACCAGAAGAGGTGGGTGAAGAAGCGGAGCCCCGTCCCGGCCTCGCGGCCGATGGCGGCGAGCATGTCGATGGTGAGGTGGGCGAAGAGCGTGACGAAGATCACCGCGGCGAGCCCGGCGAGAATCACCCCGAAGAAGCCGAGGCCGGAGAGACCGTCGGACCGCCGCGCCGACCCGCCGCAGGGCGAAGCTTCCGGCCCGCCGGTCCATGCGGCGCCGCAGATCCGGCAATGATGACCCCAAAGGGTCGAGACGATGTCGCAGGCTTCGGTCATCTCGCCCTCGTCGTCACTTCGGTACGTGGGTGAAGATGCGGACCGTCACCTGCTTCGGCTCGACCACCCGGCCGGTGAGCCGGTGAACGTGGCGATGGCCATGGCGAACGGTGCGGGTGGCGCCGGTGTCGACGAGGCGAAGCCCGTTCGAGCGCCGTCCTCGGCCGAAATGCGCTTCGGGCAAGGGATGGGCGGCGGCGGCCAGACCGGGCCAGGAGAGCCACGAGAGCGTGGTGCGAAGAGCACTGCGGATGATGTTCATGGCCCTCGTGTCCCTCACGGTCCGATGGGGTAGAGCGCGGCGGTGCGGACGACGCCGATCCAGATCTCGACGCAGATGCCGACGAAGAGTGCGAGCTCGAAGGCGGCCTCGGGCCGAAGGCGGAGATGGCGGCGCGCGGTGCGGAGGAGCGCCGCGGCGCGGTCTTCGAGCCGAGCGATGGCGACGGAGGGGCGGGTCATGCGGCGGCACCTCCGAAATCGTCGGTCGGGTCGATCTCGGTCATGGTGCCGTCGGCACCGATGCGGGTCTGGCGACCGTGGTGGGTCTCGCCGAAAGCCTCGGCCACGGCCGCTTCGCCGGCCGCGACGATCCGCTCGACGTCGATCGAGGCGAGCGCATCTGTGTGAGTGCCTTCGTCGGCCGCGGCCCGTTCGACGACGTCCCCGGTGGCGATCCGCGGATCGGCAGCAACGGCGTGCGCCGTCGAGCCCCAGCGCATCGCCTGCGCCTGCGTCCAGCCCGATGCGGTGAGATCGATCAGGTGCCCGTGCTGCCCATCGCG
>CALMFH010000211.1 GCA_937864925.1 uncultured Alphaproteobacteria bacterium | reverse complement strand
CAGAATCCATTTCACCACTCGACGCCACTCGATTTCTTCAAATGCGATTCCCCTGCCGTCGGCCGGCACCCGATATCGGCGGATGCGGGCGGGTGTTCGGCGCCGCTCCATGACGCGGCGGCGCGAGCCGATTGCGCCGATCGGCGCTTCGGGTCCATAAGACGGCACGTTTTCGTGCGCCCGAGGAGCCCCGCACCATGTCGTCGTCCGAGAAGCCGCCGCGCCTCGCCAAGGCCGGGCGCCACCCGACTCGGCCGCCGGTGGTGCAGCGGCGCCGTGGGCGGCCGGGCAGCGGCGCACCGGAAGGACGGGTGTTCCTCTACGGCCTGCACACCGTCGAGGTGGCGCTCGCCAATCCGAAGCGGGTGATCCACGCGATCTATGTGACGCGCAACGCACTCGCCCGTCTGGAGGAGCGTGGCGTCGTCTTTCCGGTGACGCCGGAGGTGGTCGACGTGCGCTGGATCGACGCGCGGGTCGGCGAGGACGCGGTGCATCAGGGGGTATTGGTGGAGACGCGGCCGCTCGAGCCGGTCGAGCTCACCGATCTCGGCCGGGCGAAGCTCGTCCTCGCCCTCGATCAGGTGACCGATCCGCACAACGTCGGGGCGATCATGCGCTCGGCGGTGGCGCTGGGGGCGGATGCGCTGCTCACCCCGACCCGGCACTCGCCCCAGGAGACCGGTGTGCTCGCCAAGTCGGCCTCCGGTGGCCTCGATCTCCTCACCCACATCGAGGTGGTCAACCTCGCCCGCGCCCTCGACACGCTGCGCAAGGAGGGCTTCACCGTCGTCGGCCTCGACAGCGAGGGTCCCGCCCCGCTCGAAGAGACCGAGGTCGGTCCTCGTACCGTCCTGGTGCTCGGCGCCGAGGGCAAGGGGTTGCGCCCGGTGACGCGCGAGGCCTGCGACGCGCTGGCGCGGGTCGACGTGCCGGGCCCGATCAAGTCGCTCAACGTGTCGAACGCCGCGGTGCTGGCGCTCTACGTGGTCGGCCGGAAGCACGGCGGCGCGTGACCGGGTGCGGGCGGGGGCGCCGACGCGGATCCACCTCGACACCGCGAGGCCGGCCTATCGCCGTGATCCGGATCGCCGGGCCGGTCGTGGGCACCGGGATCGCGTGCGATCGTCCACCTTCGACCGTCCGCCGATCGACCACGGATCTTGGCCCCCTCCCCGCCCCCATGCTAAGGGGAGCCCGTCGCCGGCGTAGCACAGCGGTAGTGCAGCGGTTTTGTAAACCGAAGGTCGGGGGTTCGATCCCCTCCGCCGGCACCAGACATCCGACGGAAAGCGGTGGGCGCCGAAAAGGTGTGATTCGGGTCGCGGAGCGACGGATCCCGGCGCCGCGGTGGCGGCTCGGCGGCGTCGCTCCTGCGAAACGAGACATCCCGCCGGCCGCGAACCGTGCCGCCCACGTCATCATCGGTTGTGGACAACCGAAAGCGCTTCCCCGAGAGCACCGTCATGACCTCTTGTCGGTCTAACATCAGCCGGCGGCTGGTGTTCACCTTGCGTCACATGGCGCGACACTTCTCCACTCGGAACTGCGATGGGGTGTGTTCCACGCTAGACTTGAGTTCTACCCCTGAAATTTCGGGGTGAGCCTTCCATTCGCCCGGCAAAGCGGCCCTTCGTTAAATCGCCGTTGGTGATTCGACCCATAGATTGCATCTCGATTCGACGATGGATTCGGCGGGCGAGGTGATGGGAAGCGGGTCCTCAGACGCGGTCAACCGGTCGACGCCACGTGTGGCGGCGCTTCCGCTCGGGTCGCCCAGGCCCGACTCGGGCGTCGACGACGAGACGGAACGCCGTATCCGTGGCGAGCAGGTCTCGGCCATCGTCGAACTGGTGCCGATGAGCGCCCTCGCCAACGTGCTCTGTGCCGGGGTCATCGCCGTCGCCTTCCTCGACACGCCGTCCGCCGTCTTCGCGCCGATCTGGTCGCTCTCGGTCATGGCCTTCGCCGGCATGGCGCTGCGCAACTGGTGGCACAGTCGGCTGAAGATGCGGATCGGGGCCGGACCGCGCGCCATTCGTCGGATGACCATCAATTCGATGATCCTGGCCGTGCTGTGGGGCATCGCGCCGATCGTCATGCTTCCCGGCGCCGACACCTATCATCAACTGCTGCTTCAGATCCTGGTCACCGGGATGACTGCCGGCGGTGCCTTCGGCCTAGCAACGGTTCCGCGGGCCGGTCTCGCCTACGTGTGGATCATCGTCGCCTCGTCGATGGCGGCGATGGTGCTCGCCGAGAATCGGGGGGACCTGCGCAGCGATGTGACGATCGTGGCGCTGTGGCTCGGCTACGGCAGCTACCTCAGCCGCAACATCGTCATCCACGCGGCGCGATTCTACGAGAACGCCAAGAACCGGGCCGAACTCCTGGAGAAGAACGAAGTCATCGGTCTTCTGCTCAAGGACTTCCAGGAACACGGCGGTGACTGGTTGTGGGAGACGGATGCCGCAGGCCGGCTGGTCGATCCCTCGCCGCGTCTGGCGGAGGCGGCCGGACGGAGGCTCGAAGAACTCACCGCCATGCCGATCCGGGCGCTGCTGGCGACCGGTGGTGCGGAGGGCGACGAACTGATCGACGCGATGGAGTGGTACGAGATCTTCCGCGATCTCGTCGTCACCGTCC
Source organism: uncultured Alphaproteobacteria bacterium (assembly GCA_937864925.1). GTDB lineage: Bacteria > Pseudomonadota > Alphaproteobacteria > Rhizobiales > Ancalomicrobiaceae > CALBKH01. The sequence continues at coordinate 55,902 of CALMFH010000211.1, read as the reverse complement.
GGGTCGGAGACCGCGACCGTCATTGGAGCCTGACCGGCCGCCCGGTGTTCCGGGGCAACGGCAGTTTCTGCGGATACCAGGGCGTCGGCTCCGACATCACCGAGCGGCGCGCGGCAGAGGCGCGTATCGCCTTCCTCGCCGAGACCGATCCGGTCACCGGCCTCGTCAACCGCGTGAAGTTCTCCACCGAACTCGAGCGAGCCATGGCCGATCCGGCCAATCGCGGCCGCAACATCCTGTTCTATCTCGACCTCGATCAATTCAAGGCGATCAACGACACGATGGGACATCCGGTCGGCGACGCGTTGCTCGACCAGGTCGGACGACGGCTCGTCGACTGCACCGGTCCGCAGGACGTGGTGGCGCGAGTCGGCGGCGACGAGTTCGCGATCCTGATTCCCGGCTCCGATCGGCCGGATCATGCCGTCGAGATCGCCGAGAGGATCCTGGCGACCTTCGACCTACCCTTCACCCTCGACGGCGCCGACTTCTCGGTAGGGACCTCGATCGGCATCGCCATCGGGCCGGAGGACGGGTCGACGCCGATGGACCTGATGAAGAGCGCCGATCTGGCGCTCTACCGTGCCAAGGCGGAGGGCCGCGACGGCTACCGATTCTTCGAGCCGGGCATGGACGAGAAGGCGCGCCGGCGGCGCCTGCTCGAACAGGGCCTGCGCAACGCCATGGACTCCGACCAGTTGTTCCTGGTCTACCAGCCGATCGTCGATCTCGTCTCCGACCGCATCTCCGGCTTCGAGACGCTGATCCGCTGGCGGTCGCCGGAGTTCGGCAACGTCTCGCCGGCGGAGTTCATTCCGATCGCCGAGGAGTGCAAGCTGATCGTGCCGATCGGTGAGTGGATCCTGCACGAGGCGACCCGGCAGGCGGCGACCTGGCCGCGCGACATCCGCGTGTCGATCAACCTGTCACCGGTGCAGTTCCGCAATCGGCGCCTGCTCGCCACCATCGTCTCGGCGCTGGAACACTCGCGCCTGCCGCCCAACCGGCTGCAGATCGAGATCACCGAATCGACCCTGCTCGACGCCGGCGAGCACACGCTCGCCATGTTGCGCGATCTGCGCGAACTCGGGGTGCGGGTCGCCCTCGACGACTTCGGCACCGGCTACTCGTCGCTCAACTATCTGCGCAAGTTCCCCTTCGACAAGATCAAGATCGACAAGAGCTTCGTCGACGACATCGATCACCGGGAACAGAGCCGCGCCATCGTCCGTGCCATCATGGATCTGACCTCGGCGCTCGGCATGTCGACGGTGGCGGAGGGCGTCGAGACGAGCTCGCAGCTCGCCACCCTGCGCGACCTCGGCTGCGACGAGATCCAGGGCTACGTCATTTCGGCCGCGGTGGAGGTCGAAGCGATTCCGGACATGCTGTCGGCCAACTACGAGCTGACCACCGGTGATCTGGTCGAGGCCATGGACCTCGAGCTGGTCGACGCCGGCATCGTCGCCGCCTGAGCGGCCGAGCGCCTCAGGGCCGTCCTCGTACCGCGCCGATCGCCGCCAGTCCCACCGAAGCCGCCACCATCACCGGTAGAACAACGGCCAGGGCGAAGAACGCTGCGGCGAAGGCTTCGGCACCGGGCTGAACCCGAGAGGCCGCGGCGCCGAGGACGGCGGCACCGAAGAAGGCGGCGAAGGTGGCGACGAAGCCGATGCCGGCGGCGCGGCCGTAGGAGATGCCGTCCGATCGAACCACCGCGCCACCCCACAGGGTGAAGGCGACGAGGCCCGCCCCGATCGCGGCGCCGAGGGCGGCGAGCGGCTCACCGATCATCTGGACGGTGAGAAGGGCGGCGAGGGCGGCGAGCACGGCGCCGGCGAGGTTGCGCCCGAAACGGCGGCGGCCGGGGAGTTCGGGATCGAAATCGTCGTTCACGGAGATGCCCACTCCTCGTCATCGGCTCGGCCGAAGTCCACGGCACGCGCGAGCCATGCCCGGATCGGGCACGTCCCGCAAGAGCCGATCGTGCCGCAGCCGGTGGGATCCGCGGCGGGCGGCCCCTCCCCGCGGCTCATCCCTCGTCCGTGTACTCCAACGCCGCATCGGCGATGACGCCGTGGACGTAGGGCGCGAAGGAGCGCCAACACTCGAGCCGGAAGCGATCGACGGCGCGGCGCCACAGTACGATCTCGGCCTTGGCGAAGAGGGTGCGGGTGCACATGCCGACGGGGAAAGCGGCTAGGTGGAGGTCGAGCGGACAGCCGGCGTTCAACACCGCGGCGACCTCGGAGCCCGACAGGTCGAGCCCGGTGTTGCGGTGGGAGACGTCGACCAGCGAATGCGGCGCAGCGATCTCGCGGAAGGCGGCGGCGATCGCCTCGCCTTCGCCGTCGGGGGCGAGCAGCAGCCACTCGTCGGGACCGAGCCACAGGGCGGCGCGGTCGGCCGTCTCGGCGGCGCGACAGGCGGTGCGCGGCAGGGCGAGGCCGAAGGCGGCGGTCGCCGCCTCGATCGCCGCCTCGCGACCGCGGAAGACGAAGCGTGTCGCCGGAACGAGCGGCGCCGCGGTGAAGCGGGAGCCGTGGTCGAGGGGAGCGAGACCGGCGAAGTCCTCGACCCGAGCGGGGAGCGCGGTGAGATCAGCCATCGAGACGCTTGCCTTCCTTGTCCCAGAATACCGGGTCGACCACCGTCACGGTAATCGGGCCGGTCGGCATCGGCACATGGAGTTTCGTGCCCATCCGCGACCGCCCGCCCTCGATCATCGCCAGGGCGATGCCGCGGCCGACGTTCTCCGACCAATAGGCCGAGGTGACGTGGCCGAGGGCGTGGGTGCCCTTGGCCGGATAGGCCTCGGCGGTGATCTGAGCGCCTTCTTCGAGCACACATTTCGGATCGTCGGGGAGGAGGCCGACGATCTCCTTGCGATGCGGACCGGTGAGATCGGGCCGCGCCATGCCGGCCTTGCCGACGAAGTCCGCCTTGGCCTTGCCCACCGCCCAGCCGAGACCGGCGTCGGCGGGGGTGAGGGTGCCGTCGGTGTCCTGACCGACGATGACGTAGCCCTTCTCGGCACGCAGCACGTGCATGGCCTCGGTGCCGTAGGCGCAACCGCCGAGATCGAGAGCACGGGCGAGAAGCGCATCCCACAGGGCGGCGCCGTAGGTGGCGGGGACGTTCAACTCGAAGCCGAGTTCGCCGGTGAAGCTCACCCGGAAGAGCCGGCCGGGAAGCCCCATGATGCGGCACTCGGCGACGCTCATGTGGGGGAAGGCGGCGGCGGCGAGGTCGACCCCCTCGACCAGGGGCGCGATCACCTCGCGCGCCTTCGGACCCTGGACGGCGACGACCGCCCATTGCTCGGTGGTCGAGGTCAGCCAGACGTCGAGCTCCGGCCATTCGGTCTGGAGATAATCCTCCATCATGGCCAGGACCCGCGGCGCCCCGCCGGTCGTGGTGGTGACGTGGAAGCGATCGGCGGCGATCCGCCCGACGACACCGTCGTCGTAGACGAAACCGTCGTCGCGACAGAGGATGCCGTAGCGACACTTGCCGACGCCGAGCTTCAGGAACGGATTGACGTACATCCGGTTGAGGAATTCGGCCGCGTCGGGGCCGACCACCTCGATCTTGCCCAGCGTCGAGGCGTCGAAGACGCCGACGCTCTCGCGCACCGTTCGGCATTCGCGGGCGACGGCGGCGTGGCGATCCTCGTCGCCGCGCGGGAACCACCAGGCGCGCTTCCACAGGCCGACGTCCTCGAAGGGCGCGCCGAGGGCGGCGGCGGCTTCGTGGCTCGGAGTGCGGCGGATCGGATCGAAGAGGTCGCCGCGGTTCACTCCGGCGAAGGCGCCGAAGGAAACCGGCGTGTAGGGCCGGCGGAAGCTGGTGAGCCCGACCTCCGGCACGTCGAGGCCCATGGCGGCGGCGGCGACGGCCAGCGCGTTCATGTTGGACGCCTTGCCCTGGTCGGTCGCCATGCCGGTGGTGGTGAAGCGCTTGACCAGTTCGATCGAGCGGAAGCCCTCGCGCACCGCGAGGCGGACGTCCTTGGCGGTGACGTCGTGCTGGAGGTCGACGAAACACTTCACCCGGCTGGCATCGCGGCCGTGCGGGACCTCGCCGAGGTGGCCGCCGATCTCGATCGAAAGGCCCGACGCCGCACAGGTACGCGGAGCGACCTCGGCGCCACCCGCGGCCCGCGCCGCGGCTGCACCGGCCGCATGGCCTTGGTCGAGGCAGGCAGCGAGCGTCTCGGCACCGTTGCAGGCGCCGGCGCAGGTCACGTCCTCGTGCGGCTCGCCGGGCAGGAAGACGCCGCGGGCGTCGTCCCAGCGCAGTTTACCGCGCGACTGCGAGTAGAGATGCACCGTCGGGGTGAAACCGGCGGAATGGAGGACGAGGTCGCAGGCGACGGTCTCGCCGGGTGAAACCGAGCCGTTCGGGGCGATGCGGGCGAGACGGACGCTCTCGACCGAGCGGCCCCCGGAGGTCGCCTCGATGGTGGTGGCGAGGTCGACGCGGATGCCGCTGGCGCGGGCGGCCTCGGCCGCGGGCGAGGCCTCGCGCCTGAGATCGGCGACCAGGACGACGTTCACGCCGGCGGCCTTCGCCGCGAGCGCCGCGGCGTAGGCCGCATCGGTGGCGGTGAAGACCACGGCGCGGGAGCCGGCAGCGACGCCGTGACGGGAGAGGTAGGTGCGGGCGGCGTCCGCCAGCATGATGCCGGGGCGGTCGTTCTCGGGGAAGACCAGCGGCCGCTCCAGCGCGCCGGCGGCGATCACCGCCCGCTTCGCCCGCACCTGCCACAGGCGTTCGCGCGGCAGCGGTGTCGGCGGATCGGCGAGGTGGTCGGTCACCCGTTCGAGCAGGCCGACCATGTTGTCCTGATACCAGCCGAAGGCGGTGGTGCGGGTGAGCAGGGTGACGTTCGGGCGGGCGGCGAGATCGGCGACGACCGCCGCGACCCAGGCCGCACCCGGCTCGCCGTCGATGGTCGCGCTCGCATCGGTGAGAAGCGAGCCGCCGAACTCGGGGTTCTCGTCGCAGAGGATCACCCGGGCGCCGGCTTCCGCCGCGGCACCGGCGGCGGCGAGACCGGCCGGACCGGCGCCGATCACCAGCACGTCGCAATGGGCGAAGCGATTGACGTAGCGATCGGGATCGGCGGCCTTGGGCGCTTCGCCGAAGCCGGCGGCGGCGCGGATCTGCGGCTCGTAGACCTTCTTCCAGAAGGAGCGCGGCCACATGAAGGTCTTGTAGTAGAAGCCCGAGACGAAGATCGGCGCTGCGAGACCGTTGAGCGCGCCGACGTCCCACTTCAGCGACGGCCAGCGGTTCTGGCTGACGGCGACGAGACCGTCGTAGAGCTCGACCGTCGTGGCGGCGAGGTTGGGCGTGGTGCGGCCGTCGTCGCGGATGACGGTGACCAGCGCGTTGGGCTCCTCCGAACCGGCGGTCACCACGCCCCGCGGCCGGTGATACTTGAAGGAGCGCGCCATCAGGCGGACGCCGTTGGCCAGCAGCGCCGAGGCGAGCGTGTCGCCGGGGTGGCCCGAATAGGCGACGCCGTCGAAGCTGAAGGACAGACGCTTCGTCCGGTCGATGCGGCCGCCCGCGGCGGTGCGGAACGAGGCGCTCATCGGGTCCCCTCCCCGCCGAGATCCGGCCGCGACTCGCCGACGCGCCAGGTCGCGACGAACTTGTCGGTGACCGTATGGCGCACGGCATTGAAGTAGCGGCCACAGCCGTAGACATGGCGCCAGCGTTCGGCGAGCAGCCCGCGGGTGTTGGAACGGAGGTAGAGCGCGGCGGCGATCGCCTCGCCGTCGGCATCGGGGGCCGCGCGGGCGACGTGAGCCTCACCGCGAGCGGCGAACTCGATCTCGGGGCGCGGGCCACACCAGGGGCAGGTGATCAGCAGCATGGTCGGACCTCTGTGCATGTCCCGGAACAGTGAAGACCGGTCTTCCTGCCGGGACATGCCGGAACTGAACGTCGAACGGCTCCTCCCGGGACCGTTCTAGTGCGCCACGGCGGCGGCGGCGGCTTCGTCGATGAGCCGGCCGCGGGCGAAGCGGTCGAGCGAGAAGGGCGCGGCGATCGGATGGGGCTCTCCTCGAGCGATCGTCGCGGCGAGCAGGTGGCCGGCACCGGGGGTGGCCTTGAAGCCGCCGGTGCCCCAGCCGCAGTTGACGTAGAGACCGGGTACCGGGGTCGTCCCCAGGATCGGCGAACGGTCGGCGGTGGTGTCGACGATGCCACCCCAGTTGCGCATCATCCGGGCGCGGCGCAGCACCGGGAACAGCTCGCAGATGGCGTCGAGCGTGTGGGCGGTGATCTGCATCCCGCCGGTCTGCGAATAGGAGACGTACTGGTCGGTGCCGGCGCCGATGACGAGGTCGCCCTTGTCGGACTGGGAGATGTAGGCGTGGATGGTGTTGGACATCACCACGCAGGAGACGATCGGCTTCAGCGGCTCGGAGACCAGCGCCTGCAAGGGGAAGCTCTCGATCGGCAGGCGGACGCCGGCCATGTCCATGACCTGCGAGCTGTGGCCGGCGACCGAGACGCCGACCTTCTTCGCCGCGATGGTCCCGCCGCTGGTGTCGAGACCGATCACCGCGCCGTCGGCGCCGCGGCGGACGCCGGTGACCTCGCAGTTCTGGATGATGTCGACGCCGAGCGCCGAGGCGGCGCGGGCGTAACCCCAGGCGACCGCGTCGTGACGGGCGACGCCGCCGCGCTTCTGCAGGGTGGCGCCGACGATCGGGTAGCGGATGTCCTTGGCGATGTTCAGCCCCGGGCACCAGTCGCGCGCCTCTTCCGGCGTCAGCCACTCGGTGTCGATGCCGGCGAGGCGGTTGGCGTGGTAATGGCGCTTGAAGCTCTGCACGTCGTGGGTGGTGTGGGCCAGCATCATGACGCCGCGCGGCGAGAACATGACGTTGTAGTTCAGAACCTGGGAGAGGTTCTCCCACAGCTTCAGCGCATGGTCGTAGAGCGCCTCCGATTCCTCGAGCAGGTAGTTGGAGCGCACGATCGTGGTGTTGCGGCCGGTATTGCCGCCGCCGATCCAGCCCTTCTCGACCACCGCGACGTCGCGGATGCCGAATTCGGCGGCGAGGTAGTAGGCGGCGGCGAGACCATGGCCGCCGCCGCCGACGATGACCACGTCATAGGCCGGCTTCGGCTCGGGGGATCGCCACTGCTCCGGCCAGTCGCGATGGGCGGAGAAGGCGTTGCGCAGCAGGGAGAGGAACGAGAAGTGCAAGGCGGAAGATCCTTCCGATCGGCACACCGCGGAAGACGCGCCGCGAAGCGCCGCGTCCGATCTCGGCGAGGATCGACCGAAACGGCCCGCCTGTCGATGGTCCGACGCGCATGCCTCGTCGGCCTCCGTGTCGGCCCTCGCGATCACGAGTGGAATTGGAATCGTTCACGTTTCTTTGAGTCGCACGCGAGCCGACCGATCGCCATTGTCATGCGGGCAAGTACGGATTCCCTGCGGTCGCTCGGACGGGCCGACGGGTGTCTTGTCGAAGGGAGATCATTCATGTCGTTTCGCGCCACTGCACTCGTTTCCGCCGCCCTCGTCGCGGTCGTCGCCGCCGGTTCCGCCTTCGCCGCCGACCCGATCGAAACCCGCAAGAAGACCATGAAGGCGATCGGTGGCTCGTTCGGCGGCGTGCTGGTCAAGATGGTGAAGGGCGAGACCCCCTACGACGCCGCCGCCGCCAAGGCCGCCGCCGCAACGCTCTCCCAGACCGCGGCCGGCATCGACATCGCGACGCTGTTCCCCGCCGGTTCCGACAAGGGCGGCGACACCGAGGCGCTGCCGAAGATCTGGTCGGATCCGGCCGGCTTCAAGGCGGCGATGGACGCGCTGAAGGCCGCCACCGCGGTGCAGGCGGGCAACACCGACCAGGGGCTCGACAAGCTCAAGGTCGCCGTCGCCGAGATCGGCAAGACCTGCAAGGGCTGCCACGACAACTACCGCGCCCAGAAGCCCTGAGTTCGGGCCGCTCCGGCGGCGAGCGAGGAGGGGCAGCGGTTTCCACCGCGTCACGAGAGGACCCCTCGCCGTCGGAGCACCGACCTCGAACAGGCCGCGTCGAGCGATCGGCGCGGCTTTCGTCGTCTCCGGCGGCGTAGCGTCGCGGTCGTAGGGCGGAACAGCCGAAGGCGTATTCCGCCGACCGCGACGACCAGGGGCTTTTCGCCGACGAGCCGACAGGGAACGACGCCACCGGCGGCGCCGACGGACTACGGCCTCACCCAGTCCGCCCCACGACGCCCGCAGAGGCCTCACTCCGCCGTCTCGGCCTCGATCCAGGCACCGTAGGCGAGCGACGCCGCGGCGACGGGCAGGACCAGCAGAGCGGGAACCTCGTAAGGGTGGTTCGCCGCCAGCGCCGCCATCACGGCGTCGGCGCGTGCGGCTCGGGTCTTGGCGAGGAGAACCGCCTCGTCGGACCGTTCGATCGCGCCCTGCCAGCGGTAGAGCGAGATCATGCGCGGCAGCACGGCGACACAGGCGGCGAGGCGGCGCTCGACGAGGACGCGCGCCGCCACCTCCGCCGCCTCCGGGCTCGGATAGGTCGACCAGACGACGACGAAGCGCGGCGGATCGCTCGCGGTCGGGGGAGTGGCGGTCTCCGGCGCCATGTCGCAGCCTCCGATGGTAGAACGGTCTGCGGCGTTGACCGCGGGCCGGCTCGCGTGGGATCTATCGCCGCGATGCGATGCGCCGCAGCATGGACCGGAAGCCGCCCGCGAGGGAAGGCCGAAGGCTGGACGAGCCGGGCGCGATCCGAGGGCGAGACGTATGACGGGTTCGACGGGATCGGGCGAGCGCAGGATCGAGAACATCGCCTTCGTCGCTTCGGCGAGCGAAGAAGCGGAAAAGGCGCGTCGTCACCTCTCCCATCGCTACGGCTCGTCGCCGCCGGACATGGCCGACGTGATCGTGGCATTGGGCGGCGACGGCTTCATGCTGGCGACCCTGCGCCGCTTCATGAACACCGGCAAGCCGGTCTACGGTATGCATCGCGGCACCGTCGGCTTCCTGATGAACGAGTTCCGCACCGACGATCTGCACGCGCGGCTGACGCGCGCCGAGGTCACCCGCATCCGGCCACTGCTGATGACGGCACGCGATGCCGCCGGTACGACCCACGAGGCGCGGGCCTTCAACGAGGTGTCGTTGTGGCGCCAGACCTATCAGGCGGCCAAGCTGCGTATCGTCATCGACGACAAGGAACGGCTCGACGAGTTGGTGTGTGACGGCCTGATCGTCGCCACCCCGGCGGGATCGACCGCCTACAATCTCTCCGCCCACGGGCCGATCATCCCCCTCGGTGCGCCGCTTCTGGCGCTGACCCCGATCTCGCCGTTCCGGCCGCGGCGCTGGCGCGGTGCACTCGTACCGGATCGCGCCGTCATCCGGGTCGAGGTGCTCGACGCGGTGAAACGGCCGGTCGGAACCGCGGCCGATCACACCGAGATCCGCGACGTGCTCGAGGTGACGGTGCGCCAGGACACCGGATCGGAAAGCCTGCTGATGTTCGATTCCGAGCACAGCTGGGAAGAACGCATCCTCGCCGAACAGTTCCAGTACTGAGCCGATCGCCGTCGCCCCCCCCAACGCCAACGGAACGTTAAGGGGATCGGTTCATGCTGTCGGTGAAGGAAGGTGCGGACCGGCGCGGCGACGGCGTGGATCGTCGCGGACACGCCACGGGCCGTCCCGGAGGGTGTCATGCGTGACGAGAGCAAGACCGCGGCGGCCGAGCCGGAGGACGTCGACGTGACGGCAGAGGATGCCGCGGCGGCCGATGTGATGGCCGCCGACGCGATGGCCGTCGACGAGAGCGACGAGATCGTGATCGATGCCGACGCGGAGTTCATGGCGCCGCCGTCCGACCTGCGCAAGAAGGTGCGGCAGCGCGCCTCCAAGGCCGGCGACAAGGATCCGGTGAAGGAAGCAGAGGCCGCCCTCGCCCGTATGGCGACCAGTTTCGACGCCTGGATGAGCGACGAGACGCAGCGCCTCGCCGAACTGTGGACCGCCGCCGATCTCACCGATTTCGAGGTGGAAGCGCGCGATGCGTTCTACCGCGCCGCTCACGACATCAAGGGACAGGCGGCAACGATGGGCTTCCCCGTCGCCGGACGCATCGCCGGCAGCCTGTGCCGCCTGCTCGACGGCGTCGCCGCGGTCGAGCGACTGCCGCGCGAGCTCGTGCGTCAGCACGTCCAATCGGTACGTGCGGTCATCGCCGAGAACGCCCGCGAGGACACCTCGGCGACCGCCCGTCTGCTCGCCGAGCGGCTCGACGAGGTCACCGACGACTTCCTGGAGAAGGCCGCTCAGGCCGCCTGACACCGTCGGTCACATCCGACGAGACTCGGCCGGCCCCCGTGCCGGCCGTTCGCATTTCGGAGATCAGGCAGCGCGGCGCGGCGTGGCGAGGATGGCGTCGAGAGCGTTGCGCAGGCTGTCGACGAAGTTCTCGGTCGCGTCGCGCGGCTGCACCCACGGCGCGGCGGCCTCCGGTGACGGAACATCGCATTCCATCGGCTCCGATGCCGCACCGGTCGCATCCGCCGCGATGGCCGTCTCGGCATCCGCGGCGACGAAGGCGACGCCGTATTCGTCGCCTCGAACGTTCATCGCATCGCCGGACACGACGCGTTCGCCGAGGTCGATCGTAGCGTCCTCGGCGATCTCCATCCTCATGGCGAAGTCGTCGATCTCGACATCGGCCCTTGTCTCGGTGACGACGCGCGACGGCTCGGGGTCGAGACCGCGGCGGACGAGAACATCATCTTCGCCGAAGATCGCCTCGGGGGCGATCTCCTCCTCCACCAGCCATTCCGGCGGCAGATCCTCGAGCCGGACATGCGCGAAGAGCCCGCCGGGCTCGTCGTATTCGACCGTGTCGTCGCCGTGTTCGTCGAAATGGAGCGGCTCCGGAACGGGGAAGACGAAAGCCGGTACGCTCGCCGGGCGGACGTCTTCGACGCGCTCGGATGCGTCCGGCGACCGATTGTCGTCGAGGGCCACCGCGAGTTCGCGGGCGACGGCCTCGAGGATGGTGGCGTCGATCGGTGAAATGGCTCCGGCCTCACCGGTGGTCGCGGTCGGAGCCACTTCTGCCGTCTCGTCGTCCGAGGCGGACGGCGCGGCGAGCGTGCGTTCGGCGTCGGCCATGCGCTCGGCCATGACGTGTCGGACGTGCTCGCGTGCGGCATCGGCAGCGTAACGGCGCAGCAGCACCAGGAGATCGTCGGCGTCACGGCGTTCGAAGGCGGTGAAGCGGGTCAGCACTCGCTCGACCAGACGGCGGGCGAAGCGCGCCCGGTCTCCCGGCCGGCCGTCCAAGCCGCCGGTCTCGGCGAGGAGTTCGCGATGGACCTCGATCGCGGCATGGAAGGCGGGCCAGGCACGCTCCGGCATGGCGGCGCGGCGATAGAGAGCACGCAACGCGCTCTCGCGCCCGTCGGCGACGAGGGCGGTGACCCGAGTCGTCGGCACCCCGGCGAGACGGGCGAGCGCTTCCTCGACGAAGCGCAGGTCGCCGACGCAGGCGGCGCGCAGCATCAGGCGGGTGGTGAGTTGGCCGGTGCGGCGCAAGTGTTCGACCAGCACCACCGTCTCGGCACCGCTGGCGGCGGCGGCGAGAGCGATGGTCGCCTTCTCGCGCGAATCGCGGGTCGTCGCTTCGGCGCGTTCGCGACCCATCCACGACTTGACCACGACGAGATTCTCCATCGCCTCGGCGAGCTTCTCGAGCACGCGGTGACGCACGGTGATCGGCACGTGCGGCCGGGCGAGCAGGGCGCGGCGGACTTCGGCGAATTCGCCGAAGCGTTCGACCAGACGCTCGAGCGCGAAGGCCGGGATGTCGGCCCCGGGATTGTCGAGGAGGCGGATGCCGGCGGTGCGATCGCCGGCCTCGGCAAGGGCGGCGGCGACGGTCGGCCCGACGCGGCGGCGGCCGGCGACGGCACGGCGGACCTGGTCGACGCCGTGGGCGACGACGTCGACCAGTTCGGCGTCGATCAGAGCCCGTGAGCGGGCGGCGATGGCGACGGCGACGCTCGGATGGTCGTCGAGCAGGGTGAGAAGGAGGTGACGCGGTGCCTCGTCGATGTCGGCCAGGACCTCGGCGAGACGGCGGCGGACGGCGAGTTCGGGATCCTCGGCGACCAGCATCACCGCCGCTTCGACGGCTTCGCGCTCGCTCTCGCCGAGACGCGGGTCGAACAACGCCGCGACCAACGCCTCGACCGCCCTGAGCTTCTGTTCGACCGTCGCTTCCGCGACCCAGGTGAAGAACCGATCGACCACCATCCGACACACCACATCCGCACTCGATCGACCGGGGCCGTCGCGCCATGGCCTCCGGAGAGGAGGAGGGCGCCGCCGGACGGCGATCAGGACCGTCGTGAAGAGAAGGGTGGCACGGCGGTCGTTAACGACGGGTTCACCATGATTCGAATTCGCCGCCGCCGTGGCGCGGACGCGGTCGCCGGCGAAGTGGCCTCAGCCGCGGGTCGCCGGGCGGAGGAAGCCGAGGAGATCGAGCGGCTTGAGCGACTGACTCGACGGGCGCGTCCGGGTCGTCGCAGGCGCGGTGGCGGTCGCGATCGACGGGGCGGCCGGATCGGCCTTCTCGCCCGGAACGGGTGGCAGCAACGGCCGATCGGCGGCGGCCGGCGCGGGAGCGATGGCGACCGTCTTCACCCGCGCAGCGCCGGACGCGACCAGACCGGAGGCGGCGGGCTCCGTGGTTTCGGTCGGCGCCCCCGCGAGGATGCGGCTCGGCTGGACGACTCCGCCGGCGTCGACCATCGGCAGAGGCATCGCCGGCGCGCCGCTCGCCGCAGCCGACATCAGCCGGCTCGGACGGTTGCCGATCGGCTGCAACGTGGTCGCGGCCACCGCGGCCGCGGAGGTTGTGGTCGCCGGTTCGGCGAAGAGGCGCATCGGCTGGTTCGGATCGACGTAGGGGATGCCGCCCGAGGCGCCGCCGACCGAGCGACGGGATGCGACGGCGGCCGGAGCGACGGCGGGGGCCGGGGCTTCGGCGTCGGAGCGCGTCATGGCGGTGAAGGCGTCGTTCGAGGCCTTGGCCCGCCAGCCGTCGAGGCGCGGCCCGGCAGCCGGCACGACGTCACGGGCGGCGCCCGGCATCCCCTTCTCGGTCAGCGCCATGCGGGCGAATCGGTCACCCGCCGAGTTCCCGGATGCGGTGCCGGCGATGCCTTCGCCGGCGACCGCCGCGACCGCCTGGACCTTGACCAGATCTGCGAGCATCTTGGGATCGAGCTTCGGCGTCCGATCGGCGGCGAGCGTCGCATGAGCTTCGGCGATCCGCGCAGCGGGATCGCTCCCGGTCGTGGTGAAACCGGCGGCGAGATCGGCGGCGGAGACCGGCTTGCCCGTCTTGTCGTAGAAGCGCGCCGGATCGGCGGCGGCGGCCTTGGGAAAGGCGAGCGAGGCGGCGGCGGTCGGCTCGTTCTCGGCCATACGGACGAGCTTCGCCGCGCCGCTCGCCCCGAGCACTCGTGCGGCTTCGATCTCGCCGCTACTCGGTCTGCGGCCGAGGGTGTCGGTCAGGGTGCGAGCGTTGGTCTCGTCGAGGCGGGCGGCCATGATCGAGGAGACCAGCGGATCGGTCTTCAGCGACAGGATCTTCGCCTTGTCGGTCGGATCGGCGACGTTCCAGCCGCCACCGTCGGCGGTGATGCGGTCGGCGAGGCGTTCGAGGCCGAGCGAAGGGCCCTCCTTCTTGATCAGTTCGAACCAGGTCCGGTCGTCGATGCGCAGCCGTGGCTCGGCGGAGACGGTCCTCGCCGGGGAGACGGCGGTATCCTCGGTTCGGGCGGCGTTCGCAGCGGCGGTGGCGAAGGCGGAGCCGTTCGACGGCGCGGTGGCGCGGAAGGCCCCGGCGATACGGGCGTCGATCCTGGTCCGGTCGGTGATCTGCATGGGGCCCCGATGCCTCCGCAACGAGGGAGCGCGCTGTAAACTGTTCGTTCAGAATGGTAAACGAAGCCTTAACGACGAAGCCGATCGGCTTCCATTCGATACCGCAGAAAGCGAGGCCCCCCCATGCCTGGTCTCTATCTCGAGGAACTCGTGCCGGGTCTGAAGATCCGCCATCCGATCACCCGCTCGGTGACCGAGATGGACAATGTGTTGTTTTCGAGCCTCACCTACAATCCACAGCCGCTGCACATCGACTTCGACTTCGCGGCGAAGTCGGAATGGGGCCGGCCGCTGGTCAATTCGATGTTCACCCTGGGGCTGATGATCGGGCTTTCGGTCGGCGAGACGACGCTCGGTACGCTGATCGGCAATCTCGGCATGACCGACGTGAAGTTCCCGGCTCCGGTCTTCCACGGCGACACGATTCGGGTCGAGACCGAGGTGATCTCGGCGCGCGGATCGAAGTCGCGGCCCGACGCCGGTATCGTCGAATTCCACCACCGCGCCTTCAAACAGGATGGAACGCTGGTCGCCGAATGCCGTCGTCAGGCGTTCATGATGCGCCGGCCCACTGGCGGATCGACCGATTCGGCCGCCGGCTGACCGCCCTCCCCGCACTCGAGGTCCCTCCATGCGCTCGCTGCTCTTCGTCCCCGCCCTCGATGCCCGCAAGCTCGAGAAATCGCTCGGCTCGGGCGCCGACGTGATCATCGCCGATCTCGAGGACTCGGTCGCAGCCGACGCCAAGGAGACGGCGCGGGCGGTGGTGGTCGACTTCCTGAAAACCACCGCCGGTCGCGTCGACCGGCCGAAGCTCCACGTCCGCATCAACGGCTTCGACACGGCCCAGGCCGACCGCGACATCGATGCGGCGGTGGCTGCGGGCGCCGAAGGGCTGATGCTGCCGAAGGCGGCGGGCGGCATGGACGTCACCCGGCTCGACGCCAAGATCGCGGTGGCGGAGGCCGTTCACGGCGTCCCCGAGGGGCGCACCCGCATCGTCGCGATCGTCACCGAGACCGCCCACGCGGTCTTCCAGGCCGGGACCTATCGCGGCGCCTCGCATCGGCTCGCCGGGATGGCCTGGGGAGCGGAGGACCTCTCCGCCGATCTCGGCGCGGCGACGGCGCGGGGGCCGAACGGCGACTTCCTCGACACGTTCCGTCTCGCCCGCACCCTGACGCTGCTCGGGGCAGTGGCGGCGGAGGTGACGCCGATCGACGGCGTCTACACCGATTTCCGCGATCTCGACGGGCTGAGGGCCGAGTGCGAGGCGGCAGCGCGCGACGGCTTCACCGCCAAGATGGCGATCCATCCGGCCCAGGTGGCGGTGATCAACGCCGCCTTCACACCCTCGGCCGAGGCGATCGCCGAAGCGCATCGGGTGGTGGCGGCGTTCCGCGTGGCGGGCGATCCCGGCGTCGTCGGCCTCGATGGCCGGATGCTCGATCGACCGCATCTCCTCCGGGCGCGGCGACTGCTGGCCCGCGCCGGGGTGGCGTGACGGCGGGGGGATAGGGCCGGTCGTCGCGTTCGCCCCGTCGAACCGGTCGACGAGAGAAGCGGTGGATCTCCCCGTTCCTTCTCCGCTCATGGGAGAAGGGGTCACCGTGGCAGCGCCTTCGAACCACCGGAGCGTCGAAATCTCCTCGAGCGAGTCGCTCGCCGTTCACGCCGCTCGGTTCAGGCCGACCATCACCAGGCGATCGCCGTCGTCGGCCCACAGTTCGGCGTTCTCGGCGACGTCGGCCATGGTGTTGCGGTCGCGGTCGGCGACCAGCAGAACGGCGCGGAAGGCTTCGGTCGGCGGCAGGACGTCGCGGTTCTCGCCTTCCGGTGCCGAACTCTCCACCACCACGAGATCCCAGTGACGGGTGAGCCGCGCCATCAGCGCCGGCAGACGGCCGTCCTCGGCGATATCCCAGAAGCCGTCGTCGCCGTCGCCGCCGAAGCCCATCACCGAAACGCGGTCGACGGTCTCGGGCGGCGGTAGGGTGGCGAGGTCGTGGCGACCGGAGAGGAGGTCGGCCAGCGAGGGGCGCAGATCGTGGGCTTCGCCGTGGTCGGTGACGACGAGAGCGGTCAGACCGACGGCTTCCGCCATGCGGGCGATGGCCAGCGCCATGGTGGTGCGGCCGACGGCGCCGGGGACGTTGGTCACCATCAGGGCCTGACCGGGATCGGTCTTCAGATGCGGAAAGAAGGTCTCGGCGAAGGGCATCATCGCCGGACGGGCATCGGCGACGGCGAAATCGATGTCACCGACGAGTTGGCGTTCGCCATGCCGGCCGAGACGTGCCTGTCGCGGCAAGCGTGGCAGATCGGCGACCACCGGTGTGCCGAGTACCTCGAAGATGCGCACCGGATCCGGGCGCCCGGCGAGAGAGCGGTCGAGCGTCGGCCGCGTCGGCGCGGCGCGCTCGGGGGTCGTACGGGTGACGGCGGCGCGGCGGTGCGGTGCGGCGGACCAAAGGGCGACGTCGTCCATCGCACGCGGTTCGCGGCGCGGCGGCACCGCCGGTGCGGCGGCGTCGGCCGATG
Source organism: uncultured Alphaproteobacteria bacterium (assembly GCA_937864925.1). Lineage (GTDB taxonomy): Bacteria > Pseudomonadota > Alphaproteobacteria > Rhizobiales > Ancalomicrobiaceae > CALBKH01. The sequence goes on along the minus strand of CALMFH010000211.1, from coordinate 39,401 downwards.
GCAGCGCGCCTTCGTCGAGGAGGGCCGCCGATTCGAAATCCGCCTGATCGGGACGACGGCGCCGGAAGAGCGACAGGCCGGCGCCGACGAGGAGGCCGGCGAACATACCGACCGGCGCGACGAGTGCCGGGCTCGGCTTGTTCGACTTCGTCGGCGGTGCCGCCTTGGAGGCGACCTCGGTCTCCGGTCGGGTCAACGACGACTGTTCGTGCGTCGACTTCTGGCGACCGAGGAACTGTTCGTAGATCTGGCGGTCGGCTTCGGCCTGACGGATCAGATCGCGCAACACCACTTCGTCCTGGTTCATCGCCAGTTCGGCGTTGGTGCGCTTGGCGAGTTCGGATTCGAGTGCGGCGTTCTGCTTGCCGAGGGCTTCGACCTCCGCCTTGGCCTGTTCGACGAGGCGCGTGGTCTCGGTACGGATCTGCGCTTCGAGCGTGGCGAGGCGCTCCTGCGACGTCTCTACCCGCGGGTGGCGCGGTCCGTAGATGCGGGCGAGCTCGGCCGACTGGCGGGCCTCCTCGGAGAGCTGGCCGCGCAGGGTGGCGAGCAGGTCGGAGCGCGGTGCGTTGGCGCCGCCGACATCCTGCGGCTTCGCCCGCTTCAACTCGTCGTAGCGGGCCTTCGCCTCTTCGAGCCGGGTGCGCACCGCCGCTGCCTGCTGGGTCAGCGACGCGAGGCGACGCTGGCCGACGGTGGCGTCGGCGGCGACGTCGAGGAGCCCGTGGCTCATGCGATACTCCGACACCGCCTTCTCCGAGGCGATGGCGGCGGCGCGGAGTTCGGCGAGACGGCCCTCGAGCGCGCCGGCGGCGTTGGTCGAGGCATTGACGCGGGTGGCCGACTGGCGGGAGACGATGTCGCCGGCGACGGCGTTGGCGAGGCGCGCCGACTTCTCGGCGGTCTTCGCAGTGGCCGAGACCTCGATGACATAGGTCAGGCCGCGGCGGGAGACCTTCACGGCGCGGCGCAACGCGGCGACGGCGTCGGCCTCGCCGGCACCGGCGAACTCGGGATCCTGTTCGAGTTTCTCGGCCTTCACCAACGGGGTGAGCGCACCGTCGGACGTGGCGATCTCGGCGATCGAGGCGATGGCCGCGCTGTCGCCTCCGATACCGGGCAGCACCTCGTCGACCGACGTCACCTTGGCGGTACGCGGGTCGACCATGACCAGGGCGGTGGCGGTGTAGCGGGCCGGCATCACCATCCAGGCGCCGACGGCGATCAACGCACCGAGCACTCCGACGCCGGCGATGCGTGGCGCATCGGCCCGTAGCGCGGCGAGAATACGGACGACGTCGACGATCGCCGGACGAGGCCCGTCGTGTGACGGCGCCGCCGCGGCTCCCGGCGTCGGTTCCTCCCAATCGATCGAGTCGGCGCGCATTCCCTCGTCCTTCCCGGAACGGATCCCCGGATCCTGCCGACCATCGAGCACGATCATGGTTAACCTTTGGTTTCCGTTCGGCTGATAACCAGGAAGGCGAACCGCCGAGCGAGGCGGCGGAGACCATTACCGGATGGGCACCCCCTCCCCCGATATCGCCGCGACGTCGGCCCCGATCGGTCTCGGCCCGCACGCCGAGACCGCGGTGGCGGCGATGGCGACGGCGGGGCTTGCGATCGTGGTGACCGCGGTTCCGTTGGCGGCACAGGTGATCTCGCCGGCGGTCGGCCTTCCGCTGGCGATGGCGGTGGCGATCGGTCTGGCGTTGCGCCTGCCGCATTTCGTCCCGGCGGTGGTGCTCTTCGCCATCATGTTCCAGAACCTGATCGTGTCGCTCCTGTCACCGGCGATCACCGATCTGGATGCCTTCAACTTCATCCGTGGCTACGCCTTCCTCACCACGGTGATGGTGTGGCTGGTTCTGGTCGGCGGCTTCCTCCTCGCCCCCGACCGCCACGGACCGTTGGTGCGGCGGCTGGTCGGGCGCGGGATCTGGCTCCTCCTGGTGATCGGAGGTTTCGCGGCGGTCGGACTGGCCAAGAACGGCGCGGCGGCGATCATCTACACCCGCAACATCGTCACGCCGATCCTGCTCCTCCACATCACCCTGCTGGTCTCCGACCGGCAGCGGCTCGGTACCGGGCCGATGTTCGTGCTCTATGCCGGCATTCTCTTCGCCTGCGGCTGGTTCGAGATGGTGGCGCACGAAGAGTGGCTCACGCTGATCAGCGGATACATGTATTGGGCACTCAATACTTCATCATTGTTCGGAACTGGTTATTGGGAACAAATATTGGCGCAGACCGGCTTTGTCTACAGAGATCTCGATGACTTCTTCCGCATCAATCTGTTCAACACGCCGGTTTTCGCCGGTATTTCGGTCCTGCGATTGCACGGGCCGAACATCCATGCAGTCAGCTTCGGCTATGCGCTCGCCTTCATGGCGCTCTATCTGCTCGCCGCCGGACGGCCGGTCATGGCGATGCTCGCCCTGCCGCTGCTGATCCTCGCCTCGGCGAAGGGCGCTTTCGTCGTGGTGATCCTCGTCGTGCTCGGCTGGGGTGCGACGCGCCTTCTCGGGCCGCGGCCGGCGCTGATGGTGATGCTCGCCGTCGTCACGGCCTATGCGGTGGCGATGTTCGTCTCCGGTCTCGCCACCGGCGACTACCACATCATCGGCCTGATCGGCGGCCTCAAGGGTTTCGCCGCCAATCCGATCGGTCACGCCATCGGATCGGGCGGCAATCTCACCGGCTCGGTGTCGGTCGAGGAATGGAACAAGGCGCAGGAGATGGGCTCCTTCGAGGGCGCGGTGGAGAGTGCGGTCGGCGTGCTGCTCTATCAGATGGGCGCGGCCGGTCTGATCGTGCTCGTCTACTATCTCGAGGTCGCCCGTCAGGCGTGGCGGCGATACGCGCGGTCAGGACTTCTTCACCAAGGTCTGGCGGCGTTCGGCACTCTGGTGGTGGTCGTCAACGGTCTGTTTCAGGAAGAGGCTCTATTCTCCCCGCTGGCACTCGGTCTGATGCTGGCCTTCGCCGGGCTCGTGCTCGGTTCGGCCGAACGCGTCGAGACCCGCGAGGCCCGGTCGACGAGACCGTGACGGGGAAAGAGCATGTCGGTCGGAAACGTAGCGGGCGAGGCTCGACGCGAGAACGCGAAGCGCGGCCTGCGGGTGATGATGGTGCAGACTCAGGCGGAGAACGCCGGGGCGCAGGAGATCTCGCGGCTCGTCGGCGCCGGGCTCGAGGCGCGTGGGCACCACGTCGATCATCTCTTCTTCTACAGCCGCACCGGCGGCGCCTCCGACCTCGGCAACGTCGAGGTCTGCGTCGACGGCCGGCCGCGCGATCCGATCGCCCTCGCCCGCTTCGTCCTCGCCGCCCGCGCCAAGATCGCCGCGGCCAAGCCCGACGTCGTCCTGACCTTCCAGCACTACGGCAACGTGCTCGGCGCGCCGATCGCCCATCTCGCCGGCGTCCATCGGGTGATCGCCAATCAGGTCTCCGCCTCCGACGTGGTGGCGCCGATGTTGCGCATCGCCGATCGGCTGTTCGGACGTGTCGGGCTCTACGACCGCATCACCGTCAACTCCGACGACACCCGCCGGCTCTACGACGGCCATCCGGCGCGCTACCGCGCGCGCATCGTGTCGATCCCGCACGGTTTCGAACTGAAACGCGGCCGGCTCGACAAGGCTGCGGCGCGGGCGCGGTTCGGTCTTCCCGCCGACGTCGAACTCCTCGGCTGCGCCGCCCGGCTGCATCCGACCAAACGGCTCGATCTCGCCGTCCGCCTGCTGCCGCGCATGCCCGACCGGCATCTGGCTCTCGCCGGTCAGGGTGCCGACCGGGAGCGGCTCGAGCGTCTCGCCGTCGAACTCGGGGCCGCGACCCGGGTCCATTTCGTCGGCGAGCTGCAGCCCACCGCGATCGGCGAGTTTCTCGCCGCGCTCGACGTCTTCGTCTTCCCGACCATCGCCGAGACCTTCGGCCTCGCCGCGGTCGAAGCAGCGGCGGCCGGCGCACCGGTGGTGGCCACCGATCTGCCGGTGTTGCGCGAAGTGCTGGAGGCCGAAGGCCGACCGGCGGCGATCCTGGTCGACACCGCTGACACCGCTGCCTTCGCCGCTGCGGTCGATCGCGTCTTCGCCGACGCCGATCTGGCGTCGCGCCTGCGCGCCGTCGGGGCGGGCCTCGCTCGGCGTTTCTCGCTCGATGCCATGGTCGATGCCTATGCCCGGCTGATCGACGAGGTGGCCGGGTCACGGAGGGCCGTATGAACCTGCTTCTCGTCGTCGAAGACGGCCGTGGCCGCCGGTGGATGCGTCGCCTCGCCGAGCGGCTGGCCGGGCTCGGTGCGACGGTGCGCCTGGTGACGACGGCGCCGCGGGCGCCGGCGACGCGGGGCGTCGAACTGCTGCTGCAGCTGGAGCGGATGATCATGCGCCGGCAGCGCGCGGTCGGAGCCGAACCGGTCGAGACCGCGACGATCGCGCCGCCGGCCGATGCCGGGTTCGTGCCGAGCCTCGTCGTCGATCTGACGGCACGGCCGACGGCGCGAGCCGGAGCACGGGTACTCGCCGTCACCTGGGACGGCGACCACGGCGAGGACGCGGCGATCGCACGGCTGGTGTCCGGTGCGACGCCGCTCGTCGAGGTGACCGATCCGGCGACCGGTGAAGTGCTCGAACGCGGCCTCGCCTCGCTCGAGAACGCCGCCGGGCTCGGAGGGGCGATCGACTCGGTGATGGCGCGACTGGCCACGCTTCTGGTGGCGCGGGTCGGAGCGATCGTCTCGGGGCGCGACCGCCCCGATCCCCCGATCATTCCGGGGGTGCCGCTCAAACACCGCCGCGACGTCGCCCGGCTCGCCGCCGCTTCGCTCGCCGGCTCGCTCGCCCGTGCCCTCTACCGCCTCAGCTGCTGGGCGCCGCACTGGCGCGTCGGCTGGCGCCTGCACGACGGCCCGGGCATCGCCGAAACCGGCGACCTCTCCGGACCGCTCTTCCACGTCCTGCGGGACCCCGGCCATCGCTTCTTCGCCGATCCCTTCCCGATGATTCACGACGGCCGCGCCCATGTCTTCGTCGAGGACCTCGACCATCGCGTCGGCAAGGGGGTGATCTCGGCGATCCCCTTCGACGAGAACGGCCCGTCGGGCGAGGCGGTGGTGGCGCTGGAGGAACCCTGGCACCTCTCCTACCCCTATCTCATCGAACACGCCGGCGAACTGTGGATGATCCCGGAGAGCAGCAACGCTCTTGACGTGGCGCTCTATCGCTGCGCTCGCTTCCCCGATCGCTGGGAGCGCGCCGCGACGCTGCTCCACGACATTTCGCTCTCGGACGCGACCGTCTTCGAACACGGCGGGCGCTGGTGGATGCTCGGCACCGAGCACGACGGCGAGGGCGGCTGGTCGGACGTGCTGGCGATCCATTCGGCACCGTCGTTGTTCGGGCCGTGGACGGCGCACGCCACCAACCCGGTGCTGATCGACCGCACCTCGGCACGGCCGGCGGGCGCCGTCTTCCGTCGTGACGGACGGCTCTTCCGCCCGGTACAGGACTGCAGCGACGGCTATGGCGCCGCCCTCGCCATCGCCGAGATCACCCGTCTCGACGACGAGGGTTTCGCCCAGGTGGTGCGCCATCGGTTGGCGCCGGGGCCGCGTTGGCCGGGCCGCAAGTTCCATACGGTGAACCGCGCCGGACGGCTCGAGGTGATCGACGGATCGGTGGTGCGGCCGAAATGGTCTCGGCTCGCCGGTCTCGTCGAGCGCGCCGCCACGCCCGGAGGCGCGGCATGACGACCCGCTTCCAGGCGCTGCTGTCCGAACATCCGGTGGTCGGCGCCGTGCTGTCGCTCGGGGTGAAGGTGTCCGGTTCCGGCGTGGCGCTGGTGATGTTCGCGCTCGCGGCGCGGACGATGAACGTCGCGGATTTCGGTCTGCTCGTCATCGTCTTCAATGCCGTCTCCTTCCTCGCCGTGTTGGCGGTGCTCGGTCAGGACACGTTGATCCTGCGGTCATGGGGCGAATTCTTCGAGTGTTCACCGGCCCTCGCCCGCGGCGCGATCACCTACGGGCTCAGGGTCTCGGCGCTCGGCGCGATCCTCGCCGTCTCCGGTTTCGTCGGGTGGGCGACGGTGGTCGACGGGCGGCTCACCGCCTCCGACCTCGCGTCGGTCGCCGCCTTCCTCTTCACTCAGACGCTGCTCCACTACGGTTCGAGTCTGGCGCGCGCGGTGCGCGGCGTCTTCCTCTCCGAGCCGAACCGCGAGCTCACCTGGCGGGTGCCACTGATGCTGTCGCTCGCCTGGGCGATGTTCGCCGGTGGGCGGACGTCGATCACCTCGTTCTTCGCGGTGGCCGCGGCCGGTCAGGTCGCCGCCCTCCTCTTCCAGTCGATCGTGGTGCGCAACGGCATGCCGGTGACGATCCGCGAGACCACGGCCGAATACGCCACCGGCGACTGGACGCGCCGTTCCGCCGCGATGACCACCGCCGCCATGGCGGAAGCGGCCAACCAATATGCCGATGTGGTGCTGATCGGCGCGCTCGCCGGGCCGGTCGCCTCGGCCGGCTACTTCGTCGCCGCGCGCATCGCCGCCGTCTTTCCGATGGTGACTTCGGGCCTGCACAGCTACTCCGCCTCGCGCATCGCCGAGCTCTACTACGGCGGCCGCGCTCAGGAACTGCAACGGCTGCTCGTCCGGGTGATGATGCTGGCGACGGCCCTCGTCGGCGTGCTGGCCGCGGCGCTCGTCTTCGCCGGCCCCTGGCTCCTCTCGCTGTTCGGCGAGAGCTATCGCGACGAATTCACCATCCTGCTGGTGCTCGCCGGCGTCGCCGCCTTCACCACCTTGGCCGGTCCGGGCAGCACGATGATGCTGATCACCGGACAGGAGAAGCTCTATCTGAAGCTGGTGGTCGGCGCCCTCGCCGTCCGCATCACCGCCCTGGTGGTGCTGGTGCCGACGATGGGCATTCTCGGCGCTGCGATCGCCGTCGGCATCGCCATCGCGCCTTTCGCCGGGGTGGTCGCCTATCTGTGCGCCCGCGACATCGGCGTCGATCCGAGTGCGCTGGCAATTCTTCGAATGCGAAGCGATCCGTAACCGCTTCGTTAGGGTTTACACGCGTTCTCCGATCTCGGACCGGCGTTCGTGGACGTCTCTTTACCTCTGGTCACTAGAGTGGTGTGCAGAGGTAGGAAGACATGTCCGACATCATCTCCGACGCCGCCCGAACGGCTTTCGCCCCGACCGCTCAGACTCATGTCGAGGTCGATCGGCGCGTGCGTCGTTCGGAGACGATCCGGCTCGGCGATCTGCCGATCACCGTCGTCGATCGGGCCGAAGCGGCACAGCGCATGGTCGAGTCGGCGCTGGCGCGGCGCGGCAGCGGATTGCCGCCGCAATATCTGACCTCGGCCAACGGACAGGTGCTGGTCGAATGCGATCGTGACCCCGAGATCCGCCGATTGTTCCTCGAGGCCGACGCGATCCATGCCGACGGAATGCCGATGGTCTTCGCCTCCTGGCACATGGCCAGCGTGCCGCTGCCGGAACGGGTCGCCACCACCGATCTCGTTCACGACGTGATGAAGCTCTCGCCGGAAGCGGGCCTGCGTTCCTACCTGCTCGGCGCCACGGCCGAGGTGAACGCCGCGGCGGTCGCCAATCTGCGCGGTCTCTATCCCGACGTGCCGGAGATCGACGGCCGCGACGGCTATTTCTCGCTCGACGAGGAAGAGGCGGTGTGCGAGGCGGTGAACGCCTTCGCCCCGGACGTGCTGTGGCTCGGCCTCGGTGTCCCGAAAGAACAGGCCTTCGTGGTGCGCAACCGTCACCGCCTGACCAGGGTCGGGGTGATCAAGACCTCCGGAGGGCTCTTCGACTTCCTGTCGGGCAAGCGGGCGCGGGCACCGCAGTTCCTGCAGGCTGTCGGCCTCGAATGGGCCTGGAGGGCGCTGCTGGAACCGCGCCGGCTCGGCAGACGTTACCTCGACACCAATTTCGCGGCGTTGCGTCTCCTCCTCACCCGGACGGACTGAGCATGAGGGCGCGGACCTTCCTCGGACGTTCGATCTTCGCCGCGGCGGTCCTCGCCGCGGCGTCGGCGTTCGCGGGGGATCACGGTCGGGTCTGTCCGCCGGCGCATCCGGAGTTGGCGCGCGGCTTCGCCCTGACAGGCTGGTTCGACGAGCCGGTGGCGCGGCCACCCGATGTCGAGCAGTTGAGGGCGCTGCGGGAGCGCGGCTTCCTGCATCTGCGACTACCGATCGCGGCGGAGAGCGTGATGACGCGCTTCTCGCCGGCGGCGGAGATCTCGGCTCGGCGGCAGGCGATCTCGACCGGACTGGACCGACTCTCCTCCCTCGGCTTCGCCGTGGTCGTCGATCTGCACGGCGGCGAGCGGCTCGGCGATCTCTTCCGCCACGATCCGACCGCGGCGCGCGACGCGGTGGTCGACGCCTGGCGGGTTCTCGGGCCGTTGGTCGAAGCGCGGGTCGAGCACGAGGTCGCGGCCGAGGTGCTCAACGAACCACCGCTCGACGATGCGACCTGGACGGGGATGCAGGCGGCGATCGTCACCGCGATGCGGCGCGAGATGCCGACGGCGACCTTCGTCGTTTCCACCGGCGGGCCGCAACGGGTCGAGCGGCTGACGGCGGCGGCACCGATCGGCGATCGCAACACGGTCTATTCCGTCCACTACTACGACCCGATGGTGTTCACCCATCAGGGTGCCGACTGGCTGAGGCCCGATCCGATCGGCTTCCTCGCCGGGGTGCCGTTCCCGATCCTCGACCACGATCCGAAGCTCGCCCGGCTCGCCGAGACGGCGCGTGCGAAGGGTGAACACGCCGTCGCCGACCACCTCGCCGGCTTCGCCGGCCGCACCTTCGACGCCGCCGAGATCGAGCGTCACATGCGCGCCCTCGGCGACTGGAGCCGAACCCACGGCCGCGCCGTGGTGATCGGAGAATTCGGGGTCTACCGCGCCCATGCGGCGCCGGCCGACCGGCTCGCCTGGCTCGCCGCGGTTCGCGGCGCGGCGGAGGCGAACTGCCTCGGGTGGACCCACTGGGACTATCGCGACGGCTTCGGCTTCGTCGACGTGAAGACCGGGGAACCGGACGAGGCGGTGCTCTCGGTGCTCGTCGGGCGGCGAGGTGCGAGCACCCCGCCGCGATCGTGAGCGACCGGATCGAAGGGACCGAGGAACGGCGCTTCGATCGCCGTGGAGGGACGACGATGGAAGCGATCGCACTCGACGGCTCGGTGGGCTGGTTCCATCCGGCGAACGGTGGCCGCGGTGTCGTGGTGGTCGGGGCCCACGGCTACGAGGATCTGTGTTCGCGGGTGACGCTCCGCACCCTGGGTGACGAACTCGCCGCCGCCGGCCTGCCGACGCTCAGAATCGAACCGCGCGACACCGGCGACGCTGCCGATCTGCCCATCGACGCCGACCGCACCGCCGCCTGGATCGCGGACGTCGTCGGCGCGGTGCGCTGGATGCGCGAGGCCGTCGGGGTCGGCGAGGTGGTGCTTCTCGGCCTGCGCCTCGGCGCGCTGCTGGCCTCCGCCGCGGCGACCGAACTCGGCGGTGTCGACCGACTGGTGCTGATGGCACCGCCGGCGAGCGGGCGGGCCCATACTCGTGAACTCTCGATCCTCGCCCGGCTCGTCGACGCCACCGGCGGCGGCATTCTGCCGGACGGAGCGATCGACATCGCCGGATTCCGCCTGGACGCGGCAACACTCGCCCGGCTCGAGGCGATCGATCTCACCATGCTGCGCCATGCGCCGGCGCCCGAGGTGCTCCTCGTCGGCGACGTCGGATCGACCGGGCTCGGCCGCATCGCCACGGCGCTGGAGGCGACGGGCGCGCGGGTCGAGACCACCGCCTTCTCCGGCTATGCGCGGATGATGTGCGATCCGACGGCGTCGGAGCCGGCGCTCGACACGGTCGCCGACGTCGTCCGCCGTCTCGCCACCGATCCGCCGGCGGCGACGATCGCCCCGCCGAAGCCGGCGGTGGCGCGGATCTCGGGGGACGGTTGGGTCGAGGAGCGGGTCGTCTTCGGCGACGGGCTCGCCGGGGTGCTGTGCCTGCCGGCCGGACCGAGCGCGCCGCGGCGCGCCGCGATCTGGCTCAATTCGGGGCGCAATCCCCACATCGGCTGGGCGCGACAGGCGGTCGACCTGTCACGACGGCTGGCGCGGAGCGGCGTCGCGGTGTTGCGCATGGATCTCGCCGGCATCGGCGACAGTCCGGCCCACGCCCACACCCCGCCGTTGGCGCTCTACCACGAAGTCGGCAAGGCCGACGTGGTGGCGGCGATCGAGGAGATGGCGCGGCACGGCCTGACGCGACCGTGGTTGATCGGCGCCTGTTCGGGAGCCTATCAGGCCTTCCACACCGCGGTCGGCGACGAGCGCGTCGCCGGGATCGTGTCGATCAACCAGCTGTGCTTCGTCTGGGATGCGAGCTACGCGGTGCATCTCTCGGCCTGGATGCGGGCGCGACCGCACGAGTTCGAGAGCGAGGCGAAGCGCGCCGAGGAAAGCGACGGGGCGATCGCCGGGGCGGGGCCGCTCGATCGGCCCTGGCGGCTCGCCAAACGGGTGGTGCGCATCGGCCTCGACACCTACCGCCGCCTCAAGAACAGCGGCGGGAGCCGCCGGCCCGGGCCGATCGAGCAGGGCTTCCGCACACTCGCGGCGCGTGGGGTGGCGGTGTCGATCGTGCTTTCCGAGGGCGACAAGGCGGTCGGCGAACTCGAGCTGCACACCGGCCGAGAGGGTGCGCGCATCGCCGGGCTCCCCGGGCTCGAGATCCTGCGCATCCCGAACGCCGACCACTCGCTGACCTCGGCGGCGGCGCGCGCGGCGCTCGGCGATCATCTGGTGGCGCGCCTCGCCGGCGCCGAGGAGGGCCACGGCCATATCGACGCGCACCGCCGCGCCGACGATCCCGGTCGTGCGCCGACCGAACCGCTGTCGCCCTTCACCATAGCGGCACGCATGGTGTTCGGTCGCGGCCTGGCGACCTGACCCCCGCTTCGTCGGATCAGGCGCCGTTGCCGCCGCCTTTGGGGCGCGGCATACGGAACAGCGCGGTGACGTGGACGAAATCCGAATAGCCGCAACGGCCGATGGTGCCGGCGCGCACCATGTCGAAGCGACCGTCGACGAGGCAGTCGTCGCGGAGGTGGACGCCCACCACCTCGCCGAAGACGACGTGGTTGCCGGTGGCGCGGCCGTCGACCGTCTTCGGGTTCAGGATCTCGGTCACCCGGCATTCGAGTGCCGCTGCGGCGTCGCGGATCCGCGGCGGGCGGACGAGCCGTGACGGTTCCGGCGTCAGTCCGACATGGTCGAACTCGCTCGCCCCACGCGGCAGCGGCGCCGAACTCTCGTTCACCTGGTCACGCAGGTCGAAGCTCGCGAGATTGACGACGAATTCGCGTGTCTCGGCACAGGCCGACACCGTGTCCTTCCAACCGTCCGAGGAGAACATCACCATCGGCGGTGCGGCGCAGACGGCGTTGAAATAGCTGTAGGGCGCGAGGTTGAGCCGGCCGTCGCCGTCGACCGTCGAGATCCAGGCGATCGGGCGTGGCGCGACGATCGCCTTGAAGGGATCGATGGCGAGGCCGGGAAGCCCGTCGGCGACGGCATAGAACATGGTGTCCGCTCTCCCCTCGCCGTCAGGCGCCCCACTCGGTGACGACGTCCTCGTAGGCCGGGCGCGGCCGGTCGACCGGCGGTACGGTCGGCGTGCCGATGGCGATCAGGCCGGCGAAGCGCTCGCCCTCCTTCGCACCGAGGATCGCCGAGGCGTCGGTGTCGTAACAGCACCAGCCGGAGAGCCACTGGCCGGCGTAGCCGAGGGCATGGACGGCGAGGAGCAGGTTCATACAGGCGGCGCCGGCGGAGAGTTCCTGCTCCCAGATCGGGATCTTGAAATGCTCCTGGGTGCGCGAGATCACACCGACGGTGAGGGGCACGCGCTGGAAGCGGGTCAGTTCGAACTCGGCCTTCTCGGCCGGGACGTCGGGGAATTTCGCGCGGTAGAGGGGTGCCAGACGCGCATCGAGGGCGGCGCGGGCGCCGCCGCGATAGAGCACGAAGCGCCAGGGCGTCAGCTTGCCGTGGTCGGGAACGCGCGACGCGACGGCGACGAGGCGACGGATCTCGGCATCGCTCGGGCCGGGCTCGGCGAGTTGCAGGGCGGCGATGGTGCGGCGGGTCTCGAGCAGTTCGAGCGCGTCGGGCATGGGGTCCTCGATGACGGATCGGGTCGGAACGAGGCGTGAGGGAAGCCGGTCCGGCAGGTTCTGTCAACGCGACCGCCGGAGCGTGTCGGGTCGTGGTGCGTCGACCGACTTGAAATCGCCACCCTTCTCGGGTTCCAGTCGGGGCGGGACGAGTCGCGGCGCGTGAGCGCCCGATGGGCGTTGCCCGAGAGGAACCATGGTTCGAGCCCTTCTCCGTCGGCGATCACACGCGACGCCCGCCCACTTCGGTGGCGCGGCGATGCGACGGTCGGCCGTCTCCGTGCTCGCCGCTCTGATGGTCGCCGTCGCTCCGGCGACGACGCCCGGCTTCGCCCAGGCACCCGGTGAACCGCTGTCGTTGCGTCCGCCGGGTCCAGAACCCATTCCCTACGCCCCCAACCCGCCGCCGGCACCGCCCGCGACCCAGCCGGCCCCCTCCGGCGGCCCGGCTTCGGCGGCAGCGCCGGTCGGCGAGACGGCGCGGCTGATCAAAGCCAATCTGCGGCTGGCGGCTCTGGTCACCGAGGAGAGCCAACCGATCCGCTCGGGTCTGGTGTGGCGGGTGTTCAAGGAGAACGACAAGGGCGGCGCCGACGGTCGCCTGCAGCCGATCGCCACCGCCTCGGGCGGTGATGCCGAATTCCGGCTCGAACCCGGATCCTATCTGGTCCATGCCGCCTACGGCCGGGCCGGCGCCACGACCCGGGTCACCGTCGAAGCCGACAAGCTGCGCAAGGAGACGGTGATCCTCAATGCCGGCGGCATGCGCCTGACGGCGCTCGGGGTCGGCGACCAGCCGTTGCCGGCCGACAAGATCACCTTCGACGTCTATTCGCGCGACGTCGACCAACGCGGCGAGCGTCAGGCGCTGGTGATGGGCGCCAAGCCGGGCGGCGTCATTCGCCTCAACGCCGACACCTATCGGGTCGTCGGCCACTACGGTGACCTCAATGCCGTGGTTCGCGCCGAGATCCACGTCAACCCCGGCAAGCTCACCGAGGCGACGGTCTATCACAGGGCGGCGCAGATCACTCTGAAGCTGGTCAACGAAGCCGGCGGCGAGGCACTCACCAACACCTCCTGGATGGTGCTCACCCCCTCGGGGGACATCGTCACCGAGAGCGTCGGCGCCTTCCCGACGATCGTCCTGGCGGAGGCCGAGTACGCCCTCGTCGCCAAGAACCAGGATCGCATCTTCACCCGCAACTTCACGGTCCAGGCCGGCTTCGATCGCGAGATCGAGGTGGTCGCCGACGATCCGGTGTCGAAGCCGTGACCGAACCTCGTCGAGGTGAACCGATGAACGAGATCCGATCGGCCTCGCCCATCCCCCCGCCCTCCGGACCCGCCACCGCGGTGCCGGCACCGTCGGCTTTCGCCCGTGCCTGGCGGTGGCTGCTGCCGATCGCGGTGGCGATCATGGCGGCGGCGGCGGCGTTCGGTGTCTTCGACACGACGGCGGCGTCGGCCTGGATCTTCGCCGCCGGCGCGCTCGTCGGGCTCGTCGGGATCGCGAGCCTCGCCACCCATTTCTTCGATCTGGGCCGCCGCGAGGTCCGTGCGCTGGAGAAGCGGCTGGAAGACGAACTGGAACGACGCGGAAACGGACGGTCATGAACCACGACAGCTATCCCGACGCCTACATCTCCGACATCCTGCGCTCGGTGAAGACCATCGCGGTGGTCGGCGCCAGCCCGAACGAGATGCGCCCGTCCTTCGGCGTCACCCGCTTCCTCGCCGCCAAGGGCTTCGACGTGGTGGCGATCAATCCCGGCCATGCCGGTGGCGAGATCGCCGGGTGCCCGGTCTTCGCCACCCTCGCCGACGTGCCGCACCCGATCGACATGGTCGACGTGTTCCGCAATTCCGATGCCGCCGGCGAGACAGTCGACGAGGCGATCGCCATCGGCGCCAAGGTGGTGTGGCTGCAGCTCGGGGTGCGCAACGACGCGGCGGCGGCGCGGGCGGAAGCGGCGGGACTGAAGGTGGTGATGAACCGTTGCCCGAAGATCGAGTGGCCGCGGGTGAGCGGCTGAGGTCGCGTCCTTCGCCGATCATCGATTCTCGATGAGCGTCCGCAGGCTCCAAGGGTCGCCCGACACTTTCCGCACCTCGTCGATGCGCCAGGCGCCGCCCTCGCGCAGCAACACGAATTCGAGCACCGAATAGGGCTTCTCCCCGGCCTTGGCCTTCTTGGCGGCGAAGAGGCCGACACGGACCATCGCGCTCGCCGGTTTCACCTCGCGCGGGGTGATGGAGACGCGGCGCACTTCCGGATCCTGAGAGTCGGTGAGCAGGTCGAAATCGACCGGGCCGATGTCGCCGTCCTTGTCCGCCTTGTCCTCGGCCACTTTCCACACCGCGATCAGGTCGCGGGTGAACCAGCGACCTCGGGTCACGGGATCGGTGATCTCGGAGCCGCCGGTGCGGCCGTCGCCGGCGGTGACGTGGGCGTAGATCGACGCGACGAAAGCTTCGGGCGTTTCGTCGGCGAGTGACCGGTGCGTGGCGACGAGGGGCAGCAGCGCCGCTGCGGCGAGAAGGTGACGGCGGGTCGGCATGACGGTTCCTCTGCATGGCGCGGGGCGCCGGGTGTGGAAGTCTCGGTCGATCGTGCAGCGCCCGGCCGCCGCCTCGTCGGCGACCGCGGCGTTCGTCGACCGACGGCGACCGATCAACGCTTCGGTCCGCTCGGAACCCGATACCTTGCTCCGCCGCCGGCGATCGGTGACGGCATATGCCCATGGGTCACATCGTATTTCAGGTCGTTGCGCAAATTCATTCTCCTCTGCCTGCCGATTGGAGCAATCTTTGGTTTGCGCAACGGCCGCATTTCGGCGACAAGAAACGCGGTTCCAAACAGAAGCCCGTGCAGAGGGCTCACGAGGAGGAGGTCGCCATGAGCTCGAAGCCCGGATTCGCCACACTCGCCGTCCATGCCGGCGCCCAGCCCGATCCGACGACGGGAGCGCGGGTGACGCCGATCTATCAGACCACCGCCTTCGTCTTCGACAACGTCGATCACGCCGCCTCGCTGTTCGGGCTGCAGGCGTTCGGCAACATCTACACCCGCATCACCAACCCGACGACGGCGGTGCTGGAAGAGCGTGTCGCCGCGCTGGAGGGCGGGACCGCGGCGGTGGCGGTGGCCTCCGGTCACGCGGCGCAGCATCTGATCTTCCACACCCTGCTCGCGCCGGGCGACGAGTTCGTCGCGTCGAAGCGGCTCTACGGTGGTTCGATCAACCAGTTCAACCATGCCTTCAAGAACTACGGCTGGACGGTGAAATGGGCCGATCCGGACGATCTCTCCACCTTCGAGGCGGCGATCGGGCCGAAGACCAAGGCGATCTTCATCGAGTGCCTCGCCAATCCGGGCGGCGTCGTCACCGACATCGAGGGCATCGCGGCGATCGCCAAGAAGCAGGGCATTCCGCTGATCGTCGACAACACGCTGGCGACGCCCTACCTCTGCCGGCCGTTCCAGCACGGCGCCGACATCGTCGTCCATTCGGCGACCAAGTTCCTCGGCGGTCACGGCAATTCGATGGGCGGCGTGATCGTCGACGGCGGCTCGTTCGACTGGCTGAAGCCGGGGCAGTTCCCGATGCTGTCGGCGCCGCGGCCCGAGTATCAGGACATGGTGATCGGCCAGGTGTTCGGCAATTTCGCCTTCGCCATCGCGGTCCGCGTCCTGGGCCTGCGCGACATCGGCCCGGCGATCTCGCCGTTCAACTCGTTCCAGATCATCACCGGTATCGAGACGCTGCCGCTCAGGATGGAGAAGCACTGCGCCAACGCCTTGGCCGTGGCGAAGTGGCTGAAGGCGCGGCCCGAGGTGGCGTGGGTGAGCTATGCCGGGCTCGAGGACGACAAGTACCACGCGCTCGCCAAGAAGTACGTGCCGAAGGGCGCCGGTGCGGTCTTCACCTTCTCGCTCAAGGGCGGCTACGAGGCGGGCGTCAAGCTCGTCTCCAACGTCAAGCTGATCAGCCATCTCGCCAACATCGGCGACACCCGCTCGCTGATCATCCACTCCGCCTCGACCACCCACCGTCAGCTCTCCGACGCGCAGAAGACGGCCGCCGGCGCCGGCCCGGACGTGGTGCGTCTGTCGATCGGCATCGAGGACGTCGCCGACATCATCGCCGACCTGGAGCAGGCACTCGGCGCCTGAGGCAGGACACGACCGTGACGACATGCGGCGGGCGTCGGGGGAATTCTCCGGCGCCCGTGGTCGTTCTCGGCGACGGTGTGGATCAGGCCTCGGCGGTCGGGGGCGACGGGCCGAGGGCAGCGGCGCGATGGCGATGGTGTGCCTCGAGGGCGATGATCGCCCAGGCGAGACCCCACAGCAGGAAGAAGTGGCGCCAGTGGTCGCTGTCGATGATCCAGCTGACCGCGAGGTGACCGGCGAGCAGCACCCACACCACCTGCGCCATCGGCTTCCACGGGCGCGGTAGGAACATCGACGAGAAGAGCTTCGCCAGCGTCCACACCGACAGCGCCGTGTAGGCGACGAAGCCGAGCCAGCCGTAGACCATCAGCGACTTCAGAAAGACGTTGTGCGGGTCTTCGGGGAAGATGTGGCCGAACTGGTAGGGTCCGAGGCCGAGCGGCAGTTCGGTCGCCATCAGGAAGCCGATGCCGTGGCGGGCGAAGCGGCCGAGGCGGGCGCCGTCGTAGCTCTGCACCAACTTGGCGCGCTCGTCGAAGAGGTCGCGCACCTCGGGGAACGACAGGGCGAAGGCGAGGAGCAGCGCCATACCGACGAGCGAGGCGAGCGCGATGGCGATCAGACGCATCCGACCGCGGGCGGTGCGTTCGTCGACGTAGAGGACGAGACCGAGCATCACCAACGCGCCGGCGCCGAGACCCCAGGCGGCACGCGACATCGACAGGAAGATGCCGGCGAGGATGATCACCGCCCAGAGCAGCTGAGCACGGATGCGCGACAGGCTCTCGGTCAGGATGCGGCGTGCCAGATAGACCAGCGGCACCACCAGGAAGGGGCCGAAGACGTTGGGATCCTTGAAGGTCGCCTTGGCGCGGCCGGCGCGCATCAGGGCTTCGATCTTGAGACCGTAACCGAGGACGCCGATCACCGAGACCAGGACCGCCGCGGCGACCGACGCCTTCATGATCAGCGTCATGCGATGCGGCCGTTCGGCCGAGAGCGCGGCGAAGAAGATGGCGTTGATCGCCAGCATCAACGAGATGGCGACGAAGATCAGCGGATGGCCGTGGTCGGCGCCCTCCCACCAGCGCACCTGGGTCACCGACAGGATGCCGCCGATGTTGAACACCGTGAGCAGGGCGATGGGAAGCGCCAGCACCCGCGGCACCGCGAGGCCCATGGCGAAGGCGACGAAGGTGTGGACGAGCAGCAGCAGATCGTAGGGCGCCGGTTCGAACATGACGATGCCGGATGAGGCCACCGTCAGGAACAGGAAGGCGTCACCGAGGCGCTCGGCGGAGACGCTCCGCTCGAACGGCGCGCGCGGGGCGACGGCATCGGTCACGCGGCGCACTCCTCTCGTCCACGCCACACCTCACGCCGGCGAGGCGGCCGGCGCGGACCTCCATCGATACACCGAGGACGTTAAGAAACCCGCTCGAAGCCGCCACGGCGACGAAACGGGGTCGACGGCGGGCCACCGAAACTGTATCCCCGACCTCGGCCGGAAGGCCCCTCCCCCGCCGCGGAGAACGAACGACGCCATGGGTATCCTGCAGAAACTGGGTCTCGCCAGGCGCAAGACCCACTTCAATCCGAGTTCTCTGTCGCGCTACTGGCGCGCCGAGAACGGTGGCGATCGCTATCTGACGCTCTACGACGAGGCCCGTCGGGCGACCGGATCGACCGACAACTTCCTCAAGCAGTGCCGGTTCTTCGCGCTGATGCAGATGGTCGACCATGTGTTGGCGAAGGGTATCGCCGGCGACGTCGCGGAGTGCGGTTGCTGGCGCGGCCACTCGTCCCGGATGATCGCGACGCGGCTCACCGAGAAGGGCTGGCAGGGCCGCTTCTTCATCTTCGACAGTTTCGAGGGCGGGCTCTCCGACCTGACGACGCAAGACCGGGTCGGAGCCGGCGACAAGGGCGCGCGCACCGAGGCGCGGCAGAAGGCGCATTTCGCCTCGCGCCGCGACGACGTCGCCGCCGCGCTCGCCACCTTCCCTTTCGTGTCGCTGCACGAGGGCTGGATCCCGCAGGTGTTCGACACGGTCGATCTCGGCGAGCGGCGCTTCGCCTTCGTCCACGTCGACGTCGACCTCTACGAGCCGACCCGCGACAGTCTCGCCTTCTTCCACCCGCGCCTCGCCGAGGGCGCGGTGGTCGTCGTCGACGACTACGGCTCGTCGGGTTTCCCCGGCGCGCAGACGGCGGTCGACGAGTTCCGGGCGGAACACCCGCCGAAGCTCTTCCTCGAAGGTCAGGTCGGTGGCGCCATCCTGGTCTACTGACGACCGAAATGGGACGACCGCCCCGAGCGGTGGAGCGGTCGTCGATGGAGGCGGCCGAGGAGCGGCGGCGCGGCCTCAGTAAGCGTTCTCGGTGTGCTTCAGCAGGCTGATCGGGGTCAGGGCCAGGATCTTCAGGTCGAAGAGTACGGACCAGTTCTCGATGTAGTGGATGTCGTGCTCGACGCGCTTGCGGATCTTCTCCGGCGTGTCGATCTCGCCGCGCCAGCCGTTGATCTGGGCCCAACCGGTGACGCCGGGCTTGACCTTGTGGCGGGCGAAGTAGCCGTCGACCACCTGATCCCACATGCGGTTCTCGGTCTGGGCGTTGACGGCGTGCGGCCGTGGTCCGACCAGCGACAGCTCGCCCATCAGCACGTTGAAGAGCTGCGGCAACTCGTCGATCGAGGTCTTGCGGATGATGCGGCCGACGCGGGTGACGCGCGGATCGCCTTTGGAGACCAGTCTGGCGGCGGCGAAGTCGGACTGATCGGCGTACATGGAGCGGAACTTCCAGACGTCGATGACCTCGTTGTTGAAGCCGAAACGCTTCTGGCGGAAGAACACCGGGCCCTTGCTGTCGAGCTTGATGGCGATCGCCGTGGCGATCATCAGCGGGGCAAGCGCGATCAGGGCGGCGGTGCCGATCACCAGATCGAAGACACGCTTGGCGACGGCGTCCCAATCGGCGAGCGGCTTGTCGACCACGTCGAGGAAGGGCACCGAGCCCTCGTAGGAGTAGTTGCGCGGGCGGAACTTCAGCCGATCGGCATGGGCGGAGAGGCGGATGTCGACCGGCAGCACCCAGAGTTTCTTGAGCAACTGGTGGACACGTGCCGCCGCGGTGATCGGCAGAGCGACGATCAGCATGTCGAGCTTGGTGATGCGGCCGAACTCGACCAGCTCGGGGATGGTGCCGAGCTTCGGATAGCCCTCCACCATCGCCGGTGAGCGCTCGTCGTCGCGGTCGTCGAAGATGCCGCAGATGCGGATGTCGTTGCCGGGCTGCGATTCGAGCGAGCGGATCAGGTCCTCGGCGAGCTTGCCGCCGCCGACGATGACGGCGCGGCGCTCGAGCCGGCCGTCAAGGGTCCAGCCGCGCACCGCCCGGGTCAGGGCGAAACGGAAGAGGACGAAGAAGGCGAGGCCGAGGAAATACCAACGCACCAGCCGCTGAGCGTCGTCGGTGTCGCCGAGGCCGGCGAAGAAGGCGAGCGCCGCGAGCGCGGCGAAGACCATCGACCACGAGGCGACGATACGGCCGAGCTGGAAGGCGTAGTCACGGAAGGCGGCGATCTGGTAGCCGTCGAAGGCCTGGACGAACAGCAGGGTCAGTGCCGCGCCGAAGGGAACGGCGGCGAGATGCATCGGGTCGACGATGGTCGTCGGGCGGCCGGTGAAGAGCAAGGCGGCATATCCGGCGACGAGGATGGCGGCGAATTCGATCGCCCGCACCCACCCGGCGAGCAGGCGGCGGGAGATCGGGCGATCGGAGAACAGTGCCGCGACCTCGCGCGCCTGGTCGGAGAGGGCGGTGGTCTGCCGCGGCACCGCCGGCAGAGCGTCGAAACGGTCGCCTTGCGCCGCCATCTCCTGGATGTCGACGGCCTGTCGATAGAGGCTGCGCGGGTCGATCTGTTTCATCTGCTCTCTCCGGGGAAGTCCTCTTCCCGGTCGGATCGGGGTTCAGGGCGACGGTTCACGGATTCGGATGGGTGGCTCGCCGAGATCGTGTGCGGCGCTGCCGGAGGTGTGGCAACGGTCGGACGGCTCGACGAGGCGGGCATAGAAGGCGCCGATGTCGCGCATCATCGATTCCACGGTGAAGCGCTCGGCGAGCGAATTGCGCATCACGGAGGCGAAGGTGACACCCTCGGCCGGATCGTCGAACTGACGTTGCATGGCGTCGGTGAGTGCGCCGACATCGCCCGGCGGCACCAGACGGTCGGCATGTCCTTCGTAGATCTCCGGGATACCACCGACCCGGGTGGCGATCAGAGGCACCGCGGCGGCGAGCGTCTCCAGCACGACATAGGGCAGCGACTCGGCGCGCGACGGCAGAACCACGGCCCGCGCCAGCGGCAGCGCATCGCGGATCGGCATGGGATCGTGGAAAGCGACGCGATCGGCGAGGCCGAGATCGGCCACCAACCTCTCGTAGGCGGCATGCTCGTCGCCGACGCCGACGATCAACGCCTTCGCGGTGATGCCGCGCGCCGCGAGGCCTTCGAGGGCACGGATGAAGACGTCGGTGCCTTTGAGCTCGCGCAGCATGCCGATGTAGAGGAAGTCGACCGCGTCCGGCGCGGGTAGGATCGGTTCGAACTCCTCGGGCATCAGCCCGTTGTAGGCGCGCACCGTGGGAACCTTCGGGCGGCCGATCTTCGCCTCGTAGGAGCGACGCTCGAAGTCGGAGACGAAAACCAGACCATCGGTCATACGCTCCAGAATCCGCTCGAGCGCGAAATAGACGCGGCCCTCGAGGCTGCGCGCGTCGAAATGCAGGCTGCCGCCATGGGGGCAGTAGATACGGATCGGGCGCTTGCCGGATCGCCAACCGAGCACGGTGCCGATCAGACGGGCGAAGGAACCGCCTTTGGACCCGTGGCCATGCAAGACGTCGGGTCGGAGCCCGGCGATGTGGCGCCACAGCCGGCGGGTCGATGCGAAATCGGAGGGAGACAGAGCGCGGCGCATCGGGAAGCGGGCGATGCCGAAGGCGAGCGTCGGCGCGACGTCGGCGATCCAGTCGGCCTCGAAGTCACCACCCGTCAGGCTGTCACAGACGATGCCGACCGAATGGCCGGCCGCCGTCTGCATCGTGGCGAGATCCACGACGTGACGGAAGATGCCCCCGATGGGCGCGCGCACGCAGTGAACGATGCGCATCGAACCGCTTTCCGACATTCTCGTCCCCGTCCGATCGCTCGGACACGTCCTCATTCCCTGCGGCGACACTGCGCCGAGAAGGTGAAATCGGAGTTGATGGGGGATGGCGGAGAACTTCGCGATCGGGGAATAATTCTGTTAGTCTTAAAGAATTCCGGCCGAAAAAGGTGAAGAACTCGTCCATCCGTCGTCGGGACCGGCGATGACCGGGCACGGAACGAGGGAAAACGCGTCAGAAGAAGCGTTCGCGCACGTAGAGCGTGTCGCCGGGGCGGATCGGGTCGGTGGCGGGAACGCGGCCGACGAGGACCTCGCCGTTGATCTGGCGGGTGACGTCGAGGTTCGACTGGTCGGCACGGGCCGAGTAGCCGCCGGCGATGGCGACCGCGGTCTGGGCGGTCATGCCGGCGACATAGGGATACTGACCGGCGTTCTTGACCTCGCCCATGATGAAGAAGGGCCGGTACTGGTCGATGTCGACGGAGACGTCGGGGCGCTTCAGGTAGCCGTTGCGCAGCTTGGCGGCGATCGCGGCCTCCAGTTCCGCCGCGGTGTGGCCGCGCGCCGCCACTCCCCCGACGAGCGGCATCGAGATGTTGCCGGAAGCGTCCACCAGATAGGTGTTGGTGAGATTGGCCTGATCGAAGACGGTGATGCGCAGCTTGTCGCCGGCGTCGAAGCGATAAGGCTGGGTCAGCACCTCGTGGAAGGCGGGATCGGGGCGCACGTAGTTCGAGCAGCCGGCCAGCGCGGCGGCCAACACGATCGCCGTCCCCAGTCGCAGAAACATGGTCGAAACCCTCGCCGACGTCATGCTCCGCACATTGGGTCGATATGGTTAACGAATGTTGAACGACAGCGGGTGACCCGGCTCACGCGCGAGAGATTAACCTCTCACTTACCTTAACGAACTCATATTCGAACAATTGGAGTCGGGAGACCCGTGGATGAATACGGTCCAGGTGACCAACGTCGACGACGTGACCATCGACCTCGGAGTGATCCTCCGAGCGTTGTGGCGCGCGCGGTGGCGGATCGCCGTGTCGACCCTGATCGCGGCGGTCGCCTCTTGGATGATCCTGTCGGCGATCACCCCGAGCTATCGCTCCGACACCCGTCTCGTCATCGAAACCCACGATCTACCGGTCGGCCCGCAGACCCGCCAGGGCGAGGCGGAGCGCGCCATCCTCGACGAACAGGGCGTCGGCAGCCAGGTCCAGCTCCTCACCTCGCGTGACATCGCACGGCGGGTGATCGCCGCACTCGGCCTCACCCAGGACCCCGAATTCGCCGGTGGGTCGACGTCGCTGTTCGGGCTCGGCGGCAAGGGGTCGGCGTCGGAGGAGCGGGTGCTCGAGAAGTTCGTCGAGCAACTCAACGTCTTCCAGGTGGAGAAGACGCGCGTCATCCAGGTCGAGTTCTCATCGCGCGATCCGGAGAAGGCGGCGAAGGTCGCTTCCGCGGTGGTCGACGAATATCTGAAGGCGGCCGCGGAGGCGAAGGGGCGGACGTCGGCGGAGGCTTCGAAGTTCCTCGCCACCGAGATCGAGCAGCTGCGCCGTCGTCTCGCCGAGGCCGAGGCCAAGGTCGAACAGTATCGGGCCGGTGCCGACCTCTTCGTCGGTCAGAACAACGTCAAGATCTCCGAGCAGCAGATCGGCGAGCTCAACTCGCAACTGACCGCCGCCAAGGCGCAGCGCTCGGAGACCGAGGCGCGGGTGCGCCAGTTGAAGCGACTGATCGAGAGCGGCGGCAATCTCGACACCGCCTCCGAGGTGATCTCGTCACCGAGCGTCCAGCGCCTGCGCGAGCGCCAGTCGACGCTCAAGGCGCGCGCCGCCGAGCTCGCCACCACCTATCTTCCCAATCATCCGCAGGTCCAGGCGGTCGCCGCCCAGGCCGCCGACGTCGAGACCCAGATCCGCGCCGAAGCGGCGAAGATCCTGGCGAGCTACGAGAACGACCTCAAGGTCGCCGAGGGGCGGGTGAAGCAACTCGCCGCCCAGTTCAACGAGTTCAAGTCGCAGGCCGCCAAGGCCGGCGAGGAGGACATCCAGCTCAGGGCGCTGGAGCGCGAAGCCAAGGTGCAGCGCGACCAGCTCGAGGAGTTCCTCGCACGCCATCGCGACGCCGTCGCCAAGCAGGTGGCGGGAGCGCAAGGTGCGGACGCACGGATCATCTCGGCCGCCACCGTGCCGATCAAGCCGTCCTTCCCGAAGGTGATCCCACTCACCGCGGCGATCACCGCGGCGACCTTCCTTCTCGCCTGTCTGTGGATCGTGCTGCGCGAGTTCGCGTCCGGCAACGTGCTGCGCCAGACGGCTGCTCCGGCCGTCGTGGCGGCGGATGCGGCGGAAGCGGCGGCGGCCGCGACCACCGTGACGCACGGGGCGACCGCGGCCCCCGTCGCCGCCGCGGCGGTTCCGACCGCCGGTGCGGCACCGGTCGACGGGCGCGTCACTTCCCACCGGCTCGAGGGTCCCGAGATCTCGGGGCTCCTGCCACACGACACCGCCTCGGCGTTGGAGAAGCAGGCGGCCGCCTCGCTCCAGCGTATCTGGGGCGAGATCGCGGCGGAGGCGGAGGACGGCCAACGCGTCGTCGTCACCTCGGCGACGTCGGATCACGCCGCGCACCTCGCCGCCCTGGCGCTGCTGCGCGTCGCCGCGAAGCGTGGCGACAAGGTCTGTCTCGTCGATCTCGCCGGCGACGGCGAGGACCTCGCCGATCTGGTCGGAGACGACGACATGCCCGGGCTCTCCGACCTCATCGCCGGAGAGGCGCGCTTCGCGGACATCATCTTCCGCGACCGCGGCTCGCGCGGCCACGTCGTGCTGTCCGGCCGCGAGGGGCTCGATGCCGACGACCTCGGCGGCGACGAGCTCGCCGGCGCGCTCGAGGCGCTCGATCTTACCTACGATCACCTGATCCTCGACCTCGGTCTGGTCACCGCGGATCGTGGGATCGCCGATCTCGTCGCTTCGGCCGATGCGGTCGTGCTGGCCGCCGACGGCTCCGGCGCCGACCCGCGCACCGCCAAGGCGCACGAAGCGCTGATCGCCGCGGGTCTCGCCTCGGTCCGGGTGCTGGCGGTCGACGACGGTGACGTCAAGTCGCTCGCCGACGTCGCGGCCTGATCTCTCCCCTGCCCCGCCCGCCGCCGTTCGAAGCGCCCTAATCCGAAGCGCCCGAATCCGCGGCGCTCAGCGATCGGTGGTGCCGGCGCGGCGGCCGGCGATGCGGGCGCGCAGGCGGACGACCAGCGGCCACAGGCGTTCGTCGCGGCGGATCGCCGCCTTGGCACGCCCGACGATCTCGCCGAGGCCGAGGAGCAGCCGCCCACCGATGGTGACCGGCAGCTGCAGATCCATCAATTCGATCCGTTCGTCGCACCAGCTCGCCTTGTAGCGTTCGGCACCGACGCCGAAGTCGTAGATCGCGAGACCACGTCGGCAGGCCGACTCGACATGGCGGAAGAACAGCGTTTCGCCGGGGCTCGCCCGCTCCAGATCCCCCTCGGCGAAGGAGGCGAAGAGGGCATGGAGCCGGCCGGCTCGGATCGAGGCGCCGATCACCGCGACGACCGCCCCGCCGGCTTCGAGGCGGGTCAATTCGAGGAGCGGCTCGGCGGCGCCGAGCGAATCGAGCGCCAGACGGCGGAAGGCGTCTCGCACCGCCGCGGCGGCGAAGGGATCGGAGATGCCGCGGGCGGCGAGTGCGGCGCTCTTCTGAGCGAAGAAGGCGACGAGCGTCGCCTCGACCTCGGCCGGTGTCGTCGCCGCCGCAATCCGATAGCCGCCGGCGGCGGCGAGCAGCTTCTCCTTCGCCTTCAGCTTCTTGCGTTTGTGGCCGGCGTTGCGGCCGGCGAGGAAGGCGTCGAAGGAGGGATCGAGGCGGACGGCGTGGCCGTCGTCGAGCGACGGGCGGCCGGCGAGCGCGGCAGCGAGCGGCACGACGATCCCGTCCCACCGGCGCGGCACCGCATCGAGGGCGTAGGCGGCGATGCCCTCGCTGCGGGCAACGGCGCGGAGACCGCGACGGATCTCTTCGGGGTCGTACGACACGGCGAGGTCGCGCCAGACGCCGAGGGCGTAGCTCGCATGACTGCCGGCGAGCCGCCGGGCGACGGCGAAGGGGCCGATCCGCTCGACCACCAGCGGCAGGAGGAATTCGGTCACCTCCCCTCGCCGGGCGCGAATCACGACCGGGCGGGAGCTCGGAGCGATCGCCCCGGCAGCGATCCAGGTCGAGACCCAGTCGAGGGACTGGAAGGGAAGGACGGTGCCGATCGCTTCCAGTTCCCGCCACGCCGCCGCGATCGACGCCGGATCGGCGACGGCATCGACCACCAGGGGCGGCGGCGTGTCGGGAACGGGCGGTGAAGTGGACACGTGGTCGATCCGTCGGCAACGATCGTCACGGACGACGATCCGGACCCGGAGCTTAGAGCATGTCGGGGGCGGGCTGAACCGGCGTGATCGCCGTCCGGCGGCGGCGTGTCGCGCGGAGCGACCGCGGGCTCACGCCTTCGGGCGGATCGGGGCGTACATCCACTTCACCAGCATCCCGGCGGGCAGGACCCACAGGAAACCGGCGACCAGGAAGTACACGAACTGGACCCAGCCGGGCTTGGTGGCGACGACGACGTCGCCGATCGCCATGGCGAAGAAGACGTAGATCAGCAGGCACACCACCAGGACGACGGACCCGACGAAGCGGCGAAGAGGTGAGGTCATGTCCCGCGTCCCACTGTAATGACAAATTGCGAGCGACGAACCGTCGCATGTCGCAAGCCCCGATGCGACCGGGGCGCGACCACCGGCGCGATGGTCGACCCCGATCGGCCGGTCTATATCTCGGATCGAGGTACGGAGTGAAGTCGGCGATGGAATCGGAGACGTTCGACCGCGGATACGGCACCGCGCACGCCCGTTCGGACGAGGGGTCGTCGCGTGCGGTGCGCCTGTGGCTCTTCGTCGTCGCGGCGATGGTCTTCGCCATGGTGGTGGTCGGCGGCGCCACCCGGCTCACCGGCTCGGGCCTGTCGATCACCGAATGGGCGCCGATCATGGGAGCGATCCCGCCGCTCACCGAGGCCGACTGGGTCACCGCCTTCGCCCGTTACAAGGAGATCCCGCAGTACCGGCTCGAGAACGCCGGCATGACGCTCGCCGAGTTCAAGGCGATCTTCTGGTGGGAATGGTCGCATCGCCTGCTCGGCCGCGCCATCGGCGTGGTCTACGCGCTGCCGCTCGTGTGGTTCCTGGTCACCGGCCGGATCGGACGCGAACGGCTGCCGCGCTTCCTCGTGCTGCTGGCGCTCGGCGGCCTGCAGGGCATCATCGGCTGGTGGATGGTGGCCTCCGGCCTCGTCGATCGGGTCACGGTGGCGCCCTATCGCCTCGCCGTGCATCTGACCCTCGCCGCGGTGATCTTCGTCGCGCTGGTGTGGACGGCCCTCACCTGCGGTCGGTCGTCGATGACCCGTCGGCGGTCGCCGGTGCTCAGGATCGGGGCCGGGGCGGTGCTGGTGTGGACGATCGTCCAGATCTTCCTCGGGGCGCTGGTCGCCGGCAATCACGCCGGTCTCGTCTACAACACCTGGCCGTCGATGAACGGTGACTTCATGCCGCCCGACCTGATGACCTGGGAGCCGTGGTGGCGGAACTTCTTCGAGAACCACGCGATGGTGCAGTTCCTCCACCGCATGGGCGCCTACGTGCTCTTCGCCCTGGCGATCGGACAGTTCGCGGTGGTGGTGGTCACGGCCCGCACCGCGACGGCGCGGGTCTCGGCCTTCGTTCTGGTCTTCGCCATCGCCTTCCAGATGCTGGTCGGCATCGCGACATTGCTGATGCTGGTGCCGTTGTCGCTGGCGCTCACCCATCAGGCGATCGCCATGGTGGTGCTCGGCGCGGCGATCGTCCATGCCGTCAGCGTCTTCGCCCCCGGCCACATCGAGACCACGCTCCCCGAGGTCGGCTGAAACCGCAGGGAGGATGGAGGCCGGTGCGAGCCGACCGCTCTTCCCCGCACCGATCGCTCGGCAGGTGCCGCGGCTCAGGCGCGGCGGATCTGATCGGCGCCGAGGACGGCGAGGACGATACCGGCGATGCGGTCGATCCACAGCCGTACCCGG
The DNA here is from genome assembly GCA_937864925.1 of uncultured Alphaproteobacteria bacterium. Lineage (GTDB taxonomy): Bacteria > Pseudomonadota > Alphaproteobacteria > Rhizobiales > Ancalomicrobiaceae > CALBKH01. Next base: position 11,672 of record CALMFH010000211.1, on the reverse strand, counting down.
CGGCCGAGGGCGTGGCGTACACCGGTGACCACCGCCACCACGCCGATCCACCAGCCGAGCGAGCCGCAGAGCACGCCGAGCACGGTCGCCGCCGCGACGGCGGGATCGAAGCCGGAGGTCGGGGCGAGCGCGGTGAAGACGGCGGCGAACATGACGATGGTCGGCGGGTTGGTCAGCGTCAGCATCACCGAGCCGAGGAAGGCGGCCGAGACCGAAGCGGCGGCGCCGACCTCGGCCGGCCGATCGGTGTCCTCGGTGAAGAAGGTCTTCAGGCCGAGCCAGATCAGGAAGAGGCCGGCGGCGAGGTGGAGCTGCTTCTCCCAGGCGAGGACGAAGGCGGAGACGCCGGCGAGACCGAGGGCGGCGACGGCGGCGTAGATCGCGTCGCCGACGGCGATGCCGGCGCCGGTGGCGAGCCCCCACCGCGGCCCCTGGGTCAGGGAACGACGCATGCACAGGAGACTCATCGGGCCGACCGGAGCGGCGACGGCGACGCCGATGCCGGCAGCCTTGAGGAAGAGCAGTGCATGTTCCATGTCCGAGCCCTCGCGCGGCGATCGATCGACCGAAAAGCTAAACGGTGGCGTCGAAGCCGGTCAAGCGGCGGCGCAGGGTCGGTCGCACCACCCCGAACCGAGTCGATCCTGCCGATCCGTCATGCTAGTGGTTCGATCGAGACGGGGGGCCATCGGTCTCACGAATCGGAACCAGCGATCCATCGACCTCCCGACCGGGGAGTTCGGAAGGTAGACCATGAGCATCGTCTGCAACGTGCGTGTTCTCGACGCCGCGATGACGGGGATACAGCGGTACACGCACGAGATCCTGCGGCGCCTGCCGACGGTGGACCAGATACGCCCGTCCCGCCCGGCGGTGGGCGTGCGCGGACATGCTTGGGAACAACTGGTGCTGCCGTTCCGGCTCGGCGGCCGGTTGCTGTGGAGCCCGTCCAACACCGGGCCGGTGACCGTCGGTCGGCAGGTGGTCACCGTCCACGACCTCGCCACCTTCGACATCCCGTCGGGATTCTCGCGGTCGTTTCGTGCCACCTATGCCGCGATCCTGCCGCTGCTCCTGCCGCGCGTCGCGGCGATCATCACCGTCTCGCACTTCACCCGCGACCGCTTGATGGACCGCTTCGGCCTGCCGGGAGAGAAGATCCACGTCACCCACCTCGCCGTCGACCACGACCGCTTCTTCCCGCGCGACACGGCGGCGATCGAAGCCTTCCGCACCACCCACCGCCTGCCCAGACGTTTCGCGCTGTTCGTCGGCGCCATGTCGGGGCGCAAGAACGTCGCCGGGCTCCTCACCGCCTGGCAGGCGGCGCTGGATCGGATCGATCCCGAGGTGGAGCTGATCGTCGCCGGCGGCTCGGGGCCGTCGCGGGTGCTGGAGGGCACACGGCTGGAGCGCCTGCCGCCGCGCACCCGACTGATCGGTCATGTCGCCGACCAGGATCTGCCGCTGCTCTACGGCGCGGCGAGCCTCTTCACCTATCCCTCGCTCTACGAGGGCTTCGGCCTGCCGGTGCTCGAGGCGATGGCCTGTGGCACGCCGGTGCTGACCAGCACCACGACCTCGCTGCCCGAGGTCGCCGGCACGGCGGCGATCCTCATCGATCCGCACGACCTCGACGACATCGCCACCGGGCTCGTCGACTTCTTCGCCGGACGCCACGACGTCGCGACGCTACGCGCGGCGGGTCTCGCACGGGCAGCGCAGTTCGACTGGAATCGCACCGCCGCGGCGACCCAGGCCATCCTGGAGGCCCACGTCTGACAGGGTTCGGAAGACGACGACGGCGGGACCCGATCGCCACCTCGCGACGTCGTGATGAAACGAAACGGGCGCGGCGACGTAGGGCAGAGGCCACTCCTTCCCCGTTCTCGCCGAGGATCGATGCCCGAGACACTCGCCCCCCTGCTTCCCTGGACCGATCGAACCGGCCGTTTCTCGACTTTCCGCGCCGCGGTCTTCGTCGCGATGTGGCTGCCGGCAGTGGATCTCGTGCAGCGATGGGCACGCGACGACCTCGGTCCCCGACCGCTCGCCGAGGCCATCCACGTCAGCGGCGACTGGGCGGTCCGCCTCCTTCTCCTCGCCGTGGCGATCACGCCGCTGCGTCATCTCGGCGGCTCCGCCCGGCTGATCGGGGTTCGGCGGATGATCGGGCTCGCGGTCCTCGCCTACACCGCGGTTCACGTCACCCTGTGGGCCGCCGACCTCGGCTTCGCACCGACGACACTCGGCTTCGAGATCGCGGTCCGCCCCTACCTGGCGATCGGCTTCATCGCGCTCGTCGGTCTCGCGGCGTTGGGCGCGACGTCGCGTGACGCCGTGGTGGCGCGCCTCGGGGCCGAGCGATGGAAACGTCTGCACCGGCTGGTGCACCCGATCCTGATCCTCGCCCTCGTCCACCTCTTCCTGCAGTCGAAACTCGACCTCGGCCAGGGGGCGATCCTGACCGGCCTCGCCTTCGCCGGGCTCGCGGTGCGGATGCAGATCGATCTGCGGGCGGCCCCCGGCATCGGGACGGTGGCGATCGCCGTGCTCACCGCCTTCGTCTTCGCCGCCGCGGCCGAGACGGTATGGTTCGGGCTCAAGACCGGTCGGTCGATCCTACCGCTGGTCGAGGCGAATTTCGCGTTCTCGGCCCGCATCGCGCCGGCGTGGTGGGCGGCGGCGATCGCGGCGGCGGTGACTTCGGTGGCGATCACGGTGCGGCGGTCGGTGGTGCGCCGATCACCGGGGCGGGAGAAGAACGATCGCTCATAGACGGAACGGTGGCGCCGTGAAATCGCCGCGTCGATCCGGGCCGTTCATGCCGCCGCGACGACGATACCGACGGGGCTCTCCTCGCGGTGAAGCGATCGTGACGAGGCTCTCCGTATCCGAGCCCGGACGTCGGCCGGCCGTGGAATGCCGAGCACTCCCGTGGCGTGAACCGAAGCGTCGGTTCAGAGAAAATTGACCATGCAGGGCGTCGGGCGGCGCATTCGGATTCATTTCTTAAGGTTCTCGAGAAAGCCTCGTCCGCCAGGAAGACGCGAGTCGCGGGGGGCGGCTCGTCGGACGAGGGACGGACCAGAGGTGTCATCACGAACGCCCGACCGGGTCGGACGCCCCCATGCGTCGACCAGACAGCACGGGACACGCTACGCCGTGGCGCTGGCGGTGTTGGTCGCCCTGACGATCTCCTCCTTCCTGATCATGCGCGACTTCGTCGTCGACGAGCGCGCCCTCGACGACACGATGAGCGCCATCGAGGAACTCCGCGTCGAACTCGCCTCGCAACAGATCACCATGCGCGACCTCGTCACCGAGGTGCGGCGCTCGGAGCCGGACGAAGTGCGGTTGCGTGGCCTGCGGCGCAATCTACGGGCGTCTCGTGAGCGCCTGGTCGTCGATCGGGCGATGCTCGAACGGGCGATGAGGAACAGCAACGTCGCCGCGACCACCTGGAAGATCCTGCGAGAACCGCCCTACAGCCTCGACAAGATCATCGCCGACATGTCGTCGGACGTCCGCGTCGCGCTCGAGGACACGATGCTGCACGAGGACGAGGAGATCGCCATCATCGCCGATCCGCGCGAAGACGGCTTCCTCGTCATCACCGATTCTCATGCCACAGCGGCGCGTCTCGCCGCCGAGCGGCTGCTCGGCGAGCTGCGGGCCGAGACGGACACGCGGAAGATCTGGCGCGAGGACATCCACACCTGGCTCGGCTGGGCGACGGTGCTGGTCCTGTTCGGCGAAGCCTTCGTCATCTTCTGGCCGCTGCTCGGCAATCTCGGCCGCGAGGTGCGGCGGGCCGACGCGGCGCAGAGCGAACTGTCCCGGTTGGCGCGGCACGACCCTCTGACCGGTCTGCTCAATCGCGCTTCGCTGATCGACGAGATCGACCACGCGCTCGCCGTAGCGGACCCGCAGGGCGACCGACTGGCGGTGATGCTGATCGATCTCGATCGGTTCAAACCGATCAACGACATGTTCGGACACGCCGCAGGCGACGGCGTGTTGATCGAAGTGGCGCGTCGCCTGGAGGCGGCGCTCCGGCCGGACGACGTGGTCGCCCGTCTCGGCGGCGACGAATTCGTGGTGATCCTACCCCGGGCGGGCACCGCCGACGAGATCCGTGAAATCGGCCTCCGGATCAACCGGTCGCTCGGCCGTATCATGGAGATCGAAGGCCACCGCTTCGCCCTGGGGGCGTCGATCGGCTGCGCCATGTGGCCGAACGACGCGCGCGACGTCGACGGTCTCCTGTCGGCGGCCGACCTCGCCATGTACCACGCCAAACGCTCCGATCTCGACGATCCGGTGTTCTTCGACGAGGAACTGCGCTCGGCCGTGGCGCAGGTGCGGTCGGAAGAGGCGGATCTCAGGCGGGCGATCGCCGAGAACGAACTGGTTCTCCACTACCAGCCGATCGTCTCGCTCGACGGAAAGGCATTGCACGGCTTCGAAGCTCTGGTGCGGTGGAACCATCCGAGCCGCGGCCTGATCGAACCGGACCTGTTCCTGCCGACGGCGCGGCGTGTCGGCCTGATGAGCCAGATCACCACCTGGGTGTTGGACCGGGCCTGCCGCCAGTATGCCGACTGGTCGGCCCAGGGCCACGATCCGCACTTCCTTTCGGTCAACGTGGCGGGCTCCTTCCTCACCCAGCCCGATGCGGTCGGCCGCTTGCTTGCGATCGCCGCACGCCACCGGGTCGACCCCTCGGCGCTGGTGCTCGAGATCTCGGAGCGGACGATCGGCGAGGAGGAGCGGTCCCCGATCGCCCGTCACCTCGCGACCGCTCATGCCGCCGGGCTGCGCATCGCCGTCGACGGCTTCGATCTCGGCCGCTCGTCGGCGACCCGGTTGCGTCGGCCGGAAATCGACATCCTCAAGATCGATCGCGACTTCGTCCGCGATCTCACCACCGCCCCGGAGACCGCGGCGATCGTCGGCGCGATGATCGAACTGGCACGGATCCTCGACAAACAGGTGGTGATCGAAGGGGTCGAGACCGCCGACCAGATCGCTCTCGTCGGTATCTGCGAACGTGCCTGGGTGCAGGGCTTCCTCTATGCGGCACCGCTCGCGCCGCCGGATGCGGCCCGTTTCATGGGCCATCACGAGGCCACCCGGCACCCGCTGCGACTGCGCGCCGCCGGCTGATCCCCCTCCCCGACCGACCACCCCGCCTCCGACCACCCGGTGCCGCGGCACCAGCGGACTCGTCCGCCGACCCGACGGAGCTCGGCGCCCTCTTGAACATTCGTCCGAGTACGGGCATGAGAGATGCGGGCGGTGCATCGCGCACATGCCTCTCCCTTTCCTCTCCTGTGCCTCGCGGCGACGGCGCCCATGACCCGGACCACCGCCAATCTGCTCATTCTCCTCGCCGCCGCGATCTGGGGCGCCGCCTTCGTGCCGCAACAGACGGCGATGGAATCGTTGACGCCGATGTGGTTCCTGGCGTTGCGCTTCCTGTTGTCGATGGTGGTGACGGCGCCGTTCCTGGCGCGTGAGCACCGGCTGTCGCCGACGCCGTTGTCGTGGCGGTCGTGGGGGCTGATGGCGGCGGTGGCGGTGGTGTTCCTGGGCGCGAGCCTGCTGCAGCAGTTCTCGCTCGTCACCACGTCGGTCACCAACGCCGGCTTCCTCACCTCGCTCTACATCCTGTTCACCCCCTTCGTGGCGATGACGCTCACCCACGAGCGACCGGGGTTCGGGGTATGGCCGGCGGCCGGGCTCGGCCTCGTCGGTGCTTGGCTGCTGGCGGGCGGGATCGGCGGTGCGACGCTGGTGATCGGCGACGTGTTGTTGACCGCCGGTGCGGTGTTGTGGGCGCTGCAGATCGTGCTCATCGGCATGGCGATGCGCCACCTCAACCGGCCGCTGCTGCTGGTGACGGCGCAATATGCGGCGATCGCCGTCTTCGCCGGGACCTGGGCGATGGTCCACGACCCGATCTCCTGGGAGGGCGTATGGGCTGCGGCGCCGGAGATCGCCTATGCCGGGGTCGTCTCCGGCGGCATCGGCTACACGCTCCAGGCTCTGGCGCAGCGCCACACTCGCGCCTCCGATGCGGCGATCATCTTCTCGGCGGAGGCGCCCTTCGCGGCACTGTTCGGCATGGTGCTGCTCGGCGACCGGCTGACCGGGGCGCAATGGGCCGGCTCGGCGGCGATCTTCGCGGCGGTCCTGATGGTCCAGCTGTGGCCGGCCCGCGCGCCCACCGCTGCCGGACATCGACGCTCGGCCGATGAAACCCGGACGCGGGTCGTACCGGCTCTGCCCGGCATCGGATCGACCGGACGAGAACCGGGACCGACGGCACCGTCCCGGTTCTAGTGCACGGATTCAGCCGGATGATTCACCTCGAGGCTTCGGCCGTGCACTAGATTCTTTTGTTGGTGCAGCGGCTTATCCAGTCGGATGCGGCCTTCGACCTGTTGCATCCGACTGGACCGGTGCACTAGGTCGCCGGCCACCAGGTGTCGGCGTCAGCATCTTCGGGCACGGGCACCATGCGCTCCAGCGCGTCGCCGGCCGCCCGGATAGCTTCGATCCGCGCGTCGAGCCGCTCCAACTCGGCCGCCCTCGCCATCTCGTCCGGCGTCCAGTTCGCCGCGCCCTTCCGCAACAGCCGGATGGCCTCGCGCGACCCGTTGGAGACGAGGATATCGAGATGGGTCGCGTCGCGAGCGCCCAAGAGCACCATCATCCGCCGCTGCGCCTCCCGGCGGACCGACTTCACCGTCTCCGCGGCGCGCCAGGCTGCGACGTCGTCCGGATCGAGCTCGTAGCCCTCCTCGGGCTCGAGCGGTACGCGCCGCGCGAGGTCGGCCGGGTCGCCGATGGTGAAGGCCAATTCCCCGTGCTTGTAGACGCGAATGTCCATGGCGAACCTTCCTCGATCACACGTAGATGCCTTTGACCGCGAGCATACTGACGAGCAGGGTGCCTGAGCCGTTGTCGAGCTCGCGGACGAACAGGAGATTGGAATTCGATATCGGCGAGGCGACGGTCGCCCCGATGACCGCCGTGCCCTGCATCACCGACCCGTCGTTCGGCGTGTAGGTGACGCCGAAGCTGCCGGCCGTAGCGTCCGGCGAGACGGCGACCTGCCCGTACCAACCGCCCGACGATCCGTTGGTCGAGATCGTCATGGCGATCAGCAGGCCACTCTGACGAAACGCCGTGGTGAAGAAGCGCTGCATCATCGGAGAGATGTCGATGGCCGCCACGTTGGTGTTGTTGATCACGCCGCCGAAGGCACCGATCGGTTCCCCGAGGCGGAGTTGATCGGTGCTCGACCAACCGGCGATGTCCGCGGCGTTCGTCACATAGAGGTTCGACGACGCGGTGGTCGACGTGGCGGCGCCGGCCCTCAGCCAGGCGCTCTGCTCCGGAGATTTCGAGGTATTCCAGACGTGGACGTAGGAGACGTGCTCCATGTAGTCGTTGTTGAAGAACTCTCGGGCACGGGCCTCGGTCAGCGTGATGCAGTCACCCGAGACGGACGCGATGGTGGCGAAGCGCGGAATCCCCACATGCGCCGCATCGAACCGCCAGATCGTCGTCACCCCGGTACCCCCCGGGGTCTGGACCAGCATGTTGGTGGAGGCGCCCGTCGGTGCGTGCCGCGTGCCGGAGGGAAACGCGGCGGCGCCGGTGGTCCGGTCGAGGCGGAGGCCTTCTTTCCAGGTCCCCCCATCGGCGGACACTTTGAAGTGAAGATCGTCGTCGCCGGCGAGCCCGATCTCGGCACGCCCGGACCAGTTGTCCTGGAAGACCACCGTGGCGGTCCTGTCTGCCGTGGCCTTGTTGATCTTGTGCCGGATCGACCCGTCGCCAGGGGTCACGTCGTCATGAGAGAACAGGACGGCATTCGACTTGACGGCGAGCCGATTGGTCGCGTCGGCGGTGGTGTTGACACCGGCGAGCGGAACCGGATTGACCGAGGTGAGACCGCTCGCATAGGCGATCCAATCCGCACCGTCGAAGACATGGATCTCCTCCTCGTCGCCGACCCAGGCGAGCCAGCCGACCTTCGGAGTGTGAAACGCCCAGGCGCCATCCTGATATGCGGCGATCACGCCATCCTTACCCGCCCAAACGCCCGTCGCGCTCGTCGCGACGATGTAGCGGCTGCCTTCGTCGGGGTCGGCGGGTGGAGCGGTGAGACCCGCGGTCACGACGCCGAGTTGGACGATCGCGTCGAGAGCCCGCAAGGCCTCGTTGTGGGTCACGTGTTTCTGCGCTTGCGCCGCTTCGATGATCGGCAGCTCGAGATTGGGGGTGTCGGCCATTCCGTCTCGCTCCTGTCGGCGAACCTTCACCGACGACTATGCGGCCGGTTCGGGGGGGTGGGGACAGATCGGGTGTTGTTCGACGGCGATCGGCGCCAAGCGAAGACCGACCCGTTCCCTCCGCAGATGTGCTGGCGCTCACCGTTCGGGTGCGGCGGTGTCGACGAGACCGGACGAGGTTTCGATCAGGCAGACGAAGACGCGAGGTGCAGGCGCGAGCTCGCGCCGCCTTCGCCATCACGATCCATCGCGTAGTCTTCACGAAGGGGGGGCGACCGGGTGGTTCCCCATTCCCCAGAAGACGCATGCGACGTGGTCTGCAGGCTCCTCGCCGGGGCGACCACGGCTCGCCGGCGACCCGCTCCCGACGGCCGGTGTCGTTCTCGCCGCGAAGACACCGAAATATGACGTCACGTCATCGGATATGCGCCTCCGGCAACCTGCGGGCTGGGCTCGGGGCTGCAAGGGTTGTAAGAAGCTTCGTGGTCGCGAGTGTCGGTTCGTCGCTTCAGCATGCAAGTGAGCCTTCGTGGATGTCGATTCTCCTGGTCTGCGGTGACGGAAATTCGAGGTATCTCGATGTGCTCGAGACCCTCCGGCGCGCCGGGCTCGCGCCTGCCGAGCCGTCGAAACGTGAAGGATTCGATCCTGTCGCACTGAGCGAGAGCGCCTGTGCCGCGAACGGGATCGATCCGAACGACCCTTCGAGCGTGTCGCAGGTCGAACTCGGCAAGGTCTGGCAGGCGCTGTCCGTGGACCTCATGCTCGCGAACCTGAAGCAGACCGACTGGGGGTGGGCGGACCCGCGACTGGTCTACATGCTCGAACACTGGCGCGATTTCGACCCGCAGGTGAGGTTCGTGCTGGTCTACTCCTCGCCCGAGCAGGCCGTCGCCGACCTGATCTCGAAGGAAGAGGCGGCTCCCGAACGGGTCGAGCGATGTCTGGCGCTGTGGGCGGCGGTCAATGCCGAACTGTTGCGGTTCCATCATGCCAACCGCGATCGCTGCCTGCTCATCAACGCTGCCGCCGTCGCCCCCGATTCTCGGTTCTTCGTCGGGCTCGTCCGCGATCATCTCAAAGCGAAACTGACGGCTGAGAACGTCGAACCGGTGGTGCGGACGGACCGCACGCCGCTCTTCGATCTCGTCGCCACGCTGTTGGTCGAAAAAGCCGACGACGCGCGCGAGCTCTTCTTGGAGCTGGAGAGCTCCGCCGACATCCCCGGCCGCCATTCGGTCGCGGCGACCGGCGGCGCTTCGGGGCGGCTCCACAACGTACTTCCCCAGTTCGACGATCCGCAGGATCTCGAACCTCGGGACCTCGCCATGCTGGTCTGGGAACAATACCGGACGCTACGCGATACCGCCGCGATGCGCGAGAGGGAGGTCGGGGAACTCTCGGCGGCCCACGCCGCGTTGGCCGCCGCCAAATCTTCTCTCGAGGGCGAATTGGCCGGCGTGACACGCGAACGTGACGCCATGGTCGCGATCCGGGTCGCGCTCGACCAGAAGCTCGCCGAGGTCTCCACCGAACGGGACGGCATCGCGCGGGACTTGGCGAGGGCCAACGCCGAACTCCGGGCGGCCCGCGACACAGCGGCGCGAAACGCCGTCGACGAAGAAGCCGCACAGGCGGCCGAAGCGAGGGTGCGCAAACTCACCGCCGAGAACGACCTTCTCGAAAAGAGGCTCGCGCAGCTTCAGGAGGAGCTCGAATTCCATCTTCGGACGTCGCGAAGCGCGGCCGAAGCGGTGGTGACGGAGACCGCCGTGTCCGTCACCGCGGCGGAGCCCGGACCGGTGTCGCCGAAGGCCGAAGCGGCCACCGTGGCCGACGGTGGTCCGATCATCGTCGACATGCGTGACGCCGTCGACGGCGAAGGCTGGTACCACGCCGAACAGGAGGGACGTTGGTCCGGGCCCGAGACGGTCAGTCGATTGCACCTCCCGAAACTGGCGCCCGGGACCTACGCCGTCGAATTCGACATCGTCCTCACCATGTCGCCTGCGATCCTACGGGGCATGACGGTCAGCCTCGACGGGGGTCCCCTGAAGCTTCGGGGCGACGCCCTCGGCAGTCCGTGGTGGCCTCCATTCGCGCGGAAGAAGAAGCCGCTGAATTTCCCGGTCGTGATCGCGACCACCGCGAAGATCACCAGCGGCGAATCCGCAACGCTGGAATTTCGCGTGCCGGAAACGATCTCGCCGTCGATCGGGGGGAGCAGTGACATGCGCCGGCTCGGTGTCTTCCTGCGCCGAGCGACGCTGGTGAAGACGAAAGGCTGAACCGGAGGGCCGTGTTCACCGTCCCCGGTGGACCGAAGCCGATCGGCGGGGAAGAAAGCATCACGACATGCCATCGAAAGCGGATGAGGATACCTGGTTCACTGTGCTCGGCCAGCTCCATCCCGTGACGGGATATCTGCTCGTCGGTGCCGGTAGCGGACGCACCCTCGACGGCTTCGGCCTCGAGCAGGCGCCACGTGCCCTGCTCGTCGAGGCGGAGGAAAGCCGCCTGCGAAGCCTCGAGGCGGTGGCGGAGGCGAGACCGGGATGGTCGGTCCGGTCCGCCGTGGTGGCGGCGACCGAGGGGCCGGTGGTCTTCCACCGCGCCGGCTCGCCGAACGAAAGCGGTCTCGTCGCGCCGGTGCGACTGAACAGATTGTGGCCCAACCTCGGACCGGTGGCGGAGCAGGAGCGGGCCGCGATCGATCTCGCCGCTCTCGTCGCCGGTTCAGCGGACGATTTCGCCGAAACCGTCAACTGGCTCCATGTCGATTGCCTGCCGGCACGCGCGATCCTGTCGGGTGCAGGTGCGTTGACGGATCGCCTCGATGTGATCGTCGCGCGGGCCCTGCTCGATGCGCATGTCGTCGACGACGGGGCCGATCTCGGGCTGGAGGACCTCGATCGGTTCCTCGCCGAGAAAGGCTTTCGGTCGATCGCCGTGTTTCCCGAGCGCAATCCGGGTGTCGTCCAGGCGGTCTTCGTCCGCGATACGAAGCGGTTGGTCGCGGAGATCCGGCGCGAATGCACCCGGTACGGGGAGATCCAGCGGTCGCGCCTCGCCGATCTCGAAGGCCTCGTGCGCAGAGTGGAAGCCTCCCGCGAGGCGTTGCGCGAGCGGATGTCTGGTGAGATCGAAGCGCTCCGCCGGACACTCGGCGAAAGCTCGGCACGGGACATCGAGCTCACGCGCCGGATCGCCGTCGAAGCCGACGCGAAGAACGCCGCGCTCTCGGCTGCCGAGCGCTGTGCGGTGACCGCCGAGGCTCTCACCAGGGCACGTGACGATCTGACCGCGCTGGCGGAAGCGCGCCGCGGCGAGATCGAGGCTCTCACCAGGGCACGTGACGACCTG
>CALMFH010000210.1 GCA_937864925.1 uncultured Alphaproteobacteria bacterium | reverse complement strand
GGCGTCGGCCGGTCGGGCCGTAACGCTCATGAAATTCGGACGAGTCCGAATTTCACGAGCCCGGTATGAGTGACCGTCCGACATCACGCCTCGGGTCCGTCGGACCGACGAGAGGGTGCCTCCGCCCGGGCTGCGGTCCGTTCTCGTTCGTGACCGGACGGCGTTCGGGTTCGGTCCGAACGCGACTTTCGACACAGCGGAGCTCGGGTTCGGCGGTGGGCGTCGCCGGCCGGGAGCCGGCGGGCGTAATACTCCGGCGTCGGGCCGCGGACCGAGGCCGCGGGAGACGAACCGACCATGCCGGCCCTCGTCTCCGCTCCCGGGCGCCCGGACGGTCTTCGGGCCGTCGATCAGGGCCCGGACCGGCGCGAACGGCCGCGCTCCCCCGACGCCGCGACACGAAATGCGGACATCCGGCGCAGCGAGAACCACGGGGACGTTTCGACCGGCGACGGCGGCGGGTCTTGGGGCGGTCTCCGGCCGATCATGGACGCGCCGATTGCCGGTGAAGCCGGAATCCCGATCCCGAATGTTGCGGCTCCCGAGGTGACCGGATCGATCCGCTCGAAGCAGGGTCGTCGCCACCGCTTCCGCGGAGGTCACCACGGCACGCTCTCGTCCGCCCCGGAAATGTCCGTCGCCCGATGTGGCGGTGCTTTTCGACGAGGGTCGCTCCTGTGGCTATTATGTATAGACATATTGACAGCATGCTCGGCTTCACGCAAAGTCCGCTCCGGCGAAACCGAATCGCCCCCCCCGGCCGGAGCTCGCTCACATGCCCTGCACTCACGGCACGTCGCGGGCCGATGTCCGCCTCGTCGCCGGGTCGGGGCGGCGTGACGCCGAGACCGCGTCCACCACCGCGGTTCGAACCGCCACCGAAGACCGCCGATCCCGAGGAACGCCCATGACCCGCATCGACAACGCCCGCATCGTCCGCGCCCCACGGGGGTCCGAGATCACCGCCAAGAGCTGGCTCACCGAAGCGGCGCTGCGCATGTTGATGAACAATCTCGACCCGGACGTCGCCGAGCGGCCGTCCGAACTGGTGGTCTACGGCGGCATCGGCCGGGCGGCGCGCGACTGGGAGAGTTTCGACCGCATCGTCGCCACCCTGCGCCGGCTCGACGACGACCAGACCCTGGTGGTCCAGTCGGGCAAGCCGGTCGGCGTCTTCCGCACCCACCCCGATGCGCCGCGCGTGCTGATCGCCAATTCCAACCTCGTGCCGCACTGGGCGACCTGGGAGAAATTCCACGAGCTCGATCGCAAGGGCCTGATGATGTACGGCCAGATGACCGCGGGGTCGTGGATCTACATCGGCAGCCAGGGCATCGTGCAGGGCACCTACGAGACCTTCGTCGAGGCCGGGCGGCGGCACTACGGCGGCTCGTGGAAGGGCCGCTGGATCCTCACCGGCGGGCTCGGCGGCATGGGCGGGGCGCAGCCGCTCGCCGCCACAATGGCCGGGGCCTCTTGTCTCGCGGTCGAATGTCGGCCGTCGAGTATCGATTTCCGGCTGCGCACCGGCTATCTCGACGCCCGCGCCGACACGCTCGACGAGGCGATGGCGATGATCGAGCGCGCGGTCGCGTGCGGCAAGCCGATCTCGGTCGGCCTCCTCGGCAACACGGCCGAGATCCTGCCGGAGATGCGCCGTCGCGGCATTCGCCCCGATCTCGTCACCGACCAGACCTCGGCCCATGATCCGATCAACGGCTATCTACCGGCCGGCTGGACACTCGCCGACTGGGAGGCGAAGCGCGAGAGCGATCCGAAGAGCGTCGAGAAGGCGGCTCGTGCCTCGATGGCGACCCATGTGAAGGCGATGCTGGAGTGGTGGCACGAGGGCGTGCCGACGACCGACTACGGCAACAACATCCGCCAGATGGCGCTCGAAGAGGGTGTGAGCGACGCCTTCGACTTCCCCGGCTTCGTGCCGGCCTACATCCGCCCGCTGTTCTGCCGCGGCATCGGCCCGTTCCGCTGGGCGGCACTCTCCGGCGACGCGGAAGACATCGCCCGGACCGACGCCAAGGTGAAGGAGCTGATCCCGAACGATCCGCATCTCCACACCTGGCTCGACATGGCGCGCGAGCGCATCCACTTCCAGGGCCTGCCGGCGCGCATCTGCTGGGTCGGGCTCGGCGACCGCCATCGCCTCGGCCTCGCCTTCAACGAGATGGTGGCCAAGGGCGAGTTGAAGGCGCCGATCGTCATCGGCCGCGATCACCTCGACAGCGGCTCGGTCGCCTCGCCCAACCGCGAGACCGAAGCGATGGCCGACGGCTCCGACGCCGTCTCCGACTGGCCGCTGCTCAACGCGCTCCTGAACTGCGCGTCCGGAGCGACCTGGGTGTCGCTGCATCACGGCGGCGGCGTCGGCATGGGCTTCTCCCAGCACGCCGGTATGGTGATCGTCGCCGACGGCTCGGACGCGGCGGCGAAGCGGCTCGGCCGAGTGCTGTGGAACGACCCGGCGACCGGCGTCATGCGCCATGCCGACGCCGGCTACGACATCGCCCGCGACTGGGCGGTTCGTCAGGGCCTCGACCTGCCCGGCATCCTCGGATGAGCGACGTGCCGGGCTCGGCCGAAATCCCGAGAGCGGCGAAGGTGCAGGTGCTGCGCCTCGCCGCGCTGCCGGCGATGGCGTGGAAGAACGGCGGCGGGACCACCGTCGAATACGCCGTCTTTCCGGCGGGTGCCCGCCTCGCCGAGTTCGACTGGCGGGTGAGCCGGGCGCGGGTGGAGGCGGCCGGGCCGTTCTCGATCTTTCCGGGCGTCGACCGCACCCTGGCGGTGGTCGACGGTGCCGGGATCGATCTCGTCTTCGCCGATCGTGTCGCGCGCGCCGGCCCGACGACGACGCCCCTCCCCTTCCCCGCCGACGTCGCCGTCGACGGCCGGCCGATCGCCGGGCCGATCGAGGATCTCAACGTCATGACTCGGCGCGGCCGATGGCGGCACCGCGTCGATCGCATGGCGATCGGCGCGGCGGTCGGCCTGACGCTCGACGGCGACGTCTCCTTCGTCGTCGCCGCCGGCGCGGTGCGGGTGGTGTTCGCCGATGGCGCCGATTTCGACCTCGGTCCGGGCGATGCGCTGCGGATCGAGGGGGTGGCCGATCCGGTCGTGGCGGCGCTCGGCCGTTCGGCCGACATCCTTCTCGTTCGCCTCGACCGGACCGACGGTTCCGTGCGGCGGTGACACATCGAAGACCCGGAGGAAAACTCATGTCGCAGTCGTCGGACGCGGTCCGCCCGGAAGTCACACGTCTTGCGCCCTACAACGCCGGGCTCACCGTCGCCGAACTGATGGCACGCTACGCCCCGGCCCGCATCGCCAAGCTCGGATCGAACGAGAATCCGATCGGGCCGAGCCCACGGGTGGCACCGGCGGTGGCCGCGGCGGTCGCCGCCATGCGGATCTACCCCGATCCGGCGAGCCGCGACCTGCGTCGGGCGCTGGCCGAGCACGCCGGCATCGCCGCCGAGCGCATCATGATCGGCAACGGGTCGGAGGATCTGCTCGCCATCGTCGCCCGCGCGACGTTGCGCCCCGGTGACCGAGTGGTGACGCTCTACCCGTCGTTTCCGTTGCACGAGGACTACGCGACGATGATGGGGGCGACGGTCGAGCGCGTCGCGGTCCGCCCCGATCTGACCGTCGACGTCGACGCGCTGGTCGCGGCCCTCGCCACGCCCTGCCGGATGTTGATCTTCGCCAATCCGATGAACCCGGTCGGCTGCTGGTTGACCGGCGCCGAGCTCGGCCGAGTGTTGGCGGCGGTCTCGCCCGAGACGCTGGTGGTGGTCGACGAAGCCTATGCCGAATATGCCGCCGGTCCCGACTACCCGTCCGCCGCGACGATGCTCGAGGGCGCGAGCCATCCTTGGGCGGTACTGCGCACCTTTTCCAAGGCCTACGGTCTCGCCGGGCTCAGGGTCGGTTGGGGTATCTTCGGTGAAGCCCCCTTGCGCGATCTGATCGACCGCGTCCGCACCCCGTTCAACGTCAACGCCGTCGCCCAGGCCGCCGCGGTGGTGGCGCTCGCCGACGACACCCATCTCGCCGAAGTGGTGGCCGGCACGCTCGCCGAACGGACACGGGTGGGCGAGGCACTCGCCCGCCTCGGTGTCACCGTGGCGCCGTCGAAGGCCAACTTCCTGTTCTTCGACTGCGGCGGCGACGCCACCGCCTTCGCCGAGGCGCTGCTCGCCCGCGGCGTCATCGTCAAACCGTGGAAACAGCCGGGATACCGCCATTTCGCCCGGGTGAGCATCGGCGCGCCGGAGGAGAACGACCAGTTCCTCGAGGCGATGGCCGAACTGGTCGGGGCGCCCGGCTGAGATCGGGCCGCGACGATCCCGCGACACGAAAGAAGGGGCCCGAGCGATCGGGCCCCTTTCGCGTCCGGTGCTCCGGCGATCACAGCAGGCCGGCGGCGCCGCGGTCGAGATAGGTGTCGAGGAACTGGTCGATGCGGGCGTGACGCGGCTTGCCGAAGACCTGCGTCGGCGAGCCCTCGACCAGGATCTTACCGTGGTCGAGAAAGACGATCTTCGAGCCGACCGAGGCGGCGAAGCCGATCTCGTGGGTGACCACCACCATGGTCATGCCGGTCTCGGCGAGACGCCGCATGACGTTGAGCACCTCACCGGTCAGTTCCGGATCGAGCGACGAGGTCGGCTCGTCGAAGAGCATGATCTTCGGCTCCAGCGCCAGAGCGCGGGCGATGGCGACGCGCTGCTGCTGACCGCCGGAGAGTTCGCTCGGGTAGTGGGTGGCGCGCTTGGCGAGACCGACCTTCTCCAGTTCGGCCATGGCGCGGGCCTCGGCCTCGCCGCGCGAGAACTTCCTCACCGTCACCAGCGCTTCGGAGACGTTGCCGAGCGCCGTCATGTGCGGCCACAGATTGAACTGCTGGAAACACATGCCGATGTTCGAGCGCACCGCGCGGATCGAGGCCGGCGGCAGGCGGACGCGACCGCCGTTCGAGCCGGGTCCGTAGCCGAGCGGTTCGCCGTCGATCTCGATGAGCCCGTCGGAGGTCTCCTCCAGGAAGGCGATACAGCGCAGGAGCGTGCTCTTGCCCGACCCCGAGGGACCGAGCAGACAGGTGACCTCGCCGCGCGGCGCGTCGAGATCGATGCCGGTGAGAACCTCGGTGGCGCCGTAGCGCTTGACGACGCCGCGGACGCGGATGGCGGGGGACGAGGTCATGAGTGGGCGAACCGATATCTGGAGAGGCGGGACTCGGCGAGCCGTCCGGCCCAGCCGCAGAGTTCGACCAGCGCCCAGTAGGCGAGGGCCAGGATGGTGAAGCTCTCGACGAAGGCGTAGTGCGCCGAGCCGATCGAGGAGACCTCGAGCGTCAGTTCCGGCACCGAGATGATCGACAGGATCGCCGTCTCCTTGAGCATCAGGATGGTCATGTTGACCATCGCCGGCAGCACCAGCATCGTCATCTCCGGCACGATGATGCGGCGGATCATCTGGACTCGCGAGAAGCCGACACAATCGGCCGCCTCGAGATGGCCCTTGGGGATGGCGTCGAAGCCGGTGCGGAACAGTTCGGAATAGTAGGCCGAGCCGTAGATGGTGAGGCCGAGGAGCCCGGCCGGTACGGCGTCGAGGGAAAGGCCGATGAAGGGACCGCCGTAGTAGAGCAGGAAGATCTGCACCAGGAACGGCGTGCCACGGATCACCTCGACGAAGGCGCGCAGCGGCCAGGCCACCCAGGCCGGACCCCAGCGGCGGGCGACCGCCACGGCGAAGCCGCCGATCATGCCGAGTGCCGACGCGGCGATCCAGATCAGGAAGGTGACGCCGAAGGCGACGAGGATCTCGACGCCGTAGGTGCGGAGGAGGCCGAGATCGAAGCTCATGCGTGCCCCCGTGCCACCCGGCGTTCGACGATCGCGCCGATCGAGGCGATCACCGCGTTGATGACGAGATAGATCAGACCGGCGGCGGCATAGAGCGGCAACGGCAGGAAGGTGCTGGCGGCGAGGTCCTGGGCCATGCGGGTCAGTTCGATCACTCCGACCACCGAGACCAGCGACGACGCCTTGAGGATCATGATCAGTTCGCTGGTCAACGCCGGCAGGGTCAGCCGCACCGCGATCGGCAGGCGGATACGGCGGAAGGTGTCGAAGGCGCCGATGCCGCACATGTCGGCGGCCTCGAGCAGACCCTTGGGCACCGAGCCGAAACCGCCGCGCAGGATCTCCGCCTGATAGGCGGCGGTACACAGCGACATGCCGATCACCGCCGCCACTTCGCTCGGCACGTCGATGCCGACGCGGGGCAAGAGGTGGTAGATGAGCAGCAGTTGGACGAGGAGCGGGGTACCGCGGAAGAAGCTGACGAAGAGCCGGCCGGCGCGGCGCGCGGCGACGTTCTGCGACAGCATCCCGGCGCAGACGCCGGCGGCGAGGAAGAAGCCCAAGACGATCGACAGCCCACTGAGCGCGACCGTCTTGATCGAGGCGACGAGCAGCAGCTCGAAGAGCTCCCAGGTCATCGGGCGGTGATCCTTAGTCCTTCCCCGGCGAGGGCACGCCGAAGGCCGGCGCCCGCGAGGGGTCCCTCGCGACAGACGTCGTCCGGCTCGGTCACCCGGGCCGGACCATGCGGGACGACCGGATCAGAACGCCGGGTCCTTGACCTCGGCCGGCGTGTCGAAGGTGACGCCGAACCACTTGGTCTGCAGCTTGGCCATGCGGCCGTCGGCCTTGATCTTGCCGATCGCCGCGGCGACCGCGTCGTTGAGCGAGGCGTAGTCGGCGTCCTTGCGCTCGGGATAGCCGAAGTAGGACTTCTGGCCGAAGGGCGGCTGGACGACCTCGAAGGTGCCTTTGCGCTGCTGGGCGACGAAGGCGATGTTGGGCAGCGAATTCGCCACCGCGACGATGCGGCCGGCGGCGAGATCGGCGTAGGCCTCGTTGAAGGAGACGTATTCCTTGGCGTCGACCGGGGTCGGCAGCGACGCACCGTACTTCTGCAACTGGGCGAACTGGGCGGTCGCCTTGCCGGAGCCGACCGCCTTGCCGGCGATGTCCTCGGGCTTGGCGATCGACGCGTCACCGGCGCGCTTGAGCAACGCCACGGTCGCTTCGGCGATCGGCGGGGAGAAGCGATAGCGCTCGAGCCGCGCCTTGGTGATGGTCGCCGGCCCCGCGACGATGTCGAACTTGCCGCTCTCCAGGCCGGGCAGCACGCCTTCCCAGGGCAGCATCACCCATTCGATCTTCACCCCCATCTCCTTGCCGATCTCGTCGTAGAGCTCGACGTTGAGACCGGTGTGCTTGCCGGCATCGATGAAGTCGAAGGGGGCGAAGGCGGTCTCGGTGCCGACGCGCAGCACGCCGGCCTTCTTGACGTTGTCGAGGACGTCGGCGAAGGCCGGCGCCGCCAGGGTCGAAAGGGTCGCCGCCAGACCGGCGGACAGCGACAGGCCGATGAGCGTACGTCGATTCATGAGGACCACCTCCCTTGGGCCGAACACGGACCGTTTTGTCTAGACATATAGGACGAGGGCATGGGAGGTTTGTCAATAGGCGAAAGTCGGCGCCAACGCCCGTCTTTGCGCCATTTCGACGCCGGTCCACGACGGGTCGCGCCGCGTCCGTGTGACGAAACGGCACCCTCGCCGAGCGACCCGTTCCGATCGAGACCTCGCTCGTCAGCCGGCCGGTCTGCCACCGACCGACGGGCTGAAGACCATCAATGCCAGGATCTGGAAGAGGATCTGGGCCGCGGCCTGAGCGGTGTTGGTGGTGGCGTCGTACTGGGGGGCGACCTCGACGACGTCGCCGCCGACGATGTCGAGCCCGGCGAGGCCGCGCAGCAGCGTGATCGCCTCGCGTGTCGTCGGTCCGCCGATCTCCGGCGTACCGGTGCCGGGCGCGAAGGCCGGATCGAGAAAATCGACGTCGAAGGAGACGTAGACCGGTCCGTCACCGACCACCGCCCGGGCCTTCGCGACGATCGCGGCGAGACCCATCGCCGGCATCTCTTCGGCGTGGATCACGGTCATGCCGCTGTCGTAGGAGAATTCCCAGATGTATTCCGACGAGCCGCGGATACCGATCTGGATGGTGCGGGTCGGATCGAGCACGCCCTCGAGCACCGCCTCGCGGAAGGGGCCGCCGTGGTGGAACTTCGAGTGGTCGAAGGGACCGCCGGTGTCGCAATGGGCATCGAAGTGGATCAGGCCGAGCGGCCGATCACGGCCCAACGCCTTCAGGATCGGCAGGGTGACCGAGTGATCGCCACCGACGCCGAGCGGCACCACGCCGGCGGCGGCCATGGTCGCAACGTAGGCCTCGATGTCCCGGTGGCACATCTCGAGACCGTAACGCGAGCGGAACACCACGTCGCCGACATCGGCGACGCGGAGATCCCGCGTCGGGATGCACTTCAGGACGTGCTCGTAGGGGCCGATGCGCTCGATCGTTCGGACGGCCCGCGGCCCGAAACGGGCGCCCGACCGATTGGTGACACCGAGGTCCATCGGCAGGCCGTAGAGCGCCACCTGGAGCTCGCCGAAATCGGGTGCAGCCCGGTCGAGCGGGTGGTGAGGCGCGGCGAGGAAGGTCGGAACGCCGACATAGGGTGCGGCCCGCGTGCCGTTCTCGTCGATCATCATCCGCGCCACGCGGGCGCGCTCGGGATCGTGGATGACGCCGTTCGACGCGTCTCCGTATTTCGCTCTCAGTCGCGCCAGTTCCGCATCGTCGAACATCCGATCCAGCCTTTCGTCTCGAAGGTCCCGTCACCTCGAAGGTCCACACCGATATTATGTGTAGACAATATCCGGCGGAAGAGCGTACGGAATCGACGATGGTCCGCTCCGCCCGCCGGTTCACCGCGGCCGGGCCGGACGAGGATGGCGATGCCGTATACGGCGGCGATCGCCCGACGGCGCGGCACGAGGAACGATGAACGACCTCGAAGATCTCGATGGCCAAGGGCCGTTGTGGCAGCAGATTCGGCGCGCTCTGATCCGGCCGATGCGAGACGGCACCTGGCCACCCGGCACCAAGATCCCGAAAGAGATCGAGATCATGGAGCGCTACGGCGCCGCCCGGATGACCGTGCACCGGGCGCTGCGCAGCCTCGCCGCGGAGGGGTCGATCAGTCGCCGGCGCCGCGCCGGCACGGTCGTCGCCGATCGCCCGCCCGAGCGACCGTTGCTCGAGATCTGGGACATCGGTGCCGAGGTCGAGCGGCTCGGCGGCGCCTATTCCTTCGAGATCCTCGCCCGCGAAACGCTCGACGGAGACGACCCGCGCGCCGCCGCGCTCGGGCTCGAAGACGGAACGCCTGTGTTGCACCTCGTCGTCCGCCATTTCTCCGACGGCTCGGCGCTGCAGATCGAGGACCGGCTGATCAATCTCGGTGCCGTGCCGGCCGCCGCGGAGATGGGCTTCGACAGCGAGCCGCCGGGGACCTGGCTGGTCGGCAACGTGCCATGGAGCAACGCCGAGCACGTCATCACCGCGGAGGAGGCGACGCGCGACATCGCCCGACTGCTGTCGATCCGGACCGGAACCGCCTGCCTGGTGGTCGAGCGCCGAACCTGGAGCGACGGCCAGCCGATCACCTGGGCGCGCTTCGTCCATCCCGGCGACAAGCGCCGCCTCGTCGGCCGCTTCCGCTCGGGCAGCGAGTGACGGGCAGCGAGTGAATCGTCCGTTCGGCCTTCCCCGATCGATGTCCCGGGCGTCCCGCCACCGATCCGCGGCCGGATCACTCGACCCGGCGATGCGCCGCACCGACCGCGGCCGGCCGTAGCTCGACGTGCGCCGCGGTGCGATCACGGTCCGAGAATCTCCGCCAACGAATGCCCGCCGGTGGGCCGGACGTCGAGATCGAGGGCTTCGAAGATCTCGGCGAGATGGTGGCTCATCAGCCCGACGGCCTCGCTCGCCCTTCCCGCCTCGATGGCGTCGACGAGACGCTGATGATGGTCGTCGGCACAGCGCGGCTCGCGGCGATGATAGATGAGCAGGATCAACGACGAGCGCGCCACGAGTTCGGTCAGAATGGTCTCGTACAGGCGATGGCCGGCGATCCGGGCGAGTTCGATGTGGAACTCGCCGGACAGACGGATGGCGGCGGCGCGGTCGCCCTCTTCCGTGGCCTGACGCTCGGCCTCGAGATGCGCCCTGAGCCGTGCGATCGCCGCCGGGGCTCGACGTTCCACCGCGAGTGCGGTCACCGCGGCTTCGATCAGGCGGCGCGCCTCGAACACCTCACGGGCGTCGGCGACGCTCGGGTGGGCGACGAAGGCGCCGCGGTTCTTCTCGATGTCGACGATGCCCTCGTGCGCCAGGGACTGGAGCACTCCGCGCACGATGGTGCGCGACACGCCGTAGAGCGAGCCGATCTCGTCCTCGCCCAGCTTGGTGCCCGGCCCGAGTCGGTGTTCGAGAATCGCCGTCAACAGGGCGCCGCGGATCCGATCGGCCTTGGACGGCGTGTCCGCGGTCGCTGCCCGCCGACCACCCGCATCGACGATCACGGGAAGGCGAAGGCCCATTCCTGTCTCCTGGCTCGACCGATCGTCATGCGACGGCGCCGACGCGGCGAAGCCTATCCTATCTTCCCCACCTCCCGGAAGCGCGCTCAAATCGTATACGATCCTGCGACATATCGTGTGCGACATGCCTCTTTCTTGATCATGCCGTTACGACGGTCAGCTGCGGCTCGGTCGACCCACCCCGCCACAAGTCATTGATGAAAATCGGCTTCCCGGAGCGATCGCGCATCTCGTAGGCTTGGCACATCGATTGCTGACGTTTCTGTCGACCGCCGACCGGCGGGCCGAGACAGCGCCGACGGGGCGCAAGACAGAGAGCGACGATCGATGGCCGAACCCGCCGCCCTGGAACTCGCCGGAGTGACGAAGCGCTACGGACCGGTCGTCGCCGTCGACGCCATCGATCTCAAGATCCCGGCCGGCACCTACTGCTGCCTGCTCGGTCCCTCCGGTTGCGGCAAGACCACGACGCTCCGGATGATCGCCGGCCACGAGACGGCGAGCGACGGCGATGTGGTCCTCGGCACCCACAACATCACCACCTTGGAACCGTCACGCCGCGGCACCGCGATGATGTTCCAATCCTACGCCCTCTTTCCCCATCTCGATGTCGTCGACAACGTCGCCTTCGCCCTCCACATGCGTGGGGTGGAGAAGGCGGCACGGCGCAAGCGGGCGATGGAACTGCTCGAACTCGTCGCCATGACCCCTTACGCCGAGCGCCTGCCCTCGCAACTCTCCGGCGGCCAGCAACAACGCGTCGCCCTGGCCCGGGCGCTGGTCACCGAACCGCAGATCCTGCTCCTCGACGAACCGCTCTCCGCCCTCGATCCGTTCCTTCGGGTCAAGATGCGGGCCGAGCTGAAGCGGCTGCAGCGCGAACTCGGCATCTCCTTCATCCACGTCACCCATGGGCAGGAGGAGGCGATGGCCCTCGCCGACCTCGTGGTGCTGATGAACGGCGGCCGCATCGAACAGCAGGGCAGCCCGCGCAGCGTCTTCAACGAGCCGGCGAGCGAGTTCGTCGCCCGCTTCATGGGCGGCCACAACATCGTCACGACGGTCGCCGGCAAGGTCGCGGTGCGCTGCGATCGCACCCGCCTCGCCCGCGGCGACGGCCCGCGCCCCGCCTTCGTCGGCTCGATCGAATATCAGGGCACCCACGTCCACATCGGCCTGAGGAGCGCCGACGGCACGGAGTATCTCGCGCTCGTTCCGGAGCGCGACTTCGATCGCGATCCCTTCACCGCCGGCTCGGTCGTCTCGCTCGAGTGGGACGAGACCGAAGCCCACCCCGTCGCCTGACCGTCCACTTCCGCCCCCGTTTCCGGTGGGCCACATCGAGGGAGACCACCAGCATGACCGACGAGACCACCAAGTTCATCGGCCTCAGCCGCCGCAGCCTGCTCAAGGGTGCCGCGGGCGTCGCAGGTATCGCCGCCGGTTCCGGTGCGATCACCGGCTTCCCCTATGTGAAGTCGGCCGAGCCGAAGGTGCTGCGCTACCTCGGCACCGCGGTCAACGAGGGCGACGACATCGCCAAGAAGTGCTTCGAGGACACCGGCATCAAGCTCGAGTACATCACCGCCACCACCGACGACGTGTCGAAGCGCGTCATCACCCAGCCGAACTCCTTCGACGTCCTCGACACCGAGTACTTCAGCCTGCGCAAGCTGATCCCGTCGGGCAACATCCTTCCGTTGAACGCCAAGAAGATCAAACAATTCGACAACATCACCCCGGTCTTCACCAAGGGTGCACTCCCCAACGGCAAGAAGATCGGCGACCAGGGCACCGCGCCGTGGAAGGTGCTCTATCTCGAGGGCGAGAACTCCAAGACCTTCTCCAAGACCCCGACGGATTGGGTGACGCTCATTCCGACGGTCTACAACGCCGACACGCTCGGCATCCGTCCCGACCTGATCAAGCGCCCGGTCAACTCGTGGGCGGAGTTGCTCAATCCCGAGTTCAAGGGCAAGGCCTCGATCCTCAACATCCCGTCGATCGGCATCATGGATGCGGCGATGGTGGTGGAAGCCACCGGCCAGTACAAGTACGCCGACAAGGGCAACATGACCCGCGCCGAAATCGATCTCACCATGAAGATCCTGACCGAGGCCAAGAAGGCCGGTCAGTTCCGCGCCTTCTGGAAGGACTTCAACGAGTCGGTCAACCTGATGGCCTCGGGCGAGACCGTCATCCAGTCGATGTGGTCGCCGGCGGTGACCAAGGTGCGCTCGATGGGCATCCCCTGCATCTTCCAACCGTTGAAGGAGGGCTATCGCTCCTGGGCCTCGGGCTTCTGCGTGTCGAAGGGCGTTTCGGGGGCGAAGCTCGACTGGGCCTACGAGTTCGTCAACTGGTTCCTGTCCGGCTGGGCCGGTGCCTACCTCAACCGCCAGGGCTACTACTCGGCCGTCCTTTCGACAGCGAAGGCCAACATGGATGCCTACGAGTGGGCCTACTGGATGGAGGGCAAGCCGGCCGAGAAGGACATCAAGTCGCCGACCGGCCAGCTGCTCGAGAAGGCCGGTGCGGTGCGCGACGGCGGCTCCTACGACGACCGCATGGGCAACGTCGCCTGCTGGAACGCCGTCATGGACGAGAACGACTACATGGTCCGCAAGTGGAACGAGTTCATCGCCTCGTGAGGTGGTGATGCGTTCGGGAGAGGCGGGCGCCCAGCCCCCCCTCCCTGTCCCTCCCCTCCAGGGGGGGGAGGGACGGCGAAGGCGACGCCCGTTCGCGGTCTCGCCGTCTTCTCGCGCCGGTGCCGGTGTCGAGAAGGGCGGTGCCACAGGGTCCTCTCCCCCCTGGAGGGGAGAGACAGAGAGGGGGGGGGCTCGGCCTCTCCGTCGAGCGCCGCCGTCCGTGATCGACGGCTCCCGAGACCGAGGACCGCACCCATGACCCCGTCGACCCTCACCCGCCACATGACGGCCTGGGCCCAGGCGACGCCGATGGCGGCGGTGTTCTTCTTCTTCTTCCTGGTACCGCTCGCCCTCGTCGTCATGGTCTCCTTCTGGGACTACAACGACTACGAGATGATCCCGACCTTCTCGGGTCGCGGTTACACCGAAACCTTCGAGGGCTGCCTGACCCGGCTGCCCGAGATGTGCACCATGTTCAAGACCTATGCGAAGACACTGAAACTCGCCGCGCTGGTCTGGGCACTGACGCTCCTCATCGGTTTCACCGTCGCCTGGTTCCTCGCCTTCCACGTCCGCTCCAAGACGTGGCAGATCGCCCTGTCGCTGGTCTGCACCATCCCGTTCTGGACGTCGAACGTCATCCGGATGATCGCCTGGATCCCGCTCCTCGGCCGCAACGGCCTGATCAACCAGGGGCTTCTCGGACTCGGTCTGGTCGATCGACCGGTGGAATGGTTGCTCTTCTCGGAATTCTCGGTGGTGCTGGCGCTGGTGCACCTGTTCACCTTCTTCATGGTGATCCCGATCTTCAACTCGATGATCCGTATCGATCGCTCGTTGATCGAGGCGGCGCGCGACGCCGGCGCCTCCGGCTGGCAGACGCTGTGGCACGTGGTGGTTCCGTTGTCGAAGCCCGGTATCGTCATCGGCTCGATCTTCGTCCTCACCATCGTCATGGGCGATTTCGTCACCGTCGGCGTCATGGGCGGTCAGCAGATCGCCTCGGCCGGCAAGGTGGTGCAGACCCATCTCGACGCGCTGCAGTTCCCGGTCGCCGCCGCCAACGCGGTGATCCTGCTCGGCGTCACCCTGATCATCATCGCGACGCTGTCGAAGCTCGTCGACGTACGCAAGGAGCTCTGATCATGGACGAGGGTCGCCCGCGCTCCTTCTATCTCCTCGCCACCGTCTTCGGCGCCTATGTGCTCTTCCTCTACGGGCCGATGATCGCGATCTTCGTCCTGTCGTTCCAGGGACCGGACGGCGGCCTGACCTTCCCGATGAACGGGGTCTCGCTCGCTTGGTTCGAGAAACTGTGGGCCGGCACCGGCATCGTCGACATCGGCGCCGCGTTCCTGCGCTCGCTGAAACTCGGTGCCGTGGTGATGATCCTCACCGTGGTGATCTCGGTCCTCGCCGGGCTCGCCTTCCGCCGTCGCTTCCCCGGCTCGGCGGCGCTGTTCTACGTCGCCGTCGCCTCGCTGATCGTCCCGTCGATCGTCACCTCGCTCGGCATCGCGCTCGAGTTCCGGCTGATCGACGACATCGTCAAACATCTCGCCGAGAGCCGCGGCTGGACCCATGTCGCGGCGACCTACACCACCGCCATGGGCCTCTTCACATCCGGCCTCGGGGCCCATCTGACCTGGACCCTGCCGTTCGGCCTGCTCATCATGTTCGCCATCTTCAACCGCTTCGACCCGCGCTACGAGGAGGCGGCGCGCGACCTCGGGGCGACGCGCTGGCAGACCTTCCGCTACGTGGTGCTGCCGATCATCCTGCCGTCGGTGATCGGTATCGGGCTCTTCGGCTTCACCCTGTCGTGGGACGAGATCGCCCGCTCGAGCCAGGCGATCGGTTCGGTCAACACCCTACCGCTCGATCTCCAGGGCCTGACCACCACCGTCACCACGCCCGACATCTACGCGCTCGGCACGGTGACCTCGGCGGTGTCCTTCCTGGTCATCGGGCTGGCGCTCCACACCATCCGCGCCATCGGCGCGCGCCGCGATCGCCACGGCACCGACGCCGGCCACGGCGTGTGAGGCACCCCATGCTGATCCATCTGGTGAACCCCAACACCACCGCCTCGATGACCGAGAAGGCCGCCGTCGCCGCCCGCGCCGTCGCCGCGATCGGTACGCTGATCCGCGCCGATCAACCCGACGACGGGCCGGCCTCCATCGAAGGACACTACGACGCCGCTTTCGCCGTGCCGGGTATGCTCGGGCGCATCGCGGAGGCCGTCGCCGCCGGGGCGGACGCCCATGTCATCGCCTGTTTCGACGACACCGGGCTCGACGCGGCGCGTGCGGCCTCGCCGAAGCCGGTGGTCGGCATCGGCGAGGCCGCCTTCCACGTCGTCTCGTTCCTCGGCGAACGTTTCTCGGTGGTCACCACCCTGTCGCGGTCGATCCCGGTGATCGAAGCGAATCTCGGACGCTACGGTCTCGCGGCACGCTGCGCCCGGGTGCGGGCCGCCGAGGTGCCGGTGCTGGCGCTGGAGGACGAGGGATCGGATGCCTGCGACCGCATCTCGGACGAGATCGCCCGGGCGATCGTCGAAGATCGCTCGCAAGCGATCGTTCTCGGCTGCGCCGGTATGACCGATCTCGCCCGCCGGCTCGAACGCCGCCACGGCGTACCGGTGGTCGACGGGGTATCGGCGGCGGTGACGCTCGCCGAGGCGTTGGTGCGGCTCGGCCTTTCGACCTCCAGGATCGGCGGCTGGGCGCCGCCGTTGCCGAAGCCCTACGGCGGCATCTTCGCCGATCGGGCACCCCCGCCGAGGACATGACGGATACCGCCGGTGTCGGGCCGATGACATCGCCCTCCGGCCGCGACAACCGGCGGTCGGCGGTCGGCGGTCGGCGGTCGGCGGTCGGCGGTCGGCGGTCGGCGGTCGGCGG
>CALMFH010000209.1 GCA_937864925.1 uncultured Alphaproteobacteria bacterium | reverse complement strand
AGTCGATGCCGCCGGAGAGGCCGAGCACCACGCCGGGGAAGCGGTTCTTGTTCACGTAGTCGCGCAGGCCCAGGACGCAGGCGGCCCAGTCGGCGGCGAGGTCTTCCTCGACCACCGCCTTGTCACCGTCGACGAGATCCCAGCCGCGCGGGCCGCGCACCGCCTCGACGATCGTCACCGTCTCGCGGAAGGCGGGGAGCAGGAGGGCGAGCGAGCCGTCGGCCTTCAGGCCGAAAGAGGCGCCCTCGAACACCAGTTCGTCCTGGCCGGAGATCTGGTTGAGGTAGACGAGCGGCAGGCCCGACGCCTTCACCCGCGCCACGGCGACGGCGAAGCGCTCGTCCATGACGTTGCGGCGATAGGGCGAGGCGTTGGGGACGAGCAGGATCTCGCCGCCGGTCTCGGCGATGCAGTCGACGACGTCGGCCCCCCAGATGTCCTCGCAGATCGGCACGCCGATGCGCACCCCGCGGAACTGCACCGGGCCGGGCAGATCGCCGGGGGTGAAGACGCGCTTCTCGTCGAAGACGCCGTAGTTGGGCAGGTCGACCTTGAAGCGGATCGAGGCGATCTCGCCGCCGTCGAGCAGGATGTGGGCGTTGTGGAGACGGGGGCCGTCGCGCCACGGGCTGCCGATCAGCACGCCGGGGCCGCCGTCGGCGGTGTCCGTCGCGAACTCCGCCACCGCGGCCATGCAGGCGGCCTGGAACGACGGCTTCAGCACCAGATCCTCGGGCGGATAGCCGGCGACGAAGAGCTCGGGGAAGAGGATCAGATCGGCGCCGAGGGCGGCCGCGCGGGCGCGAGCCGCGCGGGCACGGGCGAGATTGCCGGCGACGTCGCCGACGGTCGGGTTCACTTGCGCGAGAGCGATCTTCAGGCGGTCGGTCATGGCCCGAGATCTAGACCATTTCGACGCGGATCGGGAGGCGTCGGGCGAGGAAAATACGTGCCTCAGCGTGCCGCGGCCTGGGCGACCGGGGTGACGACGCGCGGGTGCGGCACCTCGGCGTGGTACTCGATGAACAGGAGGTCGTCGTCGTAGTCGAACATGCGGCCGACGCGGGCTCCGAGCTTGAGCCGGAGCACGTGACCGCCGGCGGCGACGATGACCAGCGGATCGAGATCACAGGTGAAACCGGAAACGTCGTAGAGGTTCTCGACGAACCAGCGCTTGCCCATCGGCAGGTGGTAGAACTCGCGAGCGTGGCGGTTGGCGAAGGCGATCTCACCGGTCACGATCGAGACCAGGA
Organism: uncultured Alphaproteobacteria bacterium; assembly: GCA_937864925.1. Lineage (GTDB taxonomy): Bacteria > Pseudomonadota > Alphaproteobacteria > Rhizobiales > Ancalomicrobiaceae > CALBKH01. Next base: position 8,492 of record CALMFH010000209.1, on the reverse strand, counting down.
CGATCGGGTGCTTCACCCATTCCAGCGCCTTGTGCCGCGTCTCGGGCGGCTCCTCGGATCGGGAGGCGGGCGGTGGCGGCAGTGTCGGGGCGGCGGCGAAAGCCGGTGGCGCGCCCACGCGTCCATGACGCAGTTCGACCTCGGCGAGATCGGCGACCCGCGACAGGCGTGAGCGGCCGAACACCATGACGATGCCGGAAGTGTCGCCCGATCCGTCGCCCCAGGGATTGGCCCGCCAGGTGAGGCGCGGCGCGCCGAGGCCGCCGAGCGACAGCGTGCCGGACACCGCAGAGGAGGTCTCGATCGCTTCCTGGAGGAGCTCACGGGTCTTCGCCGGCAACTTCGCCTCGATGGCGGCGGAGTAGTTGCCGTCGGCCTCGTCGGCGTCCGAAATGGCGAAGAGGTCGAGGGCGTTGCGGTTGAGGCGGCTGACCTTGAGGTCGGAATCGAAGATGACGATGCCGGCGTCGGAGGAGATGAACAACGCTTCGACGATGTGGCCGAGGCTCTTGGCGAGGCGCTCGGTATCCTTCCAATGGGTCACCACTTCGAGTAGGCCGATGATCCGGGTCTCCCTGCCCGCACCGACCTTGCAGCCGGCGAGACGGACCTGGACATGACCGCCCCAACTGGCGGTGACCCCGATCTCGATCACCCGATCGGCGCCGTCCGCGGTGAGAATGTCGGCGAGGAAGCCGCGGAACCGGCCCTGATCGGCATCGTCGACCATGGTGAGGATGCGGTCGAGCGAGGTCGCATGATAGCCGCTTTCGCCGGGGACGTCCGCCGGCCGGCCGAGACCCTTCGGCCAATAGACGATGCGGCTGTCGACCTCGATCAGCCAATAGCCGATGTCGAGGGCGTAACCGACCTTCTGGATGATCTCGGAGAGATCCGGCATCGAAATCACCTCCGCGGCGATCACCCCGGTCGGTGGCATTCGTGCCGACTTCTCGATCACCGCGTCGTCATTTTCGAAATCTTTTCGCAACAATTCGTTAAACAACCATAGGAACGCGAGTTAACCCGAGATTTTTCGGGCGGGAGCCGAATGCTCCCTCACCATAACCACTAGAATTCGAGTATATTCGTTGACGTTGCGTCAACTATTCGGCGGCGAAGCGATAGGCGTCCATGGCGAGGACACCGAAGTCATAGGCTTCGTGGATCCGCACGCCTGCTCCACCGGCGCCCAATGCGACGAAGAGCGGCAGCAGGTGCTCGTCGGTCGGGTGGTTGCGCACCGCATGGGGAGCGCGAGCGCGGTAGTCGAGGAGGGCATCGACGTCGTTCGCCGCCACCTTCTCACCGATCCAGGCGGCGAAGTCGGAAACCCAGGCCGGCGGCGGGACGCGGCGGGACCTGAGGCCCCGCCCTCCGGCGAAGGCCTCGTGGAGATTGTGGGTGAGCGCGCCGGAGCCGAAGATCAGGACGCCTTCGTCGACCAGCGGTGCGAGCGCCCGGCCGAGCGCGAAGTGATGGGCCGGGTCACGGCGCGGCTGCACCGAGAGCTGGACGACCGGTACGTCGGCCTCCGGGTACATCAGTTTCAGCGGCACCCAGGTGCCGTGGTCGTAGCCGCGGCCTTCGACCAACAGGGCGTCGTGGCCGGCGGCGACCAGCATCTCACCGATGCGCCGCGCCAACGCCGGCTCACCCGGAGCGGGATAGACCATCTGGTAGAGCGACGGGTCGAAGCCGCCGAAGTCGTAGATCATCTCCGGCGCCGCATCGACCACCACCGCCGGACGGATCGAGGCGAAATGGGCGGAGATGGAGACGATCGCCCGCGGCCGCGGCATGGTCGCGGCGATGCCGGCGAGGAAGTCGCGGGTCGGGTTGTCGTGGATGATCAGATCGGGCGCGCCGTGGGAGATGAACAACGGCGACAACGGGGCGACGGCGGACATCGGCGATCTCCGGAACGGGCGAGCGGCGGACGACCGCGCTCGCATCGCGCCACCGATCGGCGGCGCCTGCACATGAGCGAGAGATCGGTCGGCCGGGGCGTTTCGTCAACGCATCACGGCGCCCGAAAACGAGAAAGGATCGTTCGACGGTGTCGAACGATCCTTCGGACCTGCTGCCGATGCGAGCCCGGGTGCAGCTCGGAGCCCTTCCCCCTCGCGGGCGACGGGAGAGCGGCCCGGGGGCGGAAAGTGGAGCCTCTCGCGGCCCCGCTGCGCCTCACTCGGCGGCGACGCGGACGCTCGGGGCGCGGCCGGCGCGGTCCTTCTTGAGTTCCTCGGCCACCAGGAAGGCCAGCTCCAGCGACTGCGCCGCGTTGAGGCGAGGGTCGCAGGCGGTGTCGTACTGGACGCCGAGGTCGGCCTCCTGGATGGCGACGGCGCCACCGAGGCATTCGGTGACGTTCTTGCCGGTCATCTCGAGATGAACGCCGCCGGCCCAGGTCCCCTCGGCGCGATGGATCTCGAAGAAGGACTGGACCTCGGAGAGCACCTTGTCGAAGGGCCGAGTCTTGTGGCCGGTCGCCGAAGTGATGCCGTTGCCGTGCATCGGGTCGCAGGACCAGACGACGTTGCGGCCCTCGCGGGAGACGGCGGCGATCAGCCCGGGCAGGTGCCTGCCGATCTTGTCGGCGCCGAAGCGGGTGATCAGGGTCAGGCGGCCGGCCTCGTTGTCGGGGTCGAGCTTGTCGATCAGCGACAGGAGACCGTCGGCGTCGAGCGACGGGCCGACCTTGAGGCCGATCGGGTTGGCGATGCCGCGCATGTACTCGATGTGGGCATGATCGATCTGGCGGGTGCGATCGCCGATCCAGACGAAGTGAGCGGAGGTGTCGTACCAGCCGCCTTCGACCGAGTCCTCGCGCGTCAGCGCCTCCTCGTAGGGAAGCAGCAGTGCCTCGTGCGAGGTGTAGAAGTCGACGCCCTGGAGCTGCGGTACGGTCTCGGCGGTGAGCCCGCAGGCGGCCATGAACTGCAGCGCCTCGGTGATGCGGTCGGCGACCTCCTGGAAGCGCTCGGCGACGGGGCTGTCGGTCAGGAAATCGACCATCCAGCCGTGAACGCGCTCGAGCTTGGCGTAGCCGCCGTAGGCGAAGCCGCGCAGCAGATTCAGGGTCGCCGCCGACTGACGGTAGACCATGCGCATGCGCTGCGGATCGGGGATGCGCGCCTCGGGGGTGAAGTCGATGCCGTTGATGATGTCGCCGCGGTAGGAGGGCAGTTCCAGCCCGTCGCGCTTCTCGAAGTCGGAGGAGCGCGGCTTGGCGAACTGACCGGCGATGCGGCCGACCTTGACCACCGGCAGGCCGGCGGAATGGGTCATGACCACCGACATCGACAGGAAGATCTTGAAGAAGTCGCGGATCTGGTTGGCCGAGTGCTCGGCGAAGCTCTCGGCGCAGTCGCCGCCCTGGAGCAGGAAAGCCTTGCGCTCGGCGACGCGCGCCAGATTGCGCCGGAGCGAGCGGACCTCGTCGGCTATGACCAGCGGCGGCCAGGTCCTGAGATCTTCCTCGACGGCCCGCAACGCGGTCTGATCGGCATAGGCGGGCACCTGGACGATCGGTTTCGTCCGCCAGCTGGCGGGCGACCAGTCGCGCATGTCGCCGGACTTCGTCATGTCACGCATTCCCTCGCCCGGTCGATCCGCGAACCGACTCGTCCCATCGGACCATCGGCGCACGTCGGTCTCGCGGCGCCGGGGGCGTCGCGGCGGCGAGACGAGGCGGCGTTTATACACGCGACCTCCCGGCTTGACCACCGAGGAACGCACGGACCGACCGCTCCCTTCGACCGAGCCGCGCCCGCGCCCGCGACGACGGTCGAAGCGCCGGATCGACGAGAAGATCGCGACACGAAGACACGCCGGCCGGTCGGGTCGAGACGCCGACGGCGAACCCCGGACCTCGGAGGCGTCCCACCGGTTCGGATGCGGCCCCGCGGGGTGGCGATCGCCGCTTCGGGGCTCCCGCTCGACCGTGTCGTCGGACCGCGTCGGGACCCCGCCCGACCGCAGACGGGAAGACCGATCGGTATGGACCACGGGAGAGATCCGGTCATCCAACGGCGAAAGATCGATGTATGGTAGTATGCTTCAACAAAAATGCGTGAAGTCGGACAGCATTTCGAGAATTTCGAAACACATCCGAGGAGTTGTGACGGGGTACAGCTGAAACATCTGTATTGAAGCCGATATCCGAGACTCTCCCGAAGAGCTACCATCTATGCGCAGGGTGCATGCCGACGGCGCAGGCCGGACCACCTCGACGAGATCCGCACGCAGATGCGGCCGCGAGACAAGGATTGGGAGGATGCCATGCTGAGAGGCGCGCGAGAGGCGACCAAGGGAGAGGACGACGCCCACCAGATCGTCCGCAAGTCGGAACGTGTCTATCAATGGCTGCGTGACGAGATCCTGTCGTTCCGTATGCAGCCGGGTATGTTCATCGACAAGGTGGAGATCTGCGACAAGCTGGGCGTGTCGAAGCAGCCGGTGACGGCGGCCCTGACGCGGCTGGAGCAGGAAGGGCTGGTGGAGATCTATCCCCAGCGCGGCTCGTACGTCGCCCGGCTGCGCTACGGCGCGATGTCGGAGAGCCTCTTCATCCGGGGGGCGCTCGAGTCCGCCGCCGTCCGGCGCATCGCCGGCGAGGGCAACGAGATCCTGATCCGCGGCCTGCAGAAGAACCTGGAGGCTCAGGATCTGGCGCTCTCCGGCGACAACCTCGCGCGGTTCTACCAGCTCGACATGGAGTTCCATTCGGCGATCGCCCGCGCCGTGCCCTATTCGCAGGTGGCAAGGCAGGTCGACATCGGGCTCGCCACGGTCAAGCGCTGCCACGAGCTGTTCCGGCCCGACGCGAAGTCGCTCAAGGACAGCTACGAGCGCCACCGCAGAATCGTCGCGGCGCTCGCCGCCGGTGATGGCTCGACCGCGGCGGCCGAAATGGACGCCCACGTCGCCGATTACACCGCGATGCTGAAGGCACTCTCCGAAGCGCGGCCCGAACTCTTCGTCGGGTGAGCCCGCTCACATGACCGGCCGGCGTGGTGCCACGTCGGCCGTTTCACCCGTGCCCGCGGCTCAGAACAGGCCGACCGTCTCGCCGTCGTCGCCGATGCGAATCTGTTCGGCTGCCGGATGACGGGGCAGGCCGGGCATGGTCATGACGTCGCCGCAGATCGCCACGACGAAGCCGGCACCGGCGGAGAGTCGCACCTCACGCACCGCGACGCGGTGACCTTCGGGCGCGCCGAGTTTCCCCGGATCGGTGGAGAAGGAATACTGGGTCTTGGCCATGCACACCGGCAGGTGGCCGTGACCGGAGATCTGCCATTCGGCCAGCAGCTCCTTCGCGCGGGGCGCGAACTCCACCGTGCCGGCGCCGTAGATGTCCTGGGCGATGGCGCGGATCTTGTCGGCGAGGGGCACCGCGTCGGCGTAGAGGGTGCGGAACTGCGTCCCGGCATCGGGTCGTGCCACGGTGCGCACCACGGCCTCCGCCAGATCGATCGCCCCGGCACCGCCCTCCGCCCAGTGGCGGCAGAGGTGGGCCTCGACCCCTTCGGCGCGGCAATGGGCGACGACGGCGTCGATCTCGGCTGCGGTGTCGGTGGTGAAATGGTTCACCGCCACCACGACCGGCACGCCGAACCGCTTCAGGTTGGCGAGATGGCGATCGAGATTGGCGAAGCCGCGCTTCACCGCCCCGAGATCCTCGCGGCCGAGGTCCTTGCGCTCGAGACCGCCGTGCATCTTGAGAGCGCGAACCGTGGCGACCAGCACCGCGGCGTTCGGCGTCAGCCCGCTCTGGCGGCACTTGATGTCGAAGAACTTCTCCGCCCCGAGATCGGCGCCGAAGCCGGCTTCGGTGACGACGATGTCGGCGAGTTCGAGGGCGGTGCGGGTGGCGATCGACGAGTTGCAGCCGTGGGCGATGTTGGCGAAAGGGCCGCCGTGGACGAACGCGGGGGTGCCCTCGAGCGTCTGGACGAGATTGGGGGCGAAGGCGTCCTTGAGCAGCACGGTCATGGCGCCGGCGGCCTTCAGGTCGGCGGCGGTGACCGGTGCCTTGTCGCGGGTCTGGGCGACGACGATGGCGCCGAGGCGGCGTTCGAGATCGTCGAGATCCTTGGCCAGGCAGAAGATCGCCATGACCTCCGAGGCGACGGTGATGTCGAAACCGTCCTCGCGTGGGAAACCATTGGAGACGCCGCCGAGCGAGGAGACGATCTGGCGCAGACCACGGTCGTTCATGTCGAGGGCGCGGCGCCAGAAGATGCGGCGCAGATCGATGCCGAGTTCGTTGCCCCAGTAGAGGTGGTTGTCGAGCATCGCCGACAGGAGGTTGTTGGCGGCGCCGATGGCGTGGAAATCGCCGGTGAAGTGGAGGTTGATCGCCTCCATCGGCGCGACCTGGGCCATGCCACCGCCGGCGGCGCCGCCCTTCATGCCGAAGCAGGGGCCGAGCGAGGGTTCGCGCAGGGCGATCGCCACCCGCTGCCCGATCCGTGCGAGCCCGTCGCCGAGGCCGACGGTGGTGGTCGTCTTGCCCTCGCCGGCCGGGGTCGGCGAGATGGCGGTGACCAGCACCAGCTTGCCGGGCGGGCGGCGGGCGCCGTCGATCTTCTCCGGGTGGACCTTGGCGATGTGGCGACCGAAGGGCGAGACCGCCTCGACCGGAATGCCGAGCTTCGACGCGATCTCCTCGATCGGGGCGAGTGGCGCGGCACGGGCGATTTCGATGTCGGATCTCATCACGGACACTCCGGGTGGCCGGGCCACGCCTGCGAGTACCGCGAAGGTCGGTGAAAGGAAAGTGCCATCGCGTCGGGTCGGCCGGCTGCGCTCCTCACCCCAACCGCTCGGCGTGCCAGCGCAGGTGATCGGCGATGAAGCTCGAGATGAAGAAGTAGGAGTGGTCGTAGCCCTCCTGGCGTCGCAGCGTCAGCGGCATCTTCGCCTTGTCGCAGGCGGCCTCGAGCAGTTCGGGCTTGAGCTGGGTCGCGAGGAAGCCGTCGGCGGTGCCCTGATCGACGAGCAGGTTCGGGAGCCGCGCGCCGGCTTCGATCAGGGCGCAGGCGTCGTATTCACGCCAGGTCGACCGATCCGGGCCGAGATAGCCGGAGAGCGCCTTCTGCCCCCAAGGGCAGTGCATCGGCGAGACGATCGGCGCGAAGGCGGAGACCGAGGCGAAGCGGCCGGGGTTCCTGAGCGCGATGGTCAGTGCCCCGTGGCCGCCCATCGAGTGGCCCATGATGCCCTGGCGCGCCAGATCGACCGGCAGTTCGCGGCCGACGAGAGCGGGCAGTTCGCGCTGGATGTAGGAGCGCATGCGGTAGTGCTTGGCCCAGGGCTCGCGGGTGGCGTCGACGTAGAAGCCGGCGCCGAGGCCGAAGTCGTAGGCGCCGTCGGGGTCGTCGGGGACGCCCTCGCCGCGCGGGCTGGTGTCCGGCGCGATCAGCGCGAGCCCACGCTCGGCGGCGACGCGTTGGGCGCCGGCCTTCACGGTGAAGTTCTCTTCGGTGCACGTGAGCCCGGAGAGGAACCACACCACCGGTACGGGCCCCCGCTCCGCGGCCGGCGGCAGGTAGACGGCGAAACGCATGTCGCATCCCGTCTCGGCCGCGGCGTGGCGGAAAACGTACTGGGTGCCGCCGAAGCACTTGGCGGCGGAGATCTGGTCGAGCGGCATGGGGAACCTCCGAGGGGGCCGCAAGGCGCGGGGGCGAATTTGCGATCACGCCTCACGGCACGGAGGCGAAATTGCGGAAACGGGTGCATCCGGTCCTCTCCCCCCTCGAGGGGGGAGGAAACGCCAGCCGGGAGGCCGACGTCCCTCGAAGGCTGGTTGCAGAGGGAGAGGACGAGATCCGTGAGCGCCTACCTCAGAACACCACCACGGACCGGATCGACTTGCCCTCGTGCATCAGGTCGAAGGCGGTGTTGATCTCGTCGAGGGGCATGGTGTGGGTGATCAGGCTGTCGATGTCGATCTTGCCGTCCATGTACCAGTCGACGATCTTCGGCACGTCGGTGCGGCCGCGGGCGCCGCCGAAGGCGGAGCCCTTCCACACCCGGCCGGTGACCAGTTGGAACGGACGGGTCGAGATCTCGGTGCCGGAGGGCGCGACGCCGATGATGATGCTCTCGCCCCAGCCGCGATGGCAGCACTCGAGCGCCTGACGCATGGTGGTGGTGTTGCCGATGCATTCGAAGGAGAAGTCGGCACCGCCGCCGGTGATGTCGACGATCGCCTCGACCACCTTGTCGCGGCCGACCTCGTTCGGGTTCACGAAGTGGGTCATGCCGAACTTCTTCGCCATCTCCACCTTACCGGGGTTGATGTCGACGCCGATGATCTTGTCGGCGCCGACCATGCGCGCCCCTTGAATGACGTTGAGGCCGATGCCGCCGAGGCCGAAGACGACGACGTTGGCGCCGGGCCAGACCTTGGCGGTCCAGATCACCGCGCCGATGCCGGTGGTGACGCCGCAGCCGATGTAGCAGATCTTGTCGAAGGG
>CALMFH010000208.1 GCA_937864925.1 uncultured Alphaproteobacteria bacterium | reverse complement strand
CGTGGTCGACGAGGGCGGCTTCGTCCACATCGTCGATCGCAAGAAGGACATGATCCTCGTCTCCGGCTTCAACGTCTATCCGAACGAGATCGAAGAAGTGCTGGCCGCTCATCCGGGCGTGCTCGAGGCCGGGGTGGTCGGCGTGCCGGATGCCAAGTCGGGCGAGGCGGTCAAGGTGGTGGTGGTCAAGAAGGACCCGAACCTCTCGGCCGAGGACCTGCTCGAGCACTGCCGCAAGAACCTGACCGGCTACAAGATGCCGCGCTACGTCGAATTCCGCGCCGAACTGCCGAAGACCAACGTCGGCAAGGTGCTGCGCCGGGCGCTGCGCGACGACGTTCCCCCGCCTGCCGCCAAGTGAGCGGCGTCGGATTTCGCAGGATCGAAGGCCGCGGCTCGCCCGCGGCCTTCGCCGTTTCGGGTGCGGCTCGCCGGTTTCGCACGGATCGAAACTTCGCGCACTCGGGATCACCCGAGCCGGCACGTCCGAGGGGTTGACGAATACGTCAATTCGTTATCTCCAAGGAGAGCTTTCCGCGACGCCCGCGACCCGACGACGAGGATCGACGATGAGGACCAACAGCTTCCGCCGATTGATGAACCTGTGGCCGCCGTTCTTCTTCGCCGGCATCCGGGTGACGCGCATCGCCGAGGATTGGCGCGAGGTCGACGTCGAGATGCGACTCGGCCGTCTCAACCGCAACTACGTCGGCACTCATTTCGGCGGGTCGCTCTTCGCCATGACCGATCCATTCTACATGCTGATGCTGGTCCACGTGCTCGGCCGCGACTACACCGTCTGGGACAAGGCCGCGAGCATCGACTACATCAAGCCGGGGCGCGGCACCGTGACCGCGGTGTTCCGCCTCGAGGACGCCGCCGTCGCCGAAATCGTCGCCCGGACGGCCGACGGATCGAAAGCTCTGCCGGTGTTCCATTGCGACGTCCTCGACACCGCCGGCGATGTCGTCGCCCGCATCGACCGCACCCTCTACATCCGCCGCAAGCGCGACGCCGGCCCCGCCGCCACGACTTCGGAGTGACGAACGCGGCCGCGGCGGACCGGTCGCCGCGGCCGCGGCACCGACCCCGAGCGATCGTGAAGCCACCCCCTCTTGCGAGGGGGGATCGACCGTGGTCCCTTCGGCGGAGGAATCGGCGCACGCCGATCGGGCGGGTCCGACGGAGGACGGCGGTGTCGGGGGAGACGGTGAAGCGTTTCAACGTGTTGTGGCTGCAGGCCGGTGCCTGCGGCGGCTGCACCATGGCCTTCCTCGACCACGGCCGGCGCGGTGTCTTCGCCGAACTCGACGCCTTCGGTATCGACCTCCTGTGGCACCCCTCGCTGTCGGAGGCGACCGGCGACGAGGTGGTCGCGATCCTCGACGGCATCGCCGAGGGCCGGATTCCGCTCGACGCGTTGGTGGTCGAAGGCACGGTGCTCACCGCCCCGAACGGTACCGGCCGTTTCCAGATGCTCGCCGGCACCGGCGCCTCTCTGCTCGACTGGATCCGCCGCTTGGCGGCGAGGGCGCGTCATACCGTGGCGGTCGGCAGTTGCGCCGCTTTCGGAGGTATTCCGGTCGCCTCTCCCGATCCGGGCGAAGGGGTCGGTCTGCAGTTCGAAGGCATCGAACGCGGTGGCGCCCTCGGCGCCGGCCATCGCGGCGCGGGTGGCCTGCCGGTCGTCGCCGTCGCCGGCTGCGCCCCCCATCCCGGGTGGATCGTCGAGACCCTGATCGCGCTCGCCTCCGGCGAACTCGGCGCCGGCGATCTCGACCCCCTCGGCCGACCGAAGTTCTTCGCCGACCACCTCGCCCATCACGGCTGCTCGCGCAACGAATTCTACGAGTTCAAGGCGAGCGCCGAGACCGCGTCGGATCGCGGCTGTCTGATGGAACATCTCGGTTGCAAGGCGACGCAGGCGGTCGGCGACTGCAACCAGCGCCGCTGGAACGGCTCCGGCTCCTGCACCGACGGCGGCTACGCCTGCATCGCCTGCACCTCGCCGGAGTTCGAGCGCGCCCGTGGCTTCCTCGCCACCCCCAAGATCGCCGGCATCCCGGTCGGCCTGCCGCTCGACATGCCCAAGGCGTGGTTCATGGCACTCGCCGCGCTGTCCAAATCGGCGACGCCGAAGCGGGTCCGGCTCAACGCCCTGAAGGACCACGTGGTGGTGCCGCCGGGGCGGGCCAAGCGCTGGGGCGCGGAAGGGGGTGAGGGGTGAGCCGGATCGTCGTCGGACCGTTCAATCGGGTCGAGGGCGACCTGGAGTTGAAACTCGACGCCGAGGACGACCGGGTCGTCGCGGCACGGGTGACCACACCGCTCTATCGCGGCTTCGAACAGATCCTGATCGGCCGACCGATCGCCGACGCGCTGGTGATCGCGCCGCGCATCTGCGGCATCTGCTCGGTGTCGCAGTCGCTCGCCGCGGCGAGCGCGAGCGCCGCCTTCTCCGGCACCACCCCGGCCCCGAACGGCGCCCTGACCACCGCCCTCGCCCACGCGGCCGAGAACCTCGCCGACCACCTCTCCCACTTCTACCTGTTCTTCATGCCCGACTTCGCCCGCGCCGACTATGCCGGACGGCCCTGGGCCGGCGAGATCGGCGCCCGCTTCACCGCGATGAAGGGCACCGCCGCCGCCGAGTTCCTGCCGGTACGGACGCGGCTTCTGGAGATCATGGGCCTCGTCGCCGGCAAATGGCCGCACAGCCTCGCCTTCCGCGCCGGTGGCACCACCCGCGCCCTCGACCTCGGCGGCAAGGCGCGCGCCCGCGCCATCCTCGCCGACGTCCGCGCCGCCCTCGAACGGACCCTCTTCGCCGCACCGCTCGAAGCGATCGCCGAGATCGCCTCCGCCGAGGATCTCGACCGGATCGCCGCGCGTGGCGACGGCGATTTCGCCGAATTCCTGCGCCTGGCCGACGACCTCGATCTCCACCGCCTCGGCCCCGGACCCGGCATGGTGATGAGCTACGGCGCCTATCCGGGGACCGCCGGAAGCGGCCCGCTCTTCGCCGCCGGCCTCTTCGACACCACCACCGGCACGCGCGCGCCGCTCGTCCCCGGCCACATCGTCGAAGATCCCGCCCACAGCTGGCTCGCCGGCGAGGCGGGACCACCGGCCCGCGCCGAGACCCAGCCCGACATCGATCGCGCCGACGCCTATTCCTGGGCCCGCGCTCCGCGCTACGACGGACACGCCGTCGAAGTCGGTGCGGTGGCGCGTCAGCTCGTCGACGGCCACCCGGCGATCCGCGCCCTCGTCGCCCGCGACGGCGCCACCTCGGTCGCCTCGCGCGTCGTCGCCCGCCTCGTCGAGATCGCCCGCGTGTTGCCGGCGATGGAGACCTGGATCGGCCGCATCACCCCTGGCGACCCCTTCTGCACCGTCGCCACCGAACCGAGCGACGGTTCCGGCGTCGGCCTGATCGAGGCGGCGCGCGGCGGTCTCGGCCATTGGATGACGGTGCGCGGAGGTCGCATCACCCGCTATCAGATCGTCGCCCCCACCACCTGGAACTTCTCGCCCCGCGACGGCGGCGGAAACCCCGGCCCGCTGGAGCGCGCCCTCGAGGGCACCACCCTCGCCGGCCGCGGCGCCCGGGCGGCAGCGATCCAGCACGTTGTGCGCTCCTTCGACCCCTGCATGGTGTGCACGGCGCACTGACCGCGGCGACCGGACGGCTCGACGACGGCGCACCCACCTGCCGGCGCGATCGAACCGACTGAAAAGCCGCTTTTCGTCGCCGGTCGCCGGCTTTTCAGCCCATCGAACCGATTCGCGGCCCCGCTGACCGTCGCCGTCGGTGGCACCGCCGCAAAACGGCGGAATCCGGGGATTTCCGGACGACGAAGAACCGCACGTCCATTTGGCCCGCTCTTTGCAACCTCCTCGTCACGACGTCCGCACGACCACCCGACGCGGTGGACCGGCCGTGACGTACGAAGACGAAGTGCCATGGGGGAGGCTCGAGATGAGTGCCGGGCAGGAAACGTTTTACGAAGTGATCCGTCGTCAGGGGATCACCCGCCGCAGCTTCACCAAATTCTGCTCGCTGACCGCGGCGAGCCTGGGCCTCGGCCCGACGGCGGCCTCGCAGATGGCCCATGCGCTGGAGACCAAACCGCGCATCCCGGTCATCTGGATGCACGGCCTCGAATGCACCTGCTGTTCCGAGAGCTTCATCCGCTCGGCCCATCCGCTGGTCAAGGACGTCGTTCTGTCGATGATCTCACTCGACTACGACGACACCATCATGGCCGCTGCCGGCCATCAGGCCGAAGCGATCCTCGAGGAGACGCGGACCAAGTACAAGGGCCAGTACATTCTCGCCGTCGAAGGCAACCCGCCCTTGAACGAGGGCGGCATGTTCTGCATCGACGGCGGTCGGCCCTTCGTCGAGAAGCTGAAGGAGATGGCGGCGGACGCCATGGCCGTCATCGCCTGGGGTGCCTGCGCCTCGTGGGGCTGCGTCCAGGCGGCCAAGCCCAACCCGACGCAAGCCGTGCCGATCGACAAGGTGATCAAGGGCAAGCCGATCATCAAGGTTCCCGGCTGCCCGCCGATCGCCGAGGTGATGACCGGCGTCGTCACCTTCGTCACCACCTTCGGCAAGCTGCCCGAGCTCGACCGTCAGGGTCGGCCGAAGATGTTCTATTCGCAGCGCATCCACGACAAGTGCTACCGCCGGCCGCATTTCGACGCCGGCCAGTTCGTCGAGGAGTGGGACGACGAGGGCGCCAAGAAGGGCTACTGCCTCTACAAGATGGGCTGCAAGGGCCCGACCACCTACAACGCCTGTTCCACCGTGCGCTGGAACGGCGGCGTCTCCTTCCCGATCCAGTCCGGCCACGGCTGCATCGGCTGCTCGGAAGAAGCCTTCTGGGACAAGGGCGGCTTCTACGACCGCCTCACCGGCATCGACCAGTTCGGTATCGAGGCCAACGCCGACAAGGTCGGGGCCACCGCCGCCGGCATCGTCGCGGCCGGTGTCGCGGCCCACGCCGCGGTGACCGCGGTCAAGCGTGTGCTCAAGAAGCCCGAGAACGTCGGCTGATCCCGCCGCCACCCGCACCCAGATTTCTCAGTTCCGAGGACATGCCGTCATGGGTATCCAGACACCGAACGGATTCAATCTCGACAACTCCGGCAAGCGCGTCGTCGTCGATCCGGTCACCCGCATCGAGGGCCATCTGCGCGTCGAGGTGAACGTCGACTCCAACAACGTCATCCGCAACGCCGTCTCCACCGGCACCATGTGGCGTGGTATCGAGGTCATCCTCAAGGGCCGCGATCCGCGCGACGCCTGGGCCTTCACCGAGCGCATCTGCGGTGTGTGCACCGGCACGCACGCCCTCACCTCGGTGCGCGCGGTGGAGAACGCCCTCGACATCAGGATCCCGGAGAACGCCAACTCCATCCGCAACATCATGCAGCTCTGCCTGCAGGTGCACGACCACCTCGTGCACTTCTACCACCTGCATGCGCTCGACTGGGTCGACGTCGTCTCGGCGCTCTCCGCCGACCCCAAGGCCACTTCGGCGCTGGCCCAATCGATCTCGCCCTGGCCGCTCTCTTCGCCCGGCTACTTCAAGGACCTGCAGACCCGACTGAAGAAGTTCGTCGAGAGCGGTCAGCTCGGCCCCTTCAAGAACGGCTACTGGG
>CALMFH010000207.1 GCA_937864925.1 uncultured Alphaproteobacteria bacterium | reverse complement strand
CGCCGGCGATCGCTTCCGGGATGCCGGAGAGGCGGATGGTGAGCTCGGTGATGATCCCGAGCGTGCCTTCCGAGCCGACGAAGAGACGGGTCAGGTCGTAGCCGGTCGACGATTTCTTCGCCCGCCGCGAGGTGGTGACGACGTCGCCGGAGGCGGTCACCGCGCGCAGCGCCAGGACGTTGTCCTTCATCGTGCCGTAGCGCACCGCGTTGGTGCCCGAGGCGCGGGTCGCCGCCATGCCGCCGAGGGTGGCGTCGGCGCCGGGGTCGATCGGGAAGAACAGGCCGGTGTCGCGCAGCTGTTCGTTGAGCGCCTTGCGGCGGATGCCGGGCTGGACGACGACGTCGAGATCCTCGGGGTGGACGGCGACGATGGCGTCCATCGCCGAGACGTCGATCGAGAGGCCGCCGAAGGGGGCGTTGAGATGGCCCTCGAGCGAGGTGCCGGCGCCGAAGGGGACGATCGGGCAGCGGTGGGTGGCGCAGATCCGCACCGCCTCCTGCACCTCGGCCTCCGAGCGGGCGAAGAACACCGCATCCGGCGGCTGGTTGGGGATCCAGGTGAGGGTATGGCCGTGTTGTTCGCACAAGGCGTGCGAGGTCGAGACGCGCTCGCCGAACCGCTGTGCCAACACTCCGATCGCCGCCGCGATCCCTTCCGCGCCACGCGCCTTCGCGCTCGCCTCGGTCATGCGTCTCACTCCCCGGTTCGTCGCCGTTCGTCGGGACCCTAGCAGAGCCGAGGCCGCTCCCGAAACCCGGTCGTCGCCGATCAGCTCTTCGGCAGTCTGGCGGCGACGAAGCGTGCCAGCGGCACGCCGCCGACGTTGAGCGCCAGCGAGCGCAGCACCTGAAGCGCCATGACGAAGGAGACGTCGACCGGGGTCGAGGCGGCGATCACCGCGACCGTGTCCATGCCGCCGGGTGAGGTGGCGAGGAAGGCGGTGAGCGGATCGACTCCGAACCACCACACCAGTGCCGCCGCGAGACCGGCGGAGAAGGCCATCAGCGCCACGATCGAGGCGACGATCCACGGCAGCGCCCGCGCCGCGTGGGCGATCGCTTCGCGGGTGAAGCGCAAGCCGATGTTCCAGCCGAGGCCGGCATAGGCGAAGATCATCGCCCAGCGCGGCAGAACGAAGTCGACGAGGCCGGAGCCGTGCAGGATCGCGGTGGCGAAGAGCGGCAGCATCATCGCTCCCGCCGCCAGTTTCAGCCGCCGACCGAAGTACCCGGTGACCCCGATCACCGCCAGGGTCATCGCCATCGTCGCCGGATCGACCGCCTCGAACAGCGGTCGCGCCGGTGCCGTCTCGCCGCCGAGCCAAGCCCATGCGCCGAGCGAGGCGGCCGAGGCGACGAACAGCACGCGCAGATACTGCATGAAGGCGACGAGGCGGATGTCGCCGCCGTTGCCCTCGGACTGGATGACCATGCCGGTCGCCGCCCCCGGCGCCGAGCCCCACACGCCGGTCGTCCCCGGGACCACCCCGTAGGCCGACAGCGCCCAGCCGGTGAGGCCGGCGAAGGCGATGGTCGCGGCGACGACCGCGACGAACACCGGCCAGTCGGCGAGGAAGGTGACGAGGATCGCCGGCGTCAGCGCCGCTCCGATCATGCCGCCGATCATCGCCTGCGCCCCCTGTACCGCCGGACGCGGCAGGGTGAGCACGACGCCGGAGAGCCGCATCGCCATCCCGGCGAGGAGCGGGCCGAACAGGAAGGCGGCCGGTAGGCGGACGAAGTCGAGGACGAGTGCGAGGGCGAGCGACACCGCCGCCAGCCCCGCCCAGCGCAGCACCGTCCTCACCCCTGATCCCGCTTCGGCCATGCCCGCCCCCAGGAGCGCCTCGCTGCGATCCGAAGGGCGCTATCGATCACGCCACGACCACGGGGGTCAAGCGTTTCGATCTCGGCTCCTGCGCGCATCGCGTGTGGCCCGGATCGAGGAATCGCTTGACGAAACGGTACATCCTCTCCTCGATGGGCGCCTCACCTGGCCGCCGAGACCGAGTTCCATGACCGACGCCCATCCCTACCTCTCCGACCGATTTGCGATCGAGCCGGCCTGGGTCGACTACAACGGTCATCTCAACATGGCCTACTACAACGTGCTGTTCGACCGTGCCTGCGACGACTTCGTCGTCTCCGCCGGCCTCGGTCCGGAGTATCTGGCGACGCGCGGCTGCTCCTACATGACCGCCGAGATCCACGTCTGCTATGTGCGCGAGGTCTTCCTCGCCGATCCCCTGCAGGTGCGCAGCCGCATCCTCGATCTCGACGACAAGCGGCTGCATCTCTACGCCGAACTGGTCCATGCGGAGGAGGGCTGGGTCTCGGCGACGAGCGAGCAGATGTACCTGCATCTCGACATGACGGAGCGTCGCGTCGTGCCCTGGGCCGCCGACATCCGCGACGGACTCGAAGCGCTGTGGGCGCCGACACGGCGCCTGCCCCTGCCGGAACGGGCGGGGCGGCGGATCGGCATCCCGCGCAAGGGGTGAGACCGTCCGTCGCCGGGGATCAGCGCCACGCCGGACTCGCAATCGTCGTCGAAACGTCATAAACCGCCGGCGTCGCAAACCGAACGCGGTGGGTCCGATGCTGTCCTGGTTCCGGGCGATCATGCCCAAGGAAGATGCCTTCTTCGACATGTTCGAGCGCCACTCCCGGGTGCTCGTCGCCGGCGCCGAGGCGTTGGCCAAGTTGCTCGAAGGCGGTCCCGACGTGCCGAAATGGTGCCAGGAGGTGAAGGCGCGTGAAAACGATGCCGATGCCATCACCGAAGAGGTGTTCCAGGCGGTGCGCCGGTCCTTCATCACCCCGTTCGACCGGGTCGACATCAAGGACCTGATCCAGTCGATGGACGATGCCATCGACCAGATGCATCAGACCGCCAAGGCGATCACTCTCTACGAGGTGAGCGAGTTCCACGAGCCGATGCGTGAGATGGCGGCGATCACGGTGGAATCGGCCCGGCTCACCGCCGCGGCGCTGCCGCTCTTGCGCAAGGTCGGCGCCAACGCCGCGGCGCTCTCCACCTTCGCCGCCAAGATCACCGAGCTCGAGGGCCGCGCCGACGATCTCCACGATCGAGGTGTCAAGGCGTTGTTCCTCGCCCATCGCCACGACGACCCGATGGCCTTCATCGTCGGTGTCGAGATCTACAAGCACCTCGAGCGCATCGCCGACCGGTTCGAAGACGTCGCCAACGAAGTCTCCGGCATCGTCATCGAGCACGTCTGACAGCGGGTGCGGGGCTCGCGTCCCGCGCTCCCGTACCCCGCCGGATACCGAGAACGCCCCATGGATGCCACGCTCGCCCTGCCTCTCCTCGTCGGGCTGATCGCCGTCGCGCTGGCCTTCGACTTCCTCAACGGGTTGCACGACGCGGCGAACTCGATCGCCACCATCGTCTCGACCCGGGTGCTCAGCCCGCAATATGCGGTGATCTGGGCGGCGTTCTTCAACTTCATCGCCTTCCTGTTCTTCGGGCTGCACGTCGCGCAGACCATCGGCAAGGGTATCGTCGAGGCTTCGATCATCGATCCGCGGGTCGTCTTCGGCGCGCTCTCCGGGGCCATCGCCTGGAACGTCATCACCTGGCTCGCCGGCATCCCGTCGTCGTCGTCGCACGCGCTCGTCGGCGGTCTCGTCGGCGCCGGCGTCGCCAAGGCGGGGTTCTCGGCGGTGGTGATGTCGGGCTTCATGAAGACGGCCTTCGCCATCGTGCTGTCGCCGCTGGTCGGCTTCCTGCTGGCGCTGGTGCTGATGCTGGTCGTCAGTTGGGTCTGTCGCCCCTTCACCCCCTTCGTCGTCGACAAGGGCTTCCGCTCGCTGCAGTTCGTCTCGGCCTCGCTCTATTCGCTCGGCCACGGCGGCAACGACGCGCAGAAGACCATGGGCATCATCGCGGTGCTGCTCTATTCGCAGGGCCAGCTCGGCGAGACCTTCCACGTGCCGTTCTGGGTGGTCATCTCCTGTCAGGCGGCGATGGGTCTCGGCACGCTCTTCGGCGGCTGGCGCATCGTCCACACCATGGGCTCGAAGATCACCCGGCTGACCCCGATGCAGGGCTTCTGCGCCGAGACCGGCGGTGCCATCACCCTGTTCGCGGCGACCGGCCTCGGCATTCCGGTGTCCACCACCCACACCATCACCGGCTCGATCATCGGCGTCGGCTCGGCGCGGCGGACGAGCGCGGTGCGCTGGAACATCGCCTCGGGCATCGTCGTCGCCTGGGTGGTGACCATCCCCGCCTCGGCGGCGATCGCCGCCGTGACCTGGTGGCTCGCCGGGCTCTTCGCCTGAGTGGGGGAGGGCGGGGCCCTCTCCCGGCCGCTCCGGTGCCGCTTTTCGAACCGGTTCGCAAGAGATCATGGACCGACTCGCGCCGACGGCGCATGGTCGATCATTCACACCCGCCCGACACCTCGCGATGCCCAAGCCCGCCCCCTCGAAACCCTCGCCGGATCGGCTGCCGCAGATCGCCGCCCTGCCGATGCGCAAGGTCGACGGGCGGGTGGAGGTCTGTCTGGTGACGACGCGCGAGACCGGGCGCTGGACGGTGCCGAAGGGCTGGCCGATGAAGGGGGTGCCCGATCACCGCGCCGCGGCGATCGAGGCCGAGCAGGAGGCCGGGGTGATCGGCAAGCCGGTGAAGAAGCCCGTCGGCACCTTCGACTACTGGAAGCGTCGCGCCGACCGCTTCGATCTCGTCCGGGTCACCGTCTATCGGCTCAAGGCACGCAAGTTCCTCGCCACCTGGAAGGAGATGGCCGAACGCCAGGTGCGTTGGATGAGCCTCGACGATGCCGCGATCGCCGTCGACGAGCCGGGGCTCAAGGCGATGTTGCGGGCGATGAGCGCGGCGACCGTCGCGGAGGCGTGAGCGTCGTCGGGCGGTTTGCCGAACATATCGGCACATGCTAATCGATCGAAATCGATGAACACCGGCGCTCGCGGGGTGCGCGCGTCGGGTTTCGATCTCCAGATCAGCCGAGACCCGCGTGCCGCGCCGCTTCCTGCATCGCCATCAGCCACCGGCCGCCGCCGCGCGCTGGCTCAAGGCCGGCATCGGCGCGACGATCGCCTTCGTGGTGATCTGGTTTCTCGGCGATGCCGCCGGCGTGCCCTTCGTCGTGGCGCCGCTCGGCGCTTCGGCGGTGCTGGTCTTCGGCCTGCCGGAGAGCCCGTTGTCGCAACCGGCGAACGTGCTCGGCGGTCATGCGGTGGCCGCCTTCGTGTCGCTCGCCGTCGATCACCTCGCCCCGCGCGGACCGATCGTGCTCGCCGTCACCGTCGGTGCGGTGATCGCGCTGCTCGGCCTGATCCGCCTGACGCACCCACCGGCCGGCGCCACGGCGCTGGTGGTGATGCTGACCCATCCCGACTGGACGTTCCTGATCACGCCGGTGATCGCCGGATCGCTGGTGCTGGTGCTGGTGGCGGTCGTCGTCCACCGCCTGCCGCCGCGGAGCGTCTACCCGCTCCCCGTCCCCGAGAAGCCCCCCGCCGCCCCGCCGACGAGCGGCACCGGCGAGAAGGTGGTGTTCGGGCAGGTGATCACTTCAGCCGGAAATAGTTCCGAAGCGCCAGACCGATGAAGAAGACGAGGAGGATGGAGAGGAGGTTCTGGAACAGAGCCGTCCATTGATACCCGGACGGCGGGATCGGGCGACACGGTGGTATCGAGACGGCGGAAGATCGAACCTCCGGCACGGTTCCTGCGGGCCAGACCCCGCAGAAGAGGAACTTCTTCGCGTCGGCATCGACGGTGAGGGGCCCGATGAACGGCAGGGCATGGGCGACGGCGATTTGGCGGATCGTCGTGTCGAAGTCCGCGAGCGTCCGAACTTCGGCCGCGCGGCGCGCTTTCACCACCACGAGAGCATCTTTCCCGTCCCACGACGCTTCGATCGCCGCCCGCGCCATCGCCCCTGCGGATCGCCGCGTCTCTGAGAAGATCTGCCCGTAGATCAGGCCGAAGAAAATCGTACTGATCACGAGCCACGCCGCCGGACGCACCCAGGAGCGGCCGTAGTCGGCGAGCGCCCAGTAGAGAGCCATGACGGCGATCCAGCAGTAGTGGGAGAGGAGCGCCCTCCAACGTCTCTGTTCGCGATATTGTTTCGCGTAGATTCCCCGCTCCGCCTTGCGCTCCTCGATATAGAGATCGCGCTCGAAGTCGTGGTTCTTGGTCGCCTCGATCTGGGAGCGCAGGGCGCGGAGGCGGACGGCGACCTTACTGTCCTTCGTCCAGTCGGGTTTCCACCACGGCCGCCCGGCCGGTGCGAACTCGGCTCGCGCCCCGGTGAAGTCGATGCGCTGGAGATTGGTCGCCCCGTCGAAGTCGGGTGCCCCATCGAAGCGAACGCCGGTGAAATCGGCCGGGTGTTCGAAGGAGCGGTGAGCGAAGGAGACGTCTCCGAGGAAGTGGGCCGATGCGAAGTCCAGGCGGGAGAATTTCGCCGGACCGTCGTCACGATTTCCCAGTCGTTCCCGGTATTCCTTTTCCCGCCGTGCCCGTTGCGCGTCGCCGAGACCACTCTGCGCGCGTCCCATCGCGACGATGAGGGCCTCGACCGTTCGCCCAGAGAAGTCCGCGTCACGGCCGAACGTCGAGCCGAAAAAGCGAGCGCCCTCGTCGAACTTCGCGCCCGAGAAGTTCGTCCAATGGTCGAATGTCGCGCCGGAAAAGTCCGCATTCCCTCTGAAGATTGCACCCGAGAGGTTTGCCCGAGAGCCGAACTTCGCGTCCGAGAAGTGTGCGTCTTCGCCGAACGCCGCGGCCGAGAAGTCCACCAATTGGCCGAACGTCGTTCCATGGAACGCCGTCTCACCTCCAAAGTCCACCCACGAGAAGTTCGCGCAATAGCCGAACGCCGCGTTTTTGAAAAATGCTCTACGGCCGAAGTTCGCGCCCGAGAAGTTCGCGTTATCTCCGAATTTCACGCTCGAGAACGCCGCCCCTGCGCAAAAGGTCACGCCCGAAAAGGTCACGAAATCGCTGAACGCCGCGCCCGAGAAAGTCGCTCTACCGTCAAAGGTCGCACCCGAAAAGTCCGCCTGTCGGCCGAACGTCGCTTTCGAGAACGCCGTCTCACCACCAAAGGCCGCGCCCACGAAGGTTGCCGAATAGCCGAACGTCGTGCCGGAGAACGCGGCCCTATCTCCGAAGGTCGCTCGCGAGAAGTTCGCGTGATCTCCGAACGTCGCGCCCGCGAAGGTCGCCCGAAGGCCGAATTCGAACCCAGCGAACGAAATCCTCAGATTTTCCTCGGCTGTGAAATCCACCCCCGCGAAGGTGACCCACACTCTCTCGTTCGCCTTGTCGCGGCGCCACGCGTTCCATCGCTCCCGCACGTGGTCATGTGTCTCGCCCGACTTTCGCCGGGCGAGGTCGAGGAAGAAGGCCTGATTATGGACGGTCATCTCGGTCGGCGTTTCGCGTCGTGGCGGGTCATGGCCGCCATCTTGGCGCGACTCGGCCGTCGGCCGCAACCGCCCTGCCGCCGAGCGGCGTCGGCGGGAAGGCGGGGTTCGGGCCGGCGATCCGGGGGGCGGGAGCCGGAGGGGTGATCCGGCCCCGTCTTCCGCTCATCCCGAGTTCGGGAGACTTCGACCTCTTCGAAACGTCCCGAGCGACGGCGGGCGCGGAAGGGCGTCGGCCGGTCGGGCGGTGACGCTCATGACGGTCGGACTCGTCCGACCGTCATGAGCCGAGCCTCACGCCGCGCGGACGTCGCGCAGGAAGGCCGCCACGGCGCCGCGCAGCGCTTCGGCCTGATGGGCGAGTTCGCCGGCGGAGGCGAGGACCTGGGTCGAGGCGGCGCTGGAACTCTCCGCCGCGGTGCTGACGCCGACGATGTTGGCGGAGACGTCGGCGGCGCCGCGGGCCGCCTGGCCGAGGTTGCCGGCGATCTCCTGGGTGGTGACGCTCTGTTCCTCGACCGCCGCGGCGATCGCGCCGGCGATGCCGTTCATCTCGCCGATGGTGCGGCCGATGGCGGTGATCGCGTCGGCGGCGAACTGGGTCGAGGACTGGATCGCCTGTACCTGGGTACCGATCTCGGCGGTGGCGTGGGCGGTCTGGCCGGCGAGGCCCTTGACCTCCTGCGCCACGATGGCGAAGCCGCGCCCCGCCTCGCCGGCGCGCGCCGCCTCGATGGTGGCGTTGAGGGCGAGGAGATTGGTCTTGGAGGCGATTTCCTGGATCAGTTGGACGATCGAACCGATGCGGTCGGCCGCCTCCGACAGGCCGCGGACCTGCGTCCGGGTGGCGTCCGCCTCGGCCGACGCCTTGGCGGCGATCTCGGCCGATCGCTCCACCTGGCCACCGACCTCGCGTACCGTGGTCGACAATTCCTCGGTCGCCGCCGCGACGCTCTGGACGTTGGCGGTCGCCTCCTCGGAGGCGCCGGCCACCGCGATCGACTGGGCCGAGGCCTCCTCGGCGGAGGCGGCGAGGGTCTGCGCCGCCGCTTCGAGTTCGGTCGCGGCCGAGGACACCATGGCGACGACCCCGCCGATCCGCCGTTCGAAATCGTCGGCGAGCTCGTGCATGGCCCGACGCCGGTCCGCCTCGGCCCGCGCCTTGTCGCTCTCCTGGAGGACCTCGAGGCGCCGACGCTCCCGGGCGTTGTCGCGGAAGACCTCGACCGCACCGGCCATCCGGCCCAGTTCGTTGGTCTTGTCGCGGCCCGGGATCTCGACCTCGAGATTTCCCCCCGCGAGCTGCGTCATCACCCAGGTCATCCCGCACATCTGCCGCGACACGGTGCGTGCGATCAGGCCGGCGACGACCGCGAGCAACAGGGTAACCAGCCCGAAGGCCCAGAGCACGCGCGTCTCCGCCGTCGCCGAGGCCTCCCCGGCGGTGATGTGTGCCACCCGCGCCTCGTCGCCCACCGCCTTCTCGAGCCCGTCGAGGATCGGCTCCAGCCCGCGATGGACGGCCATCATCGCCTTCTCCGCCTGGGCGGATCCGCGGGACGCCTCGACCCAGCGCAGGAAGTTCGCCCGATAGTCTTCCACGACTTTGCCCATCGACTTCGCCGACGCCTGCGAGATCGGCGTGACGGCGAGTTCGGCGAGGAACTCCCGCACCCGCTTCTCGAGATCGGCCACGTATTTGTCGTCGCGGCGCAGCATGTAGTCCTTCTCGTGCCGCCGCATCTGCAACAGGATCAACTCGAGCGCCGGGTTGGCGAAGGCACGAATCTCGGTCTCGAGTGCATGGACGGCCTTGCGCAGTTCGCCCTCCAGGCCCTGCTCCGGCGTCAGGCCGAGGCGGGAGCGTTGGTCGACCAATTTGTCGAAGGTGGCCGCATAGTCGGCGACACCGGCCGTGATCCGTCGGATCTCGTCGGCGTGCCGCGAATTCTCACCCGCAGCTCGCCGCAAGGCCTCGAGCGACGCCGCGACCCGCTTGCGGATCTCCTTGTGCTCGTCGGCATAGGCGGGATCGGCGCGCATCATGAAATTCTTTTCGGTGCGTCGCATCTGCAGGAGACCGATCTCGGTCTCGACCGCCGCGTCGGCGACCGCATCCGCGACCGTCGCTTCGGCGATGCGCCGATCGCGTTCGGTCTTGCCGAGCTGGTAGATGCCGCCGATCGTCGCCAGACTGACGATCGCGAGCACCACGATCGAGCCGATCTGGGTCCTCAGACCCGCGTTCGAGAATCGCAACTTCATCGACACCTCCCGGGCGAACCGATCCGAGTAGGCGCCACTCTTGGTTAACACGGCGTATAGTCCAACGTATTCGTGTCCAATGTTGCTGTCGGACGATCATTCGAAATCGACAAGTCCGTCGGATCAAACAGAAATATCATCGGATGCACATGAAATGGGCACGTCGAACGTCGATCCGATACCGAAATTACGCTACGGCAATTGTGTTGGGGTCGCATCCTCCTCGTGCCCGGGCGAAGAGCCGCAACGCATGTCGTGCCCCACCGCGCTTCGCATCCCTGCTATAGTTCACGTGAACGAACGGAGAATCATCGCCCGCGGGCGAGGCGGACCCCACCTTCACGCATGACCAACGGTTTCGACTGGGACGACGACGATTGCCCGATCCCGCTGCCCGGCACGCGTCCGGGCGCGGTTCGTGATGACGCGCTGCCGCATCCCGATCCCGGCCCCGGCGGCATCGCCGGCCGCGCGTCGGTGGACGCGCCGTCTCCGAGACCGGGCGGCATCGCCGCCCGCGCGTCCATGGACGCGCCGTCGCCCAGACCGGGCGGCATCGCCGCCCGCGCGGCGGCGGCCAATGCGCCGACGCATCGGCCGGAGTTCTTCCGCGGCCTCAACGACGAACAGCGCCGGGCGATCGAGGCGACCGAGGGGCCCGTGTTGGTGCTCGCCGGCGCCGGCACCGGCAAGACGCGGGTGCTGACCACCCGGATCGCCCACATCCTTTCGACCGGCCGGGCGCGGCCGGGCGAGATCCTCGCCGTCACCTTCACCAACAAGGCGGCGCGCGAGATGAAGGAGCGCATCGGCCGCCTCGTCGGCGAGCGGGTCGAAGGTATGCCGTGGCTCGGCACCTTCCACGCCATCGGCACGCGGATCCTGCGCCGTCATGCCGAACTGGTGGGTTTGAGGTCCGATTTCACCATCCTCGACATGGACGACCAACTCCGCCTGATCAAACAGATCATCCAGGCGGAGGGCATCGACGAGAAGCGCTGGCCGGCACGCCAGTTCGCCGCCTTCATCGACGGCTGGAAGAACAAGGGGCTGACGCCGAACGAGATCCCGCCGCTGGAAGCCAAGGCCTTCGGCAACGGCAAGGGCGGCGAGCTCTACCGCGCCTATCAGAACCGTCTTCTGACGCTGAATGCCTGCGACTTCGGCGATCTGCTGCTCCATGTCATCCGCATCTGGAAGACGCATCCGGACGTGCTCGCCGACTGGCAGCGGCGTTTTCGCTACATCCTGGTCGACGAGTATCAGGACACCAACGTCGCCCAGTACATCTGGCTGCGCCTGCTCGCCGTCGGGACGAAGAACGTCTGCTGCGTCGGCGACGACGACCAGTCGATCTACGGCTGGCGCGGCGCCGAGGTCGACAACATCCTGCGCTTCGAGCACGACTTCCCGGGCGCCCTGGTGATCCGGCTGGAGCGCAACTATCGCTCCACCACCCACATCCTCGGCGCGGCCTCCCATCTCATCGCCCACAACGAGGGCCGCCTCGGCAAGACGCTGTTCACGGAGGAGAACCACGACGATGCCGACAAGGTCACGGTCGCCAATGCCTGGGACAGCGAGGAAGAAGCGCGCTCGATCGGCGACGAGATCGAGCGTCTGCAGCGCGGCGGCCACGCGCTCAACGAGATCGCCATCCTGGTGCGCGCCTCGTTCCAGATGCGCGAATTCGAAGACCGCTTCGTCACCCTCGGTCTGCCCTATCGGGTGATCGGCGGCCCGCGCTTCTACGAGCGCATGGAAATCCGCGACGCCCTCGCCTATTTCCGCGTGGTGTGCCAGCCGGCCGACGATCTCGCCTTCGAGCGCATCGTCAACACGCCGAAACGCGGCCTCGGCGATGCCACTCTCCAGCAGGTCCACGCGCTCGCCCGTCTGCAGAGCGTGCCGCTGACCGAGGCGTCGCGCCGCATCGTCGAGACCGAGGAGCTGAAGCCCAAGGCCCGCGGCACGCTGAAGACCTTGACGCAGAACTTCGAGCGCTGGCGCGGCAGCCTCGACCATCTACCCCACACCGAACTCGCCGGCCTCATCCTCGACGAGAGCGGCTATACCGAGATGTGGCAGAACGACAAGTCGGCGGAGGCGCCGGGCAGGCTCGAGAACCTCAAGGAACTCCTCAAGGCGATGGAGGACTACGAGAGCCTCCCGGCCTTCCTCGAGCACGTGTCGCTCGTCATGGACACCGAGAACGACGCCTCGCTCGACGCGATCAACCTGATGACTCTGCACTCGGCCAAGGGCCTCGAATTCGAAACGGTGTTCCTGCCCGGCTGGGAGGAGGGGCTCTTCCCGCACCAGCGCGCGCTCGACGAGGGCGGTCGCGCCGGGCTGGAGGAGGAGCGGCGGCTGGCCTATGTCGGCATCACCCGCGCCAAGAAGCGGGCGCTGATCTGGTTCGCCACCAATCGCCGGATCCACGGATCGTGGCAGTCGTCGATCCCGTCGCGCTTCCTCGACGAATTGCCCGAGCCGCATGTCGAGATCCGCGAGGGCTCGTCGAGCTACGGCGGCTACGGCCGCTCGCGCTTCGACACCGCCGAACCCTTCGGCTCGACCTATTCCACTCCCGGCTGGCAGCGCGCTCAGGCGCAGAAAGCCGGCCGTGTCGCCGGGTCCTACGGCTCGGACGCCCACGACTTCGATCAGTCGGCCGAGACCCGCGGCGCGACCGATCAGGGCTGGGGCGGGGCGGGGCGAGGCCGCTTCGGCGAGGCGCAGGGGCGCAACGGGCCGGGTGGGTTCTCGGACAGTGGCCGCGGCGGTTTCGAGCGCGGCGACTGGTCGGGCGGACGGGGCGGGCGCGGGCCGATGCGCGACCGCTGGGGCAACCCGATCCACGACAAGAAAGTCAAGGTGATCGAGGGGGCGCTGATCGCCAAGAGCTACGCCACGGCGGAATCGAACTACGCCGTCGGCGACCGCGTCTTCCACCAGAAGTTCGGCACCGGTACCGTGGCGGAGGTCGACGGCGAGAAGCTGACGATCGACTTCGATCGGGCTGGACGGAAGCGGGTGCTGGACGGGTTCGTGACGATGGCGGGGTGAGGCGCCCGCTCGCCGACATGCTCCCGCAGCAGAAGAAGTCGAGCACGGGTCGTTCACGTCGTCCTCGACGACCGCGGGGGGGGGGGGGGGGGGGGGGGGGGGGGGGG
>CALMFH010000206.1 GCA_937864925.1 uncultured Alphaproteobacteria bacterium | reverse complement strand
AGCCGCCCGAGGGCGGCTCCTGTCCCGAAACGCCGAAAGCCGCCCGAGGGCGGCTCCTGTCCCGAAACGCCGAAAGCCGCCCGAGGGCGGCTTTCGGATGGGGTCGAGGCGAGTGGTACAGCTGGGTGGACTCGAACCACCGACCTTCGGAGCCACAATCCGACGCTCTAACCAACTGAGCTACAGCTGCACGGGTCTCGACGGCGTCCTGATAGGGGATGACGTCCGCCTTGGCAAGAGCGGAGTGGAGACATCGCCCGCAATGGCCGCGAAGCTGCGGCGAACTCGGCGGGGCCCCGGAACCGGGACCCCACCGACGCCGGTCACTTGCCGGGCGCCAACTGTTCCATCGTCTTGGCGAGGACGTCCTTGGCCGGCTTGGCGGTGTCGGAGGCGACCTTGCCGGCCATCTCCTGGAGCTCCTTGGCCTGGGCGCTGATCGCCTCGAACTGCTGGCGCACGAAGGTCGACTGCAGTTCGATCGCCTCGGCGAAGGTCTTCACCGCGAGCAGGCTCTTGGCGAAGCCATAGGCGGCGTCGGCATTGGCCTTGGCGGCGTCGAGCGACTTGCCGTTGAGCTCGACCAGACCGGCACGCGCCGTCTCATAGGTGTCCTCGATGGCGTCGGTGGCCTCTTCGGCCGCATCCTTGAGCTTGGCGAAGCTCTCCTTGGCCTGGGTCACCGCCTTCTCGGCGAACTCGCGGAACACCGACGGGATCTCGGCCTGGGTCAGCGCCGAGAAGTCGACGCCCGGCACGTCGAATTTCGGCATCTCGAACTTGGGCAGCTCGAGGCCGGGGATCTCGAACTTCGGGAACTCGAACCCGGTGGCCACGACGGACTCGGCCTTCGGCGCGGCGGCGGGTTCGGCCTTGGCGGCGGCGGGCTTGGCGGCGGGCTTACGGGTCGGGGTCGGGGTCTTGGCCTGGGTCATGCCTCGGGTCTCCTGATCGAAGTCGGTTCGCTCGGCCGTCTCGCGGATTCGCCTCTCGGGGCGACAAATCGGTGGTTCCGATTCACGAGACGGATGGGAGCCATCGGTCTCGATCGAACCACTGGGCGGTCCGGGGGCACGATCGAACGTCGTCTTCCACATACATGGACGGGGACGGAAGCGGCGGCGGTGAGCCTCTTCCGCACGATGGTCACGTTAACCGAGATTTTGCTGCATTGCAATAGAATATTGCATCGCACAATTGACGATCGGGCTTCTACGGGCCGTCACGGAGTGCGTCGTGCACGACGGGCGGCCGCGTCGGTGGACGCGCCGCCCGTCGTGTCGTTCGGGACGATCGAAGATCTCGACCGACGGCCGCGGGGCGAGCCCGTCCGGCCGGCGAGGACCGTTCGATCATGGCTGTCACCACGGATGCGAAGACCCGCGGTCGGCAGGCGTCGGGCATCGCCGAAGCCCGGTCCGCGTCAGCCCTTGGTGACCTTCTCGGTGATCGAGGAGACGGTCTTGGCCGCGGCATCGCCGATCTGACGGACCTGCTCGCCGAAAGAGGCGGCCTGGGCCTTCAGATAGTCACTCTGCAGCTTGAGGATCTCCTGGGGATCCTTGGCCTGGACCAGCTTCTGAGCGTGTTCGAACACCGAGGCGATGTTCTCTTCCGCCAGCGACAGGACCTTCTTGTTGAGGTCGAGCGCGCCGGACTGGACGGTGGTCGAGGACGCCTCGACCTTGGCCACGGCCTGATGGGTGGCGGTGAGGAAATCGTCGACCGCCTTCTTGGCCTGCTCGACGCTCTTCTCGGCGAAGGTGCGGATCTGATCGGGAATCTCGAAGGTCTTGTCGGCAGCCATCGTCGTCTCCTTGGGCCGGCGGGGGAAGCCGGTCTCCTGGTGTCGTGGGCGGGTGAGCTCCGTTCACCCGCCGGCGGTTTCGTCTTCGAACCCCGCCGGTGCACTCTACATAGCAAGATTCATTGTGCAGTGCAACATATATTTTGCAGTCGCGAAGAGTTTCTGCCCCCGTCTCGCCCCTGCCGGCGCTCGGTTCGACAGCGGATCGTCGGCCGATTAACCGTCGGCAGCGATACCTCGGCCCGCGACCCCATCGTCGGTGGACCACCCATCGTCTTGGATTATATTAACGAAGTGTTGACGGCCCGCCTCGGATCGGGACGCCCGGTTCTCCAGTGGCACGTGGAGATCGGGGACGATGGTCCGGCGGTCGTCGTTCGGTGTGGATCTTCGCGTCTTCTGCGCGGTGGACCACCGGGACACGGTGGAGAAGGTTCGCGGAAGCGATGAACGAGAAGCTGCACTCGGTCTGGCCGATCCTGGCGCACGACGGTGTCGGCGACGCCATCGGCGACGCGCGCCCGATCTTCGTCGTCACCGCCGACGGCCGGTTGCTTCATTTCGCCAATGCCGCCGGCGCCCGCTTCCTCGGCATCGCGCCGGCCCGCGCCCTCGACGCCCGCGTCTCGCTCGAGCCGCGTCTCGCCGATCGTCTCGCCCGCTTCGCCGCCGGCACCCGCATCGGCGCGACGTCGCGCGAGCTGGTGCGCTTCTTCGACGGCCTGCGCTCCTCGCTGCTCTCGCTCGGCCTCGCCCGTCTCGACCGCGACGTGATCCTCGTCACCGTCGACAACGCCCGCACCGTCGCCGCCGACGCCGACCCGGCCGCGAGCCTCACCGCCATCGCCGCCGAGGGCGGCCTCGTCGCCCTCTTCGACGGCGACGGCGACGTGGTCGTGGCGCTCGGCGACCATGCCGCACTCGACGGCGTTCAGGACGAGATCGAAGCCGCACTCGATGCCGAAGACGGCGACCCCGTCTTCGAACACCGCGTCGAGGCCGGCGGACGTACCCACGACCTCGCGCTCGTCCGTCTCGGAACCGCAGATCATCCCCGCCGCCTGATGCGGGTCGGCCCTGCCGCGGCGGCCTCCGCACCGGCGCCGAGCCCGGCCGCACCCGCCGAACCCGCCGCACCGCTCGTCGAGGCCGGTCCGAGCGCCCACCCGACCGTCCCGTCGTTGCCGCTCGTCGCTCCCGCCGAGACCCTCCCGACCGACGAGGTGGAGGGACCGGCCGACCGCGACGGGCCGGTGATCCCCGCGGCGATCATCCCGTCTGCCGCCGTGCATCCTCCGGAAGAGGTGACCGAAGACCTCGCCGCCGCCATCGCGGCGGTGGTCGGCGAAGCGGAATCCCCGGCCTCTGTCGAAACCGCCGCTGCACCCCCTGTCGCCGAACCCGCGGCGCCCGTCGCGTCCCTTGCGACCGCGGAACGGACGATCGCGGCGCCGGTCGCCGAACTCGCGACCCCGGAGCTCGACACGGCGAACCTGCCGGAGGCGGCGATCATCGGTCCGGCCGTCGCAGCGATCGACGCGACGATCGGCGCCATCCACAGCCGCCCGCGCGCCGACGACGAACCACGCCCCGTCGTCTCGCCGGCCGGCACGGACGTCGCGCCGCCGGCCGCCACACACCTCGTGGATGCCGAACCCTCCGAGGGTGCCAATGATCGGCCCGAGCGCGCCGTCGCCGTCGAGGCCGCGACCACCCAGGTCGAACCGACCGTCGTCACCGGCCGCCAGCTCGTCGGCCGCGCCGTCAAATTCGTCTGGCAGATGGATGCCGAGCGGCGTTTCACCCTCGTCTCCGATGAATTCGCCGCCGCCGTCGGCCCGCGCGCCGCCGCCATCGTCGGACGCAGCTGGCGTGAGGTCGCCGACGACTTCGGACTCGATGGCGATGGCCGTGTCGCCGCCGCGTTGGAGCGCCGCGACACCTGGTCGGGCCGCACCGTGGCATGGCCCGTCGAAGGCGAGGCCCTGCGCCTGCCGGTCGATCTCGCCGCCCTGCCCGCCTTCGATCGCGGTCGCGTCTTCACCGGCTATCGCGGCTTCGGCACCGTGCGCGGCGACGAGCCGATTCCCGACCCCACCGGCACCGGCCTGCGCCTGCGCGGACCGGACCCGACACCGCTGCCGGCGGTGAAGGCCGCCGCGGAGACCAACACTGCGGCGCAGGCCGCCGCGGAAACCACCACCGCGGCGGTGGTCGAGCGACCGCTCGCTGCCATCGAATCCACCTCCGCCGCGGTGAGCTCCGCTGCGTCGCTCCTCGCGCCGGCGGCGATCGTCGCCTCCGCGGCGGCGATGTCCACTGCCGGCTCGACCGGTGACGGCGAATACGCCCCACCGGCCTATCCCGACGACGCCGAGGTCGCATTGGTCGAGGCGATGCATCCGCATTCGGTGGAACCGACGATCGACGGTGGCGAGGCCGCCTTCGCCGGCGAGATCGAGACCGCCGACCGGCCGTGTGCCGCCGCACTGGTCGACCTGCCCGACGACTGGTACGACGATGAACTCGCCCTGGCGATGGCGACCCTACCGGCCTGTGGCGAGGGCGCCGTCGATTCGGAGGCGGAGGACGCCGCCGCTCCGGCCCCGACGGGGGAGGAGCCGGCCACCGAGGCCGGCGAACCGCTTCTCCCGCCCGCCACCGCGTCTCCGGCGCCCCTCGCCGCCCCGCCGGTCGCCGAGATCGCCGAGCCCGCGCCCGCGCCCGCGGCTCCCCCCGAGCCTCCCGAGGCCCTGCTCACGGCCCCGGTTTCGCCACTCGCGCTGTGGGCCGAGGACGCCCGCCGCGCCGCCGAAGCGCTCCATGCCGCCGAGGCCGCACCGCCGGCGCACGGACCCGAGCCTTCCGCAACCGCACCGGCTCCGATCTCGCGCGAAGCCCGGCTGGCCGAGGCGCCCGCCGCTCTGCGCGCCGCCGTCGCCGAGATCGAAGCTCGCGCTGCCGAACTCGAACCACGCATCGTTCTGCCGGTCCGCGAAGCACCCGAGGCCGATGCCGCGTCCGATGCCGACGCCGCGCGTCCCCTCGTCACCGAGACCGCCGCGACCGAGCCCGTCGGCGCCGACCATCGCGTCGTCGAGGCACACGCCGAACACCGCACCGCGCCGAGCGAAACGCCGACGCCCCATGACCACGTCGCCGAGCCGGACGAGCCATCGGCCGTCGAACCCGACCGCGACGCCGAGCGACCCGCCACCGCCGACGGCACCCGCGCGGAAGCGCCTGCGTCGCTCGCCGCCGCCTCGCCGCCGACCGGCGCCGCCGAACCCGTCGCCCGGATCGTCGCCCTCACCGGTGCCACCCGGCCGCCGGCCGACGCCGTACGCCTGTCGCAGCCCGAGCGTGTCGC
The DNA here is from genome assembly GCA_937864925.1 of uncultured Alphaproteobacteria bacterium. Classification (GTDB taxonomy): domain Bacteria; phylum Pseudomonadota; class Alphaproteobacteria; order Rhizobiales; family Ancalomicrobiaceae; genus CALBKH01. Next base: position 7,685 of record CALMFH010000206.1, on the reverse strand, counting down.
CTTCCGCCAGATCGCCGAAGCCCTCGGTGCCCGCATCGACGGCGAGGAGCGCTCCCGCGCCGGCACGCCCGCACCGGCCGCCACCGCCGAAGCCGCGAAGCCCGGCGAACCCGCCACCGCCCCGGCCGACCGCGACGTCCCGCTCGCCGGCGCGACCGCGCAGGACACCCGCCTGCTCGATCGTCTGCCGAGTGCCGTCGCGGTGGTCAAGGACGACAACCTCGTCTACGGCAACGACGCCTTCCTGCGCCTGCTCGGCTATCCCGATCTCGCCATCCTCGAGGCCGAGGGTGGGCTCGATGCGCTCTTCGCCGGCGAACACGTCGCCCGTCGCTGGAAGGTCGGTCCCGACGGCAGCCGCCCGGTTCCGGTGCTGGCCCGCGACGGCCGAGTGATCCCGGTCGACGCCCAGGTGGCGACCGTCCCCTGGGGCCGCGGTTCGGCACTGATGCTGACCCTCTCCGAGGTCGAAGCACCGGAGAAGGAGGACGCCGCCGAACCGACGGCAGTGGCCGACCACCGGCCGGCCGCCGCATTCGCCGCGCCGACCGAAACCGTGCCACCGGTTTCCGCCGCCATGACCCCGGAATCCGCCGCGCCGGCTGTGACCGCGCCCGCCGCGCTCGCGACCCCGACCGTCGCTTCGGCCGACGGCGCCCTGCGCGAGCGGGTCGGCGAACTCGAGGCGATCATCGATACCGCCACCGACGGCGTGCTGATGCTCGACGCCGAGGGTACGATCCTCTCCGCCAACCACGCGGCGGAAGCGCTGTTCGGCACCGACCGCGCCGACATGATCGGCCGGCCGCTCGCCGATCGGCTGGCGCCCGAGAGCCGGCGCTCGGCCATGGACTATCTCGACGGGCTCGCCCGCAACGGCGTCGCCAGCGTCCTCAACGACGGCCGCGAGGTCATCGGCGTGGTCGAACGCGGCGGCCTCATTCCGCTGTTCATGACCATCGGTCGCATCTCGGTCGATCCGTCGCGCAAATACTGCGCCGTGCTCCGCGACATCACCCATTGGAAGAAGTCCGAGGAAGACCTCACCGCCGCGCGCCGCCGAGCCGAGGAGGCGAGCGTCCACAAGTCCGACTTTCTCGCCAAGATCAGCCACGAGATCCGCACGCCCCTGAACGCCATCATCGGCTTCTCCGAGGTGATGATCGACGAGCGCTTCGGACCCGTCGGCAACGAGCGCTACAAGGACTACCTGCGCGACATCCACTCCTCCGGCTCGCACATCATGAGCCTGATCAACGACCTGCTCGATCTCTCCAAGGTCGAGGCGGGCAAGATGGATCTGCGCTTCGAGGCGGTGACCCTCGCCGACATCATGTCGGAATGCGTGGCGATGATGCAGCCGCAGGCCAACCGTGAGCGCATCATCATCCGCTCGTCGCTGCCCGCCGGCGTCCCCCCGGTGGTCGCCGATCCGCGGTCGGTGCGTCAGGTGGTGCTGAACCTGTTGTCGAACGCCATCAAGTTCACCCCGTCCGGCGGACAGGTGATCGTCTCCACCACGCTCGAGGATTCCGGCGAGGTGGTGATGCGGGTGCGCGACACCGGCTACGGCATGACCGAGAAGGAGTTGCAGACGGCGATGGAGCCGTTCCGCCAACTCCACACCACCCGCTCGCGCGGCGGCGGCACCGGCCTCGGCCTACCGCTCACCAAGGCGCTGGTGGAAGCCAACCGTGCCGTACTTCGCATCGACAGTACCGTCGGCCAGGGCACCCTCGTCACCGTGACCTTCCCGGTCACTCGGGTACTGGCGAGTTGAGCCGGCGCGCCGCGAGACCGAGCCCGGCGACGAAAGCGTCGACGTGTACCGACCACATCCGACCACCGCGCAACATCAGCCGGTGACCGTCCTCGTTCGGTAGCGGGGCGGTCATGACCAGACGCGTCGGGCTGCCGCCGCCGGCGAAGGCGGCGTGCCAGACGCGTGGCGCCTCGGCACCCCAATAGCGGTCGTTCTCGGCATAGAGCCAGAGGTTCGGAACCCGGACCCGCGTACCGGCGCGCCGGAAGAGCTCGGTCAGCGCCGCCTCGGCGCAGCTCGCCCCCGGACGCTTGTCGGGGAACCCGGCGGTCCCGCCGGAGAAGTTGACGAAGCCGACCACCCCGGGCGGCGCCTGCGCCGCCGCCGCCACCGTCGCCATACCGCCGACCGACTGGCCGGCCAGCAGCAGACGATCCCGCTCCGCCCACGGCTGGAGGCGCGCCCAGTCGATCGCCGCCCGCACCGCCGCCGCCGATGCCTCGCTCGCCGCCGCCACGCGCAGCGCGCCGCCGCAGGCGCCGTTCGCCACCAGACGCGCACCCGTCCGCTCGCGATCCACACCGCCCGCCGCGCCGTAGCCCGGCCGGATCGGCGCCACCACCGCGAACCCCTTGCGCAGCCAATACCTGGCGTGACCACGCGGGATGGCGGCCTTCAATCCCTGCCGCACCGACGGCTCCGCCGCCCGGCCGTGCGACCAGATCACCACCGGGAAGCGCCCGGTGCCGGCCGGAACGAAGACCTCCGCCGCCATCGTCACCGCCGGCAGGTCGCCGACCGCCGGCACCGCGATCGACACCGACGTCGGCACGGGCACATCCTGCGCCACCGCGCCTCCCCCGACGATCGCCGTGACGGCCACGATCACCGAACGGCCGCCGCACCACCGCTTTCGTCCCATGGCACCGATCCCCCCGGCCGACGATTCGCCGCCGGCCTCTCCCCCGTCGAAATCCCACCCGCCGAACGGCCGCCCGAAAACCGCTCTTGAAGTTGGAATGAATTCCTATATTTTTCTCGATATATAGAATATCATGCTATATATATGAACGATAGTAGAAATTTGAAATCGAATTTTTTCTATGAAAAGCATTACGTTTCTGACACCATCCACCATCCACCATCCACCATCCACCATCGCGGCGCCGGCACCCGTGCCGTTCGTGATCTCATCGAGACCCGTGTCATGTTCACCCTCGCCGATTTCCGCTCCGCCGCCGACATCATAGCCCGTCACATGGCGCCGACGCCGCAGTATGCGTGGCCACTGCTCGCCGCCGACATCGGCGTCGAGACCTGGGTCAAGCACGAGAACCATACTCCGACCGGTGCTTTCAAGCTCCGTGGCGGTCTGGTCTACATGAACCGGCTCAAGCGCGATCGCCCGGAGGTCACCGGTCTCGTCTCCGCCACGCGCGGCAACCATGGCCAGTCGCTCGCTTTCGCCGCCCGCGCCGCCGGCCTCGCCTGCGCCATCGTCGTGCCACACGGCAATTCGGCCGAGAAGAACGCCGCGATGCGGGCGCTCGGCGCCGACGTGATCGAGGCCGGCCGCGACCTCGAGGCCGCCAAGGCGGTCGCCGCCGATCTCGCTGCGGCGCGCCGTTTCGAGATGGTACCCTCCTACCATCCCGATCTCGTCCTCGGCGTCGGCACCTACGGTATCGAACTCCTCTCGGCCGTCCCAGATCTCGACGTGGTCTTCTGCCCGATCGGCATGGGCTCGGGCATCTGCGGTCTGGTCCACGCCAAGGCCGCGCTCGGCCACCGTGTCGAGATCGTCGGGGTGGTCTCCGACAAGGCGCCGGGCTACCGTCTGTCGCTCGCCGCCGGCCGGCCGATCGCCACCGACGCCCCCGCCTCGACCTTCGCCGACGGCATGGCGGTACGGGCGCCCTCGGCCGAAGCCCTGGCGGTGATGAGGGCCGGCGTCTCGCGCATCGTCGAGGTCGACGACGACCGGATCGCCGACGCCGCCCGCCGCCTGTTCACCGCCACGCACAACCTCGCCGAAGGCGCCGGATCCGCCGCCCTCGCCGCGCTGGCTGCCGAGCGCGATCGCTGGGTCGGCCGCAAGGCGGCGGTCATCCTCTCCGGCGGCAACATCGATCGCGCCTGGTACCGCACCGTCCTCGACGGCGGCACCCCACGCCCGGCCGCCGCCTGATACCGGGCTCGTTGTCGCGTGCGAAGCTTCGAATCGGTCGAGACATCGTACGCCCGGTTCGACACTGCACGCGCCGACGGACGCGCTGTCGCGCCGTCACGACAGGCACGATGACGTCGGAGAGACGGCGCCCTCGATCCTCCGCGCTTCTCCGACCGGCGCGCGCCTCGGACAGAAGGACCTCCCGCCCGGAGGGGGGATGGCGGAGCGAAGCTCCGTCGGTGGGATACGAGGCAACCCCTCTCCCGCCGTTCCACACCGACGGGATCCGCTCCGGCGCGATCGTTCGGATCTGCATTCCACATACAGAACGATGTCGGTCGACCGGCCGTGCCGGCCCGATTCGGTGCGACCCGGCCGCCGACCACCGGGCCGACCGGCCGCCACCGTCACCGAGCCCGGTTCTCGCGAACACCGCTTTCTGCCCCCGATGCGGCTGCGAAAGCCGTTGCGTCCGCTCCGTGGCGGCGCTAACCACCTGCCATGGCCCTCTTCGCCCAACCGCTCGGCCTGCCGCGTCTGCGGCGATCGGCCATCGCCCTTCTCGCGATCGTCCTCGCCACCGTCGGCGTCATGGCGATCCGGGCGACGATCACCGTCGATGCGGCGCGTCACGAAGTCGAGGACGGGCTGACGGCGCTGACCGGCGTGCAACTCCGCCTCACCGGCAACGGCACCGTGCGGCTTCTGCCGTGGCCGAGCGTCGGCTTCGAGCGGGTCTCGTTCGAACGCGCCGACGACGCCCGCGTCGTCGCCCGTATGGATGCCCTCGATGTCTCGCTCGACGTCGCCGCCCTGATGCTCGGTCGGCTGCGTCCCGAAGAGATGCGGCTGGTGCGCCCCGAGGTGCGTTTCGACGATGCCGCGATCCGACCGACGGTCGCCGCCTTCACCACCGTCCTCCCCGGTTGGAAGCCGATCACCGTGACGATCGAGAAGGGCCGCTTGATCGCGGTGTCGCCGACCGGCGAGGAGACCCTCGACGCGATGGACGCCCGCTTCTCCTGGCCGCGCCCCTCGGCCAACCTGTCGTTGCGGGCCGGATTCCGCTGGCGCGGCGAATCGGTCGGCCTCGACGTCGACGGTCCGTCGCCCGTGCGCCTGCTCCACGGCGAAGCCGGTCCGGCATCGCTCCGGCTCACCGCGGCGCCGCTGCGCCTCACCTTCTCGGGGATCGGCGGCCTGCTGCTCCCGCCCCGCTTCGAGGGCACCGGCGACGTCGAGATCGTCGATGCGGCACGCTTCGCCCGCTGGACCGGTCAGCCGCAGACCCGTGACCTCCTCGCCGGCCGCTGGCGCCTCGACGGCCGTCTCACCGCCGACGGCCGCGGCGTGACCCTGCCCTCGGCCCGCCTCGACCTCGCCGGCAACAAGGCGGAAGGAACCCTCACCCTGCGCTGGGACGGCGCCCGGCCGCGTCTGTCCGGCACCCTCGCCTTCGCCGATCTCGATCTGTCCGGCGAGCGTCGCCAACCCCTCGGCCGCGGCTGGCGCGAGTTCGCGATCGATCGGGACGCCCAGCCACAGGACCTCGACCTGCGCCTGTCGACCCCGAATCTGAAGATCGCCGGCTTCGCCCTGACCCGGGTCGCCCTCGCCCTCCACACTGCCGAGGGGCGGGTGCGGGCCGAGATCGGCAGCGCCGAACTCTTCGCCAAGCCGATCGCCGCGACGCTGCGCGGGGCACTCGGCCCCGGCGGCCTCGAAGCCCAGGTTCGCGCCACCGGCGACGACCTGCCGCTCGCCGACCTCGCCACGCGTTTCGAGATCCCCGGCATCGAAGCCGGTCGCGCCACAGCGGTGCTCGACGGCGCCGTACGCTGCGCCACCCTCGGTGCCTGTGTCTCCGCGATCGACGGCCACCTCAGGATCGATGCCCGTGCCACGCGAGTCACCGGCGCGACGCCCTTCGCCGACATGTCGCGTTTTCGCCCGATCGTTCCCCAGGCCAACGGCACCACCGTCACCACCACGTGGGACGGTATCGCCGTCGACATGCGTCTCTCCGGACCCCGCGCCACCGTCGAGCGAGCCGAGATTCTCGGTCACGGCGCCCGCTTCCTCTTCTCCGGCCGTGGCGATCTGACGACCGGCATGCTCGACCTGACCGGCCACGCCTATTTCCCCGCCTTCCGCCCCGACCCGGCCCGCACCGGCAGCGACGAGGTCGCGGTGCCGATGCGGATCGGCGGCACGCTGCGGCGCCTGGAGGCGACGGCCCGCGACGCCCCACCCGGACCCGATGCGCCACCGCCCGTCGCGCCGTGACCCGTCGCACCCCGGCGATCCGTCCGCGCGGCGATGGCGCAGAGCCGCGATGTCCATCGGGGTCGTTCGTGAGCACGCCGACCGGGCGCGCCGCGATCCGGCCGAGCCGCCGCGTCCGACCGTCGATCAACCGGAGATCGCGTAGATCTTGCGCACCGGCTCGACCGTCTCCCACACCCCACGAAAGCCGCGGGGAACGACGAAAGCCTCGCCGGGTCCGAATTCGCGGGCCTCGCCGCCGTCCTCGGTGAGACGAACCCGGCCGACGAGGATGACGCAGAGCTCGTCCTCGTCGTAGGCGACCCGCCAGGCACCGACCTCCGACTGCCAGGTCCCGGCGTAGAAGCCCGCCGCCTCGTTCTCGTAGGCCGAGGCGAGACCGGTCGACGGGTTTCCGGCGATGCGCTTCTCCGGCGCGATCGGGATATCGAGAACGTCGATCGGGGCGAGCGACAGAGCGATGACGTCGGGCATGGGCGTCCCCTTCAACCGCCGGCGGCGAAGGCGGCGCGCTCGGCCCGCTCGCGCTCGACCTCCTGCCGCTTCGACAGGATCGACGCGGCGATCACCGCCACCGAGATCACCGCGATCACCAGCGTGCACACCGCGTTGATCTCCGGCTTCACCCCGAGGCGGACGTCCGAATAGATCTTCATCGGCAGCGTCGTCGCACCGGGGCCGGTGGTGAAGGAGGAGATGACGAGGTCGTCGATCGACAGCGTGAAGGCGAGCATCCAACCCGAGATCACCGCCGGCCAGATGATCGGCAGAGTGATGCGGAAGAATGTCCCCGCCGGGCGGCAGCCGAGGTCCATCGCCGCCTCCTCGAGGCTCCGGTCGAAACCGACCAGCCGCGACTGCACCACCACCGCGACGAAGCACATGGTGAAGGTGATGTGGGCGAGTGTGATGGTCCAGAAGCCGCGCTCGAAGTCGACGGCGACGAAGAGCAGCAACAGCGACAGGCCGGTGATCACCTCGGGCATCACCAGCGGCGCATAGACCATCCCGGAGAACAGCAGCCGCCCCGGGAACCGCCCGAAACGGGTGAGCGCGATCGCCGCGAGCGTGCCGAGCACCGTGGCGATCGTCGCCGACAACATGCCGAGCCGAAGCGTCACCCAGGCGGCGTCGAGAAGTTGTTGATTGTGGAAGACCTCGACGTACCACTTGAGCGACCAGCCGCCCCACACCGCGACGCTGCGCCCGGCGTTGAACGAATAGATCACCAGGATGACGATCGGCAGGTAGAGGAAACCGAAGCCGAGGGCGAGCGAGGTGACGTTGAACCAGGAGAACCGCGTCATCGCTCCGCCTCCTGTGCCTTGGCCTGGGCGTTCTGGAAGATCACGATCGGTACCACCAGGATCAGGAGCAGGGTGATCGCCACCGCCGAAGCGACCGGCCAGTCACGGTTGTTGAAGAACTCCTCCCACAGCGTCTTGCCGATCATCACCGTGTCGGAGC
>CALMFH010000205.1 GCA_937864925.1 uncultured Alphaproteobacteria bacterium | reverse complement strand
TTGGTCTTGCCGCAGGCCGACGGGAAGGCGGCGGCGACGTAGGTCTTCTCGCCCTGCGGGGTCTTCACCCCGAGGATCAGCATGTGCTCGGCGAGCCACCCCTCGTCGCGCGCCATCACCGAGGCGATGCGCAACGCGAAGCACTTCTTGCCGAGAAGCGCGTTGCCGCCGTAGCCCGAGCCGAACGACCAGATCTCGCGGGTCTCGGGATAGTGGACGATGTACTTGGTCTCGTTGCACGGCCAGGTGCTGTCGGCCTCGCCGGCGGCGAGCGGCGCGCCGACCGAGTGGACGCAGGGCACGAAATCGTCGTTGCCGAGCACGTCGAGCACCTTCTGGCCCATGCGGGTCATGATGCGCATGTGGACGGCGACATAGGCCGAGTCGGAGATCTCGACGCCGATCTGGGCGATCTTCGAGCCGAGCGGTCCCATCGAGAAGGGAATGACGTACATCGTGCGACCGCGCATGCAGCCGTCGAACAGCTCGTGCATCGTCTCGCGCATCTCGGCCGGATCGGCCCAGTTGTTGGTCGGGCCGGCGTCTTCCTGCCGCGCCGAGCAGATGAAGGTGCGGTCTTCGACACGGGCGACGTCCGACGGCGCCGAGCGGGCCAGGAACGAGTTCGGACGCTTTTCCGGATTGAGCCGGGTGAACACGCCGGCGTCGACCAGCTCCTGGCAGAGGCGGTCGTATTCTTCCTGCGACCCGTCACACCAGTGAATCCGGTCGGGCTTGGTCAGTTTGGCGACCTCGTCGACCCAGGCGATCAGCTTGGCGTTCATGGTGGGAGCATGGGACATCAGGGTTCTCCGACGGGGGCACGAGCTCGGGTCACGACAACGATCGGCTCGAAAGGGATCGAGAAGCGTGGGCCGATGGGTTGGACGAGATCACCGCCGGCTGACGGCGGCAGACGGCGTCGGCCGTCCAGCGAATTTCGGAATCTCACACGAAGACGACGGCGCCGGAGGCGCTTCGGACGACGGCGAGACGGGCGGACCCGGTCTCGGCGAGGCCAGGGCTGCGAGCCCGGTGACCGGTCTGACTCGAGGGCAAGACTCCTCCGCGAAAAGGTGAATCGACCCGGGACGCCTCGTCACGAAGTATCCCGCTCACCCGATCTTCCCGGCACGGAAGACCGCCGATCGGCCGCCCCGGCCGATGTGAGCAGGCGCAAAATACAACACGCGCCCTGTCGGGAACAAGTGTGCCGATAGTCGGATGGATTGCTTATCGTATTGAATCGTTTAGAAGAAATTCCTTGCAGTGGGGACGATTATTCCCAGGCGCTCAGCGCGCGTTCGAGCTCCTCCGGCGTCGCCACCGGGCGCTCCAACACCAGCCGGTGGAAGGTGCGGTTCAGCTCCGCCGTGGTGGCGAGATCCAGGCCTTCCGGGTCGATACCGGTGACCGTCCAATCACCTGCCGGCGCACCGAGCTTCGCCGCCCAGGCCGCCACCCGGCCCGGCGTCTCGGTGAAGCCGGCGATCAGCCGGCTCTCCGCTGCGATCAACGCCGCTGCCTCGCTGCAGTCGATCAGGAAATCTTCCCGCCGGATCCGCATCGCCCGACCGAAGCCGGCGACGAGATGGCAGTCGTCGAGCTCCAGTCGGAAGAAGGCGAAGTCGCCGAAACCGGCGTAGAGGGCGGCGTCCGGGTTACGGGTGAGATAACGCCGGCGCTGCGACGCGTCGTCGTCGACCCGCTCCAGCGTGCCGACCAGCGTCACTCGCCCGCCCTGCTGCGGATCGCCGAGGGTGCCTTCGACGAAGAGCAGCGAGGCACGTGGATCCTCGGCGAGATTACGGCTGTGGGCGGCGAGCGTCGACAGCAGCACGATCGGCGAACCGTCCGGTTCGCAGGCCACCGTCACCAGAGAGCCGAAAGGATGCCCGGTGCGCCGCGCCAGTGTCGACATCGCCGCGGTGCGGGCTCGGCGCGCCAACAGGCGCGAAGTGGCGACGGGCGAGAAGGCATCGGATTCGGTCATGGAACGGTCCTCGTCGTGAGCGGCGATCCGGCGGGGTCGTCGTCGATCGGATTCGCCGACCCGAAGCGCCGGCGCGGCGAACCCTGTGCCGCGCTGCTTCGTCGGTCCTGCGATCACCCCGCCGCTGGCGGCGACTCGGGGCCTCGGCTATGATCACCGCCATGATTTGCGCATATTCGCGGTGCTGGAAAGCGCGCGGATCGGCTCTTTCGGAGTGATTGCCCGCATGCCCACCATCGCCCTCGTCGACGACGACCGCAACATCCTGACCTCGGTCTCCATCGCGCTCGAATCGGAAGGCTATCGGGTCCAGACCTACACCGACGGTGCCTCCGCCCTCGACGGTCTCAAGGCCAATCCGCCCGATCTCGCCATCTTCGACATCAAGATGCCGCGCATGGACGGGATGGAACTCCTGCGCCGCCTGCGCCAGAAGTCCGAGCTGCCGGTGATCTTCCTCACCTCCAAGGACGACGAGATCGACGAGCTCTTCGGCCTGAAGATGGGCGCCGACGACTTCATCCGCAAACCCTTCTCCCAGCGCCTTCTGGTCGAGCGGGTGAAGGCGGTGTTGCGTCGCGCCGGCGCCAAGGGCGAGGGCGCGGCCAAACCGACCGACGCCGCCAAGGTGCTCGAACGCGGCCCTCTCACCATGGACCAGGAGCGCCACACCTGCACCTGGAAGGGCGAGCAGGTGGTGCTCACCGTCACCGAGTTCCTCATCCTCTATGCGCTCGCCCAGCGCCCGGGCGTGGTCAAGAGCCGCAACGCCCTGATGGATGCCGCCTACGACGATCAGGTCTACGTCGACGACCGCACCATCGACAGCCACATCAAGCGGCTGCGCAAGAAGTTCAAGGCGGTCGACGACGACTTCGAGATGATCGAGACGCTCTA
>CALMFH010000204.1 GCA_937864925.1 uncultured Alphaproteobacteria bacterium | reverse complement strand
CCTTGTACTTGGCATCGTCGATGAGCGCGTTGGCCGCGACCTCCGCCGGAACCGGATAAACGCTATCGGACATGAGTTCCTCCCTCGGTACTGATCCCTGACCGGTAATTCCCCCGTACCGTCCCTCTCGCGAGGGGCGGCCGGTGGGCATCCCGATTTTTCAGGGCGGCATTATGCGACAACCGGCGTCCTCGTCCACTCGCCGCGCGGCAGACTTTGGTCGAGATGGTGGTCGCAATTGGTCGTAGGCCAGTCGTCGAAGCAGGACGAAAGTCTCACTGCACCGCAATAGAAGAAAATCATGCCGGCAAACGAACGGGCAGGCAGCGTTTCGACGCTGGTGCCGCGCGGTTCTTCTCGCAGGTGCGAGAGGAAATTCGCAGGTTGGGCACGAAGGTGATCTGATTGACGTATTGGTGAGGGGTCAGATCGGACCGAGCGGGACGCGGCACGACGCCGCCTCGCCGAGGTCGGCGTGGCCCGACGGCGATCGAGATGAAGGGAATTTCATTTGTCGGGTGGTCCCCGGCTCGCTAACGTCCGGCGGTTCTCTGCGCCGTCACCGCCCTCGCGAGGGACCGGCGGCGGCGCCGGGCGAAAGATGTGGCGGAGGATGCCGCGGTTGTCGTCCGACCTCTCCATTCCGGGTGATCGGCGCATGTCGAACCGAGCATATCGTCCGTCTCTCGCAGGCCCGCCCCGGCGGACGGGCCTCGCGATGGCCGTCGCGATGGCCGCGATGCTGGCCGGTTGTGGCGAGGCGGTGGTGGGGCCGGACGCGACGGCGGAGCTGCCGGCGGTGTGGCGCGAGGCGCCGCGGGCGTCGAGTGCCGAGATCGGCCGCGACTGGATCGAGGGGTTCGGCAACTCGGAACTGGCGCGGCTCGTCGGTCTCGCCGATCTCGACAATCTCGATCTGGCGGCGGCGCGCGCCCGCATCGAAGCGGCCGTGGCGCAACTGACGGTGACGGCGGCCGGGTCGTGGCCGGGTGTCTCGGGGTCCGCCAACACCTCGAAGACCGTTTCACCGGGGACGGCCTCGTCGTCCTCGCCGCCCTTCACCAGCCGCGTCGGCGATTCCCATCGGCTCGGGCTCAGCGCCTCCTGGCAGATCGACCTGTGGGGCCGGACGCGGGCCGGGGTGGCGGCGAGCGAGGCGAGCCTGGAGGCGACGAAGGTCGATCTCGAGGCGGTGCGGCTGTCGGTCACGACCGCGCTCGCCGATTCCTGGTTCCAGGCGGCGGCGGCGGAGGATCGGCTGCGGCTGGCGCGCGAGAACGTCGCGGTGGCGGAGCGGACGCTGGCGGCGATCCGGCGGCGCTTCGACGTCGGCACGGTGACGGCGCTCGACGTCGCCCAGCAGGAGAGCGTGGTGGCGGGGCAGCGGGCCGCGGTGCCCGATCTCGAGACGCAGCTCCGTCAGACCCGAAACTCGCTCGTCGTGCTGACCGGGCGGGCGCCGGAGGCGCTGACCATCCGAGGCGGCGGTCTCGGCCGGGCGCGGCTGCCGAAGGTGGGGCCGGGACTGCCGTCGCGCCTTCTCGTCCGGCGTCCGGACATCCGCGGCGCGGAACTGCGGCTCGCGGCGGCGGCGGCCAACGTCGAGGCGGCGCGGGCGGCGTTCCTGCCGGACGTGTCGCTGACCGGGTCGGCCGGGCTCTCCAGCGCCTTTCTGAAGAACCTGCTCAGGCCGGAGGCCTTCGCCGGGTCGATCGCGGCGGGTGTCACCGAGACGATCTTCGACGGCGGGGCGCGCGAGGGGCGTCTGGCGCAGAGCCGGGCGCAACACGCGGAACTCGCGGCCAACTACCGCAAGACCGTGCACGAGGCGCTCGCCGACGTCGAGAACGCGCTCGTCGCGATCGAGCAGACGCGGCGGCGCGAGGCGCTGCAGGGGGCGGTGGTCGAGGCGGCGCAACGGACGCAGCGGCTGATGGAACAACGCCTGAGCGAAGGAACCATCCCGATCACCACGGTGCTCGATGCGCAGCGCACCCTCTTCCAGGCACAGGACACGCTGGTGTCGGTGCGGCTCGCCCGCTTCCGTGCGGCGGTGAGCCTGATCGCGGCGGTCGGCGGCGGCTGGGTGGCGCCCGAGCGTGAAACGCCGCCGGTGCGGCGGCCGATGGTGCTCGGCGGAACGGATCGATCATGAGCAGGACACGCCTCTTCTTTGCGGTCGTCGCGCTCGCCGGAGCGGCGGCGGGCTATGCCTGGTGGGCCGGCCATCTGCCGTTTCCGCCGCGTGAGCCGCCGCCCGGAAGCTTCGCCGGTCCGCCGCCGGGCCCAGGAGGCCCGGGAGGTCCTGGTGGTCCCGGAGGCCCGGGTGGTCGGCGTGGCGG
>CALMFH010000203.1 GCA_937864925.1 uncultured Alphaproteobacteria bacterium | reverse complement strand
TACCTCTACCGGCCGGAGAACGAGAAGGACTACGGCCAGGAGGCGATCGAGATCCTGCTGCAGGTCATGGAGAACCAGCGCGACGACCTCGTCGTCATCCTCGCCGGCTATGCCGACCGGATGCAGACCTTCTTTTCGGCGAATCCGGGCTTCCGCTCGCGCATCGCCCATCACATCGACTTCCCGGACTACACCGACGCCGAGCTCTATCGCATCGCCGAGGTGATCGCCGAGAAGGAGGGCTACCATTTCGACGAGGGCGCCAAGGCGGCACTCGGCGACTACATCGTCGCGCGCCGGGCTCAACCCGACTTCGCCAATGCCCGTTCGATCCGCAACGCCTTCGATCGCGCTCGTCTGCGTCAGGCGATCCGACTGTTCGAATCCGGCGGTACCGTCGACGCCGAGGCGCTGTCGACGATCACCGCCGAGGAAATCCGCTCCAGCCGTGTGTTGGGCGCTCAGACCGGGAAGTGAGAAATATAAAAGCATACGATATCAAGAGGAAACACCACGAGGTTCTCGTCATGGTCGAAGAAAATCGCCCCCTCGATCTCGCTACCCGTCTCGATGCCTGGGCCGGTCAGGATGCCACGCGCGGCGCCATCGCCGCGACCGTGAACGTGCTCGCCCGCACCTGCGCCGACATCGCCAAGTTGGTCAACGCCGGTCCGCTCGCCGGCAGCCTCGGCGCCGCGCGCGGCGAGGAGAACGCCGGCGGCGACGCCCAGAAGGAACTGGACGTCATCTGCGACAACATGATCGCCGAGGCTCTGCGTGGCGCCCCGGTGGCCGCGCTCGCCTCGGAGGAAGCCGATCATCCGGTGGCGCTCGATCCGGAGGGCACGCTCCTCGTCGCGGTCGACCCGCTCGACGGCTCGTCCAACATCGACACCAATGTGTCGGTCGGCACCATCTTCTCGATCCGGCCGCGCATCGAGGGCATCGACCCGGCGTCGGACGCCGCCTTCATGCGGCCGGGCACCGAGCAGCTCGCCGCCGGCTATGTCGTCTACGGCCCGCACGTCGCGCTCGTCCTCTCCGTCGGCGAGGGCACCGAGCTCTATGTCCTCGATCCGGAACGGCGCAAGTTCGTGCAGACCCAGGCGGCGCTCGCCGTGCCGCCGGAGGCGCGCGAGTTCGCCATCAACATGTCGAACTACCGGCACTGGAACGAGCGCATCCGCACCTATGTCGACGACCTCGTCGCCGGCCAGGACGGGCCGCGCCAGGTCGACTACAACATGCGCTGGATCGCCTCGATGGTCGCCGAAGCGCACCGCATCTTCGTGCGCGGCGGCGTCTTCCTCTATCCCGGTGACGCGCGCAAGGGCTACGCCTCGGGTCGGATCCGTCTGGTCTACGAGGCGGCGCCGATGGGCTTCCTGATGGAGCAGGCCGGCGGACGCGCCAGTGACGGCAAGACCTCGGTGCTCGACCTCGTGCCGGAGAAGCTGCACCAGCGCATCCCGCTGGTCTTCGGCTCCAGGATCAAGGTCGAGCGTGTCGAACGCTATCTGTCGAGCGATCTCGGCTGGTCCGAGAAGTCGCCGCTGTTCTCGCGCCGCGGCCTTCTCACCGCCTGATCCCGAACCCGTCTCATCGAGCCCGCGGTACCGACGCGGGCGGAGGAACCATCCCATGTCGTTCAAGCATCCGATCATTTCCGTCACCGGTTCGTCGGGAGCGGGCACCACCTCGGTCAAGCGCACCTTCGATCAGATCTTCCGCCGCGAAGGGGTGAAGACCGCTTCGATCGAGGGCGACGCTTTCCACCGCTACGACCGTGCCGACATGCGCCGCGTCATGGCCGAGAAAGCGGCGGCCGGTGATCATCACTTCTCGCATTTCGGCGAGGAGGCGAACCTGCTCGCCGAGCTCGAGGAGTCGTTCCGCTCCTACGCCGCGACCGGCACCGGCAAGACCCGCACCTACGTCCACGATACCGACGAGGCCGAGAAGTACGGTTCGCCTCCGGGCACCTTCACCACCTGGCGCGACCTGGAGCCGGGCTCGGACCTGCTCTTCTACGAAGGCCTGCACGGCGCCGTCGTCACCGAAAGGATCAACATCGCCAAGCACGCCGACCTCAAGATCGGTGTCGTGCCGGTGATCAATCTCGAGTGGATCCAGAAGCTGCACCGTGACAAGGCGACCCGCGGTTACACCACCGAGGCGGTGACCGACACGATCCTGCGCCGTATGCCGGACTACGCGAAGATCATCGTCCCGCAGTTCACCGAGACCGACGTCAACTTCCAGCGCGTGCCGACGGTCGACACCTCGAACCCGTTCATCGCCCGGTCGATCCCGACCCCGGACGAGAGCATCGTGGTGATCCGCTTCAAGAACCCGCGCGGCATCGACTTCCCCTATCTGCTGTCGATGATCCACGACAGCTTCATGAGCCGGGCGAATTCGATCGTCATTCCGGGCGGCAAGCTCGACATCGCCATGCAGCTGATCCTCACGCCGCTGATCATGCAGTTGGTCGACCGCCGCAAGCGGGCGATGTGAGGGAAGAGGACATCGCCGACCGCGAGAGTGGTGAGAGCGTCGTGGCGGAAAGTCGCCGCGATTTCCCCTTCTCCCCTTGCGGGAGAAGGTGCCCCGCAGGGGCGGATGAGGGGTCAGGGCCTCTCCTTTCGCCTCGACGCTCGTGGTGACGCGCCGAGCCGCTCCGCGGCGCCCCCTGATCCGGCCTTCGGCCACCTTCTCCCGCGAGGGGAGAAGGACCCGGGCCTCCGGCCGGTGAAGTACACGAGATACCCGAGGCGTCCGCGCCTCCCACGAGACAAGAACGAAATACGCCAGAGGACACGTCCATGAACGTCGCGACCCCCGTCGATTCCGCCGCCCCCGGCTCGCTCGCCTGGCCCGTCACCGCCGCGGTGCGCGCGCTCGCCATGGACGCGGTCGAGCAGGCCAAGTCCGGTCACCCGGGCGCGCCGATGGGTATGGCCGAGATCGCCGCAGCCGTCTGGCGCGGCCACATGCGCCACGATCCGGCGAACCCGCAGTGGCCGAACCGCGACCGCTTCGTGCTGTCGAACGGCCACGGCTCGATGCTGATCTACGCGCTGCTGCATCTGACCGGCT
>CALMFH010000202.1 GCA_937864925.1 uncultured Alphaproteobacteria bacterium | reverse complement strand
ACTGCGATCCGGACGGCATCACCTATCCGATCCCGGGCAACGACGACGCCGGCCGAGCCATCGCGCTCTACACCGACCTCGTCGCGCGTGCCGCCATCGACGGCCTGTCGCGCTCGCAGGGCGACATGGGCATCGACATCGGCGCTTCCGAGGCTCCGGTCGAGGAAGTGCTCTCGGCCGAGACCGCCGGCGCGTGATCCGTTCCGACCGGTCCGGGTGACGAACCCGGGCCGGTCGTCATCCTACCGTCGTGACGGTGGCGGTCTTCTCCGACCGCGAGGTGGACCCGAGGGGCGCGGCGACGCGACCCCGGCCATCGGACCGGGACCCTCGCCGAAGAGGGTGGCGACGCACCCGGGTCGCACCTCTCGCGAGATGCGCTCCGTCCCTCCGACCGATTTCCAGTCTGAAGAAGACTCCAGAGGCGAACATGACCATTTCCGCTTCCCAGGTGAAGGAACTGCGCGACAAGACCGGCGCGGGCATGATGGACTGCAAGGCGGCCCTGACCGAGAACAACGGTGACATGGAGGCCGCGGTCGACTGGCTGCGCAAGAAGGGCCTCTCCAAGGCCGCCAAGAAGTCCGGCCGTACCGCGGCCGAGGGCCTCGTCGGCGTCGCCACCGACGGCACCCGCGGTGCCGTCGTCGAGGTCAACTCGGAGACCGACTTCGTCGCCCGCAACGACGGCTTCCAGGGTCTGGTCAAGGGCATCTCGCTGCTGGCGCTCGGCGCGAACGGTGACGTCGCGGCGCTCGCCGCCACCACCCTGCCGTCGACCGGCAAGTCGGTCGCCGACAGCCTGACCGACGCGGTCGCCACCATCGGCGAGAACATGCAGCTGCGCCGCACCGCTGCCCTCTCGGTCACCGACGGTGTCGTCGCGTCCTACGTCCACAACCAGGCCGCCGACGGCATGGGCAAGATCGGCGTGCTGGTGGCGCTCGAATCGGTTGCCGACAAGGCCAAGCTCGCCGCCCTCGGCAAGCAGATCGCCATGCACGTCGCGGCCCACGATCCGACCCCGGCGGCGGTGCGCACCGAGGAGATCGATCCGGCGATCGTCGAGAAGGAGCGTCAGATCTTCTCCGCTCAGGCGCTCGAGTCGGGCAAGCCGGCCGCCGTCGTCGAGAAGATGGTCGAGGGCCGCATCCGCAAGTTCTACGAGGAGGTCACCCTCCTGAAGCAGAACTTCGTGATGAACCCGGAGCTCACCGTCGAGGCGCTGGTCGCCCAGGCGGCGAAGGACCTCGGCAGCCCCGTCACCATCAAGGCCTTCGTGCGCATGGTGATCGGCGAGGGCATCGAGCGCGAGGTCTCCGACTTCGCCGCCGAAGTCGCCGCCCAGGCCGGCGTCTGATCGGCTGCGCCGGAAGGCGCAGCCCGCACGTCACGATCGCCGCATACCGGGGTCCGGTGTGCGGCGATCGTCGTTTACGGCCCTCCGCCTCGAGGGGAGCACACGGCCTTGTCCGAGATCCGCAGGGCGACCATCGACGACCTCGCCGCGATCGAGCACATCGTCGCCGAGGCGTTCGCCGCCTACGTGCCGCGCATGGGCATGCGCCCGGCGCCGATGGACGACGACTACGGCGCCCGGATCGCGGCGGGCGAGGTCGAGGTCTGCGTCGACGGCGACGGGATCGCCGGCGTCCTGGTGCTGGTGATCGGGGGGGACGAGGCGAAGCTCGAGATCGTCGCCGTCGCCGAACGGATGCGGGGGCGCGGTCTCGGCCGTCGCCTCGTCGCCCATGCCGAAGCGGCGAGCCGCGCCGCCGGATGCGCGCGGATCTCGCTCTACACCCACGAGACGATGACCGAGAATCGTGCGATCTATCCCCGTCTCGGCTATGTCGAGACACATCGCGCGCGGCAGGACGGCTTCGATCGGGTCTTCTTCTCCAGGACCCTCGCTCCCCTGCCGGGCCGACCCGGTGCGCCGACCGGCGGGAGAGGGTGACGCGGGCGTCGCCTTGGTGTATCTCGCCTCGGCGTAGCGACGTCGGTGCCCGCCGTCGCGCCCGTCGCCGAGGAGCCGCCATGACGACCGCCCCGCTCGCCTGGAAACGTGTCCTCCTCAAGCTCTCCGGCGAGGCCCTCGCCGGCGATCAGCCGCTCGGCATCGACAGCGCGATCGTCGGCCGCATCGCCGACGACATCGCTGCCTGTCATGCGCTCGGCGCCGAGATCGGCGTCGTCATCGGCGGCGGCAATCTCTTTCGCGGGGCCTGGCTGGAGAAGCAGGGCACCGACCGCGTCACCGGCGACCACATGGGGATGATGGCCACCGTGATGAACGCGCTCGCCATGCGTGAGGCGCTGCGCGCCCGTGGCGTCGAGGCGCGGGTCTTCACCGGCCTGCCGATGCCGACCGTCGCCGACGGCTTCACCCAGCGCGACGCCCTGGCGGCCTTCGCCCGCGACCGGGTGGTACTGTTCGCCGGCGGTCTCGGCACACCGTTCCTGACCACCGACACGACCGCCGCGATGCGTGCCTCCGAGATGCGCTGCGACGCCATCCTCAAGGCGACCAACGTCGACGGCGTCTATACCGCCGATCCCAAGAAGGATGCGACGGCCACCCGTTTCGATCGGCTCACCTTCGACGAGGCGATCCGCCGCGATCTCAAGGTCCTGGACACCGCGGCATTCGCACTTGCCCGCGACAACCGGATTCCGATAATCGTGTTCTCGGCTCAGAAGCCGGGTGCGTTGATCGACGTTCTGAAGGGTACGGCAGTGGCGACCGTGGTCGCCGGCCGTGATCCGTGAGGAGGGCGGCGTCGACCGTCGCGTAGCCGTTCGAAAAGGGGCGCCGGAGCATTCCTTCGCCCCGAAAGCGGCGTATTGCGTTCCTACCCCTTCGCTCGATGCCGGCGAACCACCGCCGGCCGGGCTCATCCGAGGAAAGCCCTCCCGAGGACGTCCGATGTCACACAAGTTCGACCTGGAAGATCTCAAGCGCCGCATGAACCAGGCGGTCCACGTCTACAAGGAAGAGCTCGCCGGTCTGAGGACCGGGCGCGCGTCCACCCATCTGCTCGAGCCGGTCACCGTCGAGGCCTACGGCGCCCGTATGCCGCTCAACCAGGTGGCGACGGTTTCGGTGCCGGAGCCGCGCATGTTGCTGGTCTCGGTATGGGATCGCGGCATGGCGCACGCGGTGGAGAAGGCGATCCGCGAGGCCAATCTCGGCCTCAACCCGATCGTCGAAGGCGCGACCATGCGCGTGCCGATCCCCGAGCTCAACGCCGAGCGCCGCAAGGAGCTGGTCAAGGTCGCCCACAAATACGCCGAGGCCGCCCGAGTCGCGGTGCGCCACGTCCGCCGTGACGGCATCGACAGCCTGAAGAAGGCGCTCAAGGACGGCATGAGCGAGGACGAGGAAACGCGCCTGCAGGACCGGGTGCAGAAGCTCACCGACGAGACGGTGAACGAGATCGACAAGCTTCTCGCCGCCAAGGAACAGGACATCACCAAGGTCTGAGGTCG
>CALMFH010000201.1 GCA_937864925.1 uncultured Alphaproteobacteria bacterium | reverse complement strand
CGCGACCAGCTCGTCGGCAACACCGAGCGCTTCGCCCGCGGCCTGCCCGCCAACAACGCCCTCCTGTGGGGCGCCCGTGGTATGGGCAAGTCGTCGCTGGTCAAGGCGGCGCACGCCACCGTCAACCGCACGCTCGCCGGCGAGGGCCGCCCTCCCCTCAAGCTGATCGAGATACACCGCGAGGACATCGAGAGCCTGCCGACCCTGCTCGGGCTGATCGGTCCGGCTCCCTGGCGTTTCGTCGTCTTCTGCGACGACCTCTCCTTCGATGCCGGGGATACCGCCTACAAGTCGCTGAAGGCGGTCCTGGAGGGTGGCATCGAGGGGCGGCCCGACAACGTCGTCTTCTACGCCACCTCGAACCGCCGCCACCTGATGCCGCGCGACATGATCGACAACGAGCGCTCGACCGCGATCAACCCGAGCGAGGCGACCGAGGAGAAGGTTTCGCTGTCGGATCGCTTCGGCCTGTGGCTCGGCTTCCACAAATGTGGTCAGGACGACTATCTCGCCATGGTGCGCGGCTACGCCGCCCATTTCGGTCTGGTCGTCGACGACGCCGAATTGGTGCGCGACAGCCTCGAATGGGCGACCACTCGCGGCGCGCGCTCCGGCCGTACCGCTTGGCAGTACGTGCAGGATCTGGCCGGGCGTTTGGGGAAGACACTGTGAAACCGGATCGAG
The DNA here is from genome assembly GCA_937864925.1 of uncultured Alphaproteobacteria bacterium. Taxonomy (GTDB): domain Bacteria; phylum Pseudomonadota; class Alphaproteobacteria; order Rhizobiales; family Ancalomicrobiaceae; genus CALBKH01. Next base: position 7,921 of record CALMFH010000201.1, on the reverse strand, counting down.
GGGTTTCGCCTCGCCGGTGAAGGAGGTGCGATGTCGCGGATCGAACCCTATCGCCTGCTGGCTCGCTACAACACCTGGATGAACGGGCGTCTCTACGACGCGGCGGCGGCGCTCGCGCCCGACGCCCTGATGGGGAACCGTGGCGCCTTCTTCGGCTCGATCCTCGGCACTTTCGAGCATCTCGTCGTGGGCGATACGATCTGGCTGAAACGCTTCGCCACTCATCCCGCAGGTGGCACCCTGGCGCCGATCCTCGACCTGCCGATGCCGGCCTCGCTCGACGCCGTACAGTTCGGCGACCTCGCGCCGCTCAGGGAGCGTCGCGACTTCCTCGATCGCCGGATCGAGGCCTTCCTCGCCGATCTCGACGACGCCGGCCTCGACCACCCCCTCGCCTATCGCAGCACCAAGGGACAGCCCTTCGTGAAGACCTTCGGGCTGCTGCTCACCCACTTCTTCAACCACCAGACCCACCACCGGGGTCAGGCGACGACCCTGTTCTCGCAAGCCGGCGTCGACGTCGGCGTCACCGACCTTCTGATGCTGATCCCGAACGCGGGCTGATCGCCCGGGTCCGGCCCGCCAACGAAGACGACCCCGGATCCGTTCGGTCCGGGGTCGTCTCGTTCACACCTCCCGACACCCGAGTGGCCCCTCGGACGCGGAAGCTCGGGTCGCCTCAGTTGGAGGCGAGATAGGGCTTGGGATCGATCGGCTTCTGACCCTTGCGCAGTTCGAAGTGCAACTGCGGCTGGCTCACCGAACCGGTGGCGCCGGCGCGGGCGATGATCTGGCCGCGCGAGATCTTCTCGCCGCGGTTGACCAGCAGTTCCGAGGCGTGGGCATAGGCCGTGACGTAGCCGTTCTTGTGACGGACGAGCACGAGGTTGCCGTAGCCCTTGAGCTCGTTGCCGGAATAGATCACCTCGCCGTCGTCGGCGGCCTTGACCGAGGTTCCCTCCGGCACCGCCAGATTGATACCCTCGTTCTTCTCGCCGTTGGCCTTCGAGCCGTATTCGGAGATGACGCGACCGCGCACCGGCCAACGGAACGATCCGGCCTCGACCGAGCCGGTCGGCTCCTCGACCGCCGGTTCACGCGCCACGGCGATGGTCTCGGCCGCCTTCTGGTCGATCTTGGCGGTGGAGGCCGGAGCGGTGGCCGGCTTCGCAGCCACCGTCGGGGCCGGAGCGACGGCGGGCTTCGCAGCCACCGTGGGCACCGGAGCGACGGCCGGCGTCGTCGGCTTGATCGAGGCGGTCTTCACCGGGGTCGCCGGCGCCTGTGCCACCTCCTTGACCGGCGCGGCGGCCGGAGCCTCCGGCACCGCCGGCTTGGCCGGAGCCTGCGAGGTCTTGAGCAGAAGCTTGGTGCCGGCCGGCAGAAGCAGGTGCTGACCCGGCTGCAGGGCGGTGGACTTCAGGCTGTTACGCTCCATCAGCGACTTCTCGCTGACGCCGTAGGTCTTGGCGACCGAGGCGAGCGTGTCGCCCTTCTTGACGGTGTAGTCGCCGACCAGTTTCACCCCACCCTGTTCCCGGGAGGGCGCGGCGGCCGACTTCGACGCCGGCGCGGAAACCGGCGGCTTCGGCACGCTCGGCGGCGCCGCGGCGGTCGCGGGCTTGTTCATCGGGACCTGACGCACCGTGGCGGTCGTCGACGGCACCGGGGTGGCGGCCGGCGCGGGGGCGCGCACGGCGGCCGGCGCCGGAGCGGCAGCGACCGGAGCGGGAGCCGACGGAGACGCGGAATAGACCGGCATGAGCACCCGCTGGCCGGGCTGGAGCGGACCGGCGGACGGCAGACCGTTGACTTCGGCGATCGCCGACGGCGGCACACCGTAGCGGCGCGACAGGCTGTCGACGGTATCGCCCTGCTGGGCATTGACATAAGAGCCCCCGACCCCGGTCCAACCGCCGGCCGAGGCGACGCGCGGCGCCTGGGGCGCCGGGGCCTGGACGGCGTAGGGCTGTGCCGCCGGCGGTGCGAGATCCTGGCGGACGACCGGCTGGGCAGCCGGGGCGATCGAACCCGTCGTCTCGACGTTGCGCCAGCCACCCGACTGACCCTGAGCCGGCTGTACCTGACCCTGACCGAGAATGGCACGCTGGTTCGGTGTGGATCCGGTGTAGACCGGATCGCCACCGAAGCGGCCGGTATCACTGGAACAGCCCCCGACGGCAGCAGCCGCGAAGACGATCATCGCCACTCGGGACACATTGCGAGACCGCAGATCGAGGTTCGGAATACGCATCGCAACACTCACGCCGTTCGAGGCGAACTCTCGCCCATTCACTTGCCTCCCATGAAACGCGCGTAACGTTGACAAACGCTTAAGCGGGCACACGCCACGGCGAAATTCCTGTCGACGGGAAAACCGGGTGCGCGGTCGGAACCGGGCTGCGAGCCCGGTTTTCCGCCGTGGACCGCCCGTGATCACCGCGTCGCCGAGGCCACGACATGGTTGACGCGGTCGGCTGCGCCGGCTCGGGCCGAAGACATGATTGGTGAACGCCGCGCCCGTCTCGCCGCGCCGGTTCGAGGACCGGTGCCCCGAAACGGAACGCCGCCCACGCGGGGCGACGGTCGGCGTTGACGCGGAATTGCGGTCAGAGTGCGGCGGCGCGCCCGGCGACGAGCGAGATGCGGCGGACTTCGGTGACCGGCTCGATGTCGAGCCCTTTGTCACGACGGACGTAGCGGGTCAGCATCTGCGGCCGACCGGCCACTCCGACGGCGGCGATCAACACACCCTGTGGCGCCAACTGATCGAGCAACGCCCGCGGCGGCACTTCGATCGCCCCGTCGACGACGATGCGATGGAACGGCGCATTGCGGGCGAATCCTTCGAAGCCGTCGTGGATCGAAGCGACGACGTTGTCGAGGTGGAGGGTGGCGAAGCGCTCGGCGGCGAGTTCGCCGAGAGTGCGGAATCGTTCGACCGTGTAGACCTTGGCGGCGAGCGCGGCGAGGAGCGCGGTGCCGTAGCCCGAGCCGGTGCCGATCTCCAGCACCTTGTGATCGGGGGCGATGCCGGCGGCCTGATACATCACGGCGAGGGCCGAAGGTGCATCGATGGTCTGGCCGCACTCGATCGCCACCGGCCGATCCTCGAGTGCCTTGGCGTGCCATTCGGCGGCGACGAACAGCGAGCGCGGGATCTGTTCGATCGCCGCCAGGATACGACGGTCGTGCACCCCTTTCTGCGACACCGCGAGAACCAGGCGTGCCAGAGCGATCCGATCGGCCTCGGCCAGAGAGATCTCGGCGCGGCGCAGCGGCGCGGCGAAACGACCAGCCATGAAGGACCTCCGGGTCACGGGCGACGACGAAGGCCGACCACTAGCGCGGCAATGGTTGGCGTCCGGTTACCGCTCGCCCGACCGCGGCGCATCGCCGCCCTGCGTGAGGTACGCTCAGCGCAGGGCGTGGGTGAACGCCTGGCGGGTGCCGTGGTCGGTCAGATCGAGGCGCAGTGGCGTCACCGAGACGAAGCCGTCGGCGAGCGCGGCGAGATCGGTGCCGATGGCCGGGGTCGTCGCCTGCGGCCGATAGGAGATCCAGTAATAGGGATTGCCGCGGCCGTCGATCCTTGGTTCGACCCCGATGGTGGCGTCGTTGCGCGCCCCTTGGGTCGTCACCGCGACGCCGGCGACCGCACCGGGCGCGCGTGCAGGAAAATTGATGTTGGCCAGCGTTCCCGCCGGCATCCCGGCTTCGAAGAGACGCGAGATCACGTCCGGTCCGTGCTGCTCGGCGGTCGCCCACGGCACCTCCGCCCCTTCGGCCCAGCCGAACGCCTGCGACAAGGCCATCGAAGGCACCCCGAGCAGGGTGCCCTCCATCGCGGCGGCGATGGTGCCGGAATAGGTGACGTCGTCGGCGACATTGGCGCCGCGATTGACGCCGGAGAGCACCAGATCGGGCTTCACGTCGAGGATGTGGCGCACCCCCATGATCACGCAGTCGGTCGGGGTGCCACGTACCGCATAGTGGCGATCGGAGATCTTCCTCAGCCGCAGCGGATCGGAGAGCGACAGCGAATGGGCCTTGCCGGATTGGTCGGTCTCCGGCGCGACCACCCACACATCGTCGGTGAGTTCGCGGGCGATGTGCTCGAGCACGCGCAGGCCCTGGGCGTGGATACCGTCGTCGTTGGTGATGAGAATCCGCATCCGACTTCTCCCGGAAACGCGTCCGGGGTAGCACGGTCGAGGAAAACGGAGCAAGCGGTCGCCGCGACGCGGCCTGCGTGCGCGAGCTCGGTGGGCGCCGACCGGCGCTCAGATCCACAGGATCGGCTCGTCCTCGATCCGCGCCGCCATCGCGGCGCGCAGTCGGCGGGCCGTCCACAGCGATACCGCGATGCCGAGGAGCGACACCCCGACCAGGGCCCACCAGCGCCGATCGGCGGCGGCGGCGATCTCGGGCTCACCGGTGGCCACTGCGACCCAGGCGGTCGCGACCATCATCGCCAGCGATCCGAGGGTGGTCACGACGGAGACGACGAAAGCCGTCACCCGGAAGAAGATCATCAGGTTCGGCATGGGCGCATCCCTCCCAGATGACGCCTGGCGACGCGGTCGCGGCGATCCGCGGGCGCTCGCCTCAGTGGCGGGTCATCCATTCGCGCGCCTGGCGCTGCGCCTCGGCGATGTCGGCGGCGGACATCTCCTGCGAGATCTCCTGGCGCCAACGCGCCGCCTCGGCGTTGCCCTGAGCGGCAGCGAGGTTGAACCACTTGTGCGCGGCGATCATGTCGGCGGCGACGCCGCGGCCGATCGAATGGTCGACGCCCATCCGGAAGAACACGTCGGCGGTGATGGCCTGATGGCCCATCGCGGCGACTTCGGCACTGTTGATCTCGAAACGGGCCATCGAACTCTCCCACACTCCGTAGACTTCTCGTCTCGCCGGATCCGTGTATTCGTCCGGCCTTCATGTGGGAAATACTGCCTTCGATCATTAAAACTCGAGTAAAATTTGATGCTTAATCACCGGTCACCGAATCGAAAATGAAAGGTGTATTCAATCTTCGATTCACCTTTCCGATCCGATTCGAGCAATGGAATCAATGATGACGCAAGGAACCCGCGTAATGCGCGGCAAGAAACGATTCACCGCGAATCCCGAGGATCGGGTTCGATCTGCGAAATCTTCTCGACGAGATCTCTGCGGCCGACCGACGACGGCGCCCTCGCACCCTCAGCGGGCCCTTTGGCCGAACAGCACCTTCTTGGCGTCGTCGTCCTTGGAGATGTCGCTGCGCAGCTCGGCGGAGATCTTCAGCCCTCGCGCCACCGCCGGGCGGGCGAGCATCCGATCGAACCAGGCGCCGAAGTGCGGGAACTCGGCGCGATCGATGCCCTGCTTCTCCCAGCCGGTCGCCCAGCCGATCGAGGCGATGTCGGCGATCGAGAAGTCACCGGCGATGAAGTCGCGATCCATCAGCCGCTTGTCGAGGACGCCGTAGAGGCGATGGGTCTCGTTGCGGTAGCGGTCGATGGCGTAGGGGATCTTCTCCGGCGCATAGAGGGCGAAGTGGTGGTTCTGCCCGAGCATCGGCCCGAAGCCGCCCATCTGCCACATCAGCCACTGCTCGACCTCGACCCGGGCACGCTCCTCGCTCGGGTAGTACTTCCCGAACTTGCGGCCGAGATACATCAGGATCGCGCCGGATTCGAACACCGAGATCGGCGCACCGCCCGGCCCGTCGGGGTCGACGATCGCCGGCATCTTGTTGTTGGGCGAGATCGCCAGGAACGCCGGGTCGAACTGGTCGCCCTTGCGGATGTCGACCGGGATCACCTCGTAGGGGGCGCCCAGCTCTTCGAGCATGATCGTGATCTTCCAGCCGTTGGGGGTCGGCCAGTAGTAGAGGCGGATGGGGGCTGCGGCGCTCATGCGTTCGTCTCCCGAAGGGGCTCCCCGCCGGCCGAGACGGCCGAGACGGGAGGTACCGACAAGATGGGGTGCTCCGGCGACCCGTCCAGGGCGTTTCACGCGATCGGGATCCGCGTCGGACGGGTGGGGTCGGCGCGCCCGCGCCTCACGGGCGGCTCTGCTTCGGCAGGACGTCGGCGCTCGTCGCCCAACCGGGCAGCGCCTCGACCCGCGCCTTCCAGGCGGTGATCGCCGGGTAGGCGGCGAGGTCGAAGCCTGCCTCGCCGGCGTAGGCGACGACCCCATAGACGTCGATGTCGGCGATCGTCGGCCGCGTCCCGACCAGCCACTCTCGCCCGTCGAGGCGTGTCTGGAGCAAGGTCAGCGCCGCCGTGCCGACACTCGCGTAATGATCGCGCACGGAATCGTCGGCGGGGAAGATGCCGAGGCGGATGGTGCGGCTGCGATAGATGCCGGGAGCGAGGCGGTCGAAATCCCAGAACATCCAGGCGGCGATCTCGGCCCGCTCGGCGGCGTCGGCTCCCTGGAAGCGGCCGAGGGTCTCGGCGAGATACTGCAGAATGGCGGCCGACTGGGCGAAGGTGCGGCCACCGTGTTCGAGCACCGGCACCTGCGAGAACGGCGTCTTGGCCCGGTATTCCGGCGTCCGCTGTTCGCCGGCGCGCAGGTCGATGGCGCGATAGCCGAAGGAGACGCCACACAGAGACAGCATCAGCCCGACCTTGTAGGTCGGACCCGAGAGCCAACTGCCGTTGAGAACGAAGGTCGAAGTGTCGCTCATGAGAAACCCCGTCGATCCGTCCCCCTCGGACGGGATCTCAGCAGAGCACGGCGGCCGGCGCCGCGTCCACGCTCGGGATGGGCGGGACGATCACGAGGTGGAGAGGTCCGCCGGCCCCATCCAGGGCTCGCGACATGTGGACGTCTCGGACCTCGTGACGCGTCACGGCCCGACCGCCCGGCACCGGTTCGGGTCCGGGTCCGGGTGCGTCGGACATCTCGACGAGGTCGACAGGTCCGTCCGTCGGCGTCACTCGAGCCCACCGGCCGGCATCGGCGGTGCCTCGTGCACCAGGAGGACGTCGATGCGCCGGTTGGCGGCGAGCATCGGTTCGTTGGGGAAGAGCGGATCGGTGTCTGCCTTGCCGACCACCGAATCGAAGCGGTCCGACGACACGCCGTAGCCGGCGAGGATCTCTTCCACCGCCACCGCCCGGCCGGCCGACAGATCCCAGGGCGAAGGCCCCCGACCCGCCCAGCGCGTGCCGCCGGCGGTGTGGCCGGTGACCCGGAGGCGATGCGGCATACGCGCCAGCACCGGCGCCAACTTGGCCAGTATGGCGCGGGTGAATTCGTAGGGCTGTTTGGAGCTCTCCGGGAACATCGACCGACCGTCCTGGTCGACGATGCGGACGTTGAGCCCCTCCTCGGTCTCCTCGAACATGACGTGCTTGGAGATCTCGGTGATCTCCGGCATGTCCTGCAGCGCCTGACGGAGCGAGGCGGCGGCGGTGAGGAACTGACGCGGCTTCTCCTTGTGCGCCGCTTCGAAGTCGTGGGTGTTGCTCTCCGGCCCCTGTTTGGAATGGGTGTCGTTGCGGACGGCGGAGTTCTCCGCGTCGAGCTTCTTGTCGACCGGGCCGGATTCCTTGATGAACTTCCTGACCGGCAGGCCGTCGCGCTCGATCATGCCGGCGGTGCGCGGGATCGGCTGCACGCCGAAGGCGTCCTTGAGCGAACCGGAGGCGTCGGCGAGCTTCTGCTTGTCCTGGCTGGCCGAGGCGAGCAGCATGACGAAGAACGCCATGAGAAGTGCCATCAGGTCGGCGAAGGTGATGACCCAGGCACCACCGTGCCCGCCACCACCACCGTGTCCGCCCTTCTTCTTGGCCATGGCTCAGCGTCCTCGCGCCCGTCAGGCGGCCTCTTCCATCGCGGCGCGATGCTTGTTGGGCAGGTAGGAGATCAGCATGTCGCGGATCACCGCCGGGCTCTTGTTCTCGCGGATCATCAGCAC
>CALMFH010000200.1 GCA_937864925.1 uncultured Alphaproteobacteria bacterium | reverse complement strand
GTGTAGGAGTGGATGGTGGTCATCATGCCCTTCTCGATGCCGATGGTGTCGTTGATCACCTTGGCGAAGGGCGAGAGGCAGTTGGTGGTGCACGACGCGTTGGAGACCACCAGGTGGTCCTTGGTCAGCTTGTCGTGGTTGACGCCGTAGACGACGGTGAGGTCGGCGTTCTCGCCGGGGGCCGAGATCAGGACGCGCTTGGCGCCGGCGGTGAGGTGCATCGCCGCCTTGTCGCGCGCGGTGAAGATGCCGGTGCACTCCATGGCGATGTCGACGCCGAGGTCGGCCCAGGGAAGCGTGGTCGGATCCTTGATCGCGGTGACCTTGATCGGGCCGCGGCCGACGTCGATGGTGTCACCGGCGACCACGACCTTGCCGGGGAAGCGACCGTGGACCGAGTCGTAACGCATCAGGTGCGCGTTGGTCTCCACCGGGCCGAGATCGTTGATGGCGACCACTTCGATGTCGGTGCGACCCGACTCGACGATGGCGCGCAGAACGTTGCGACCGATGCGACCGAACCCGTTGATGGCAACACGTACCGCCATGGATGCTCTCCTCTCGAATACCTTCGTCGCCGCTCCTTCCGGAGGCCTCTCCGGACGGCTGCGGCCGTTCCGTCCGACAGGGCTCTTCGGGAAGACGAAGTGACGTCTTCTCCGTGAAGAACCGATGTCACGATCGACCTCGTCGTCGCTGCGGTCGGGCCTCGCGGGTTCGCCGCGAGATCTGTCCGTCGCGATGGCGCCGGGGACATCTTCGTCTGTTCGCTGCACAGCAACAGAAAATCGCTGCACGCGCGAAACAGATTGCGAATTCCGCGTTCCGAAACCTGCAGATCCGCCGTCGGCACGACGAAATCCCGCTTCGCTCGCGGCTCGCGGCACTGATAGCAGGCGAGGGGGGTGTGTCAATCCGGCGGACCCCGTTCGCCCTCGACTTCAATCGGTTGGATGGCGGGAACCGGAGCGAACGAAACATGCCGACGCCGCGGCGAGGCGACGCAAGGGAAGTGCCGAGCCGACTCCGCGAGCCGGTGAATACAAGCCCTTCTCGATGAAAATGAAATTTCTGCAACTATTGAAATTTCCGGGCGGGCTCGTCGCCATTGACCACAGGTTTCCGCGAAGCCTAAATTCGCCCCACGTGACCCGCGCCGAGTCGGTGCGGTCGATCGCAGACGCCGAAAATCGCGCGCGCCCTGCGGCGATGAGCCTCATGAAGGCCGTTGCCGCGCCGTCTTCCGGGGGGGAGACGGCGGCAGGAGCGTGGGCACCGCGGCGGGGGAGGCGGGAGACGTCGAATGGTTCAGGCACCTGCCCTCGAGGCGGCGCTGGGGCGGCTGACGGCGGCGATGGAGCGGCTGGAGGCGGCGGCCGAGCGGCGTTTCGAGGTCGATCGCTCGGCCTCGACGCTGGAGGAGGAGATCGTCCGCCTCGGCGAAGACCGATCGCGCATCGTCCAGGACCTCGATCAGGAGAAGGCCCGCTCGACCCGGCTCGAGGACACCAATCGCGAGGTGTCGCGGCGCCTGGTCGCGGCGATGGAGTCGATCCGCGCCGTCCTGGACGCACATGGTGGGTGAGGGCGGCGCGACGATGGCTCAGGTGAGCGTCACCATCAACGGCAAGATCTATCGCATGGCCTGTGAGGACGGTCAGGAGGCGCATCTGCAGGGTCTCGCCCAGCGTCTCGACGACACCATCCACTCGCTGCGCGGCTCCTTCGGCGAGATCGGCGATCAGCGTCTCACCGTCATGGCGGCGGTGATGGTGATGGACGAGCTCTCGGAGACGCAGCGCAAGCTGAAGAGCCTCGAGGCGGAGAACCGCTCGCTGCGCGAGACGCGGGCGGCGGTGATCGAGCGGCGCGATCAGGTCGAGGCCGAGATCGCCCGACGCATCGACGAGGCGGTCGGCCGCATCGAACATCTCGCCCGGGCACTCGATCCGAAGGGCTGAGGACCGCGCCCGGCGGCGGTGCCGGCGATGGTCCCGGTCGGGACCCGTCGCGTCCCCATGGCGATCTTCGGCGATGCGTCCTATATTCGATCGCGACGAGGCTGCGCGGTGCGACAGGAGACTGCATCCCCGGGGCCTTATCGATCCGAACGGGAGCTGTACCTGGATCGACCCGTGGGTCTTTCCACACGGCGCCCACCTACGTTGTAGGTTTCCCGGGATCGATTTCTCCATCGCTCGAGGTGGCTTCGTCGCTCGTTTCCTTGTTCCACCCGACCCGGTTCCGCCGTTGACCGACACGCCCGCCGACGGCGCCGCCGATCTTCTCGCGTCTCTCAAGGCCGACCTGCGCCGCGCCGCGTTGACGCGCCGCGACGGGCTCGCGGCCGAGCTGCGCGCCGCGGCGGCGGTCCGCATCGCCGATCTCGCCGCCGGGCTCGATCTGCCGCCGGGCGCGGTGATCGCCGGTTTCTGGCCGATCCGCAGCGAGATCGACCCGCGGCCGGCGATGGCGCGGCTGGCGGCGCGCGGCCATCCGCTGGCGCTGCCGACGCTCACCGGCGACGGCGTGACCATGGTGTTCCGCCGTTGGGCGCCGGGCGAGCGGTTGGTGCCGGCGGCCTTCGGTCTGTCGGAGCCGCCGGCGACGGCGGCGGAGGTCGACCCGCAGGTGCTGCTGATGCCGCTCGCCGCCTTCGACGACCGTGGTGGACGCATCGGCTACGGCGGCGGCTTCTACGACCGGGCACTGGAACGGTTGGAGCGGTCGCATCCGGTCCGGCGCATCGGCATCGCGTTTTCGACCCAGCGGGTCGATCGGGTTCCCGAAGAGGCGCACGATCGCCGCCTCGATCTGATCCTCACCGAAGACGGGCCGATCGAGCCCCGCGGAGACCACGCATGAGACTGCTCTTCCTCGGCGACGTCGTCGGCCGCGCCGGCCGCAAGGTGGTGGTCGACCGCCTGCCCGGACTGGTCGACGCTCATCGCTTCGACTTCGTCGTGGTCAACGGCGAGAACGCCGCCGGCGGCTTCGGCATCACCGAAGAGATCGCCCAGGACCTGATCGACGCCGGCGCCGACGTCATCACCCTCGGCAACCACGCCTGGGATCAGCGCGAGGCGCTGGTGTTCATCGAGCGCCAGCCGAAGCTCCTGCGTCCGGTCAACTATCCCGCCGGCACGCCGGGGCGTGGTGCCAACCTCTACGTGGCGAGGAACGGCGCCCGCGTGCTGGTGATGAACGTCATGGGGAGGGTCTTCATGGACCCGCTCGACGACCCGTTCTTCGCGGTGGAACGCGAGCTTTCCGCCTGCCCGCTGCGCGATCAGGCGGACGCGGTGGTGATCGACGTCCATGCCGAGGCGTCGAGCGAGAAGCAGGCGATGGCGCATTTCGTCGACGGCCGGGCGAGCCTGGTGGTCGGCACCCACACCCATGTGCCGACCGCCGATCATCAGATCCTGGCGGGCGGCACCGCCTTCATGACCGACGCCGGCATGTGCGGCGACTACGACAGCGTCATCGGCATGGACAAGGACGAGCCACTCAACCGCTTCACCTCGAAGATCGGCCGAGCTCGGTTCGAGCCGGCGGGCGGTGAGGCGACCCTGTGCGGGGTGGCGGTGGAGATCGACGACGTCTCGGGGCTCGCGCGGGTGATCCAGCCGATCCGCCTCGGCGGCCGGCTCTCCCAGAGCGAACCACGGTTCTGAGGCGGCTCGAAGGATCGGCACCGGGACCTGCTCGCGGTGAACGAGAGACGGCCGCCCTTGCGGGCGGCCGTCGACGTCTCGGGGGGGTGGCGAGACGCTCAGATCTTCCTGATGATCTCGATGAAGCGATCGATCTCGACGCGCATGACCTCGGTCTGGTGACCGGTCGAGGCGACGGCGGTGGCGACGCTTTCGGCCGAGCGTCCGGTCTCGTGCGCCTCATTCTGGAGACTCGCCATGGTCGATGCGACGGAGCGCGTGCCGGTGGCCGCGTCGGCGACCGAGCGGGCGATCTCGGTGGTGGTCGCCGACTGTTCCTCGACCGCGGCGGAGATGCCGCTCGCCACCTCGTTCATGCGGTCGATGGTGGTCGAGATCTCGGCCATCGAAGCGACCGCGTCGCGGGTGGCGGCCTGGATGGTCTGGATCTGACCGGTGATCTCCTCGGTCGCCTTGGTGGTCTGTCCGGCGAGGCTCTTGACCTCGGAGGCGACCACGGCGAAGCCGCGCCCGGCCTCGCCGGCCCGCGCCGCCTCGATGGTGGCGTTGAGGGCGAGCAGGTTGGTCTGCGAGGCGATGT
>CALMFH010000199.1 GCA_937864925.1 uncultured Alphaproteobacteria bacterium | reverse complement strand
ACGCCGGCATGCGTTTCGTCACCGAGATCTGCAAGATGCGCGCCTTCGGCCGCCTGTGGGACGAGATCACCCGTGACCGCTACGGCGTGACCGAGGAGAAGAACCGCCGCTTCCGCTACGGGGTGCAGGTCAACTCCCTCGGCCTCACCGAGCAGCAGCCCGAGAACAACGTCTACCGCATCCTGCTCGAGGCGCTCGCCGTGACGCTGTCGCGCGACGCCCGCGCCCGTGCCGTGCAGCTGCCGGCCTGGAACGAGGCCCTCGGCCTGCCGCGGCCCTGGGATCAGCAGTGGTCGCTCAGGATGCAGCAGATCCTCGCCTACGAGACCGACCTGCTCGAATTCGCCGACATTTTCGACGGTTCCGCCGAGATCGAGGCGAAGGTCGCCGAACTCGTCGCCGAAGCGAAGACCGAACTCGCCGCCATCGAGGCGATGGGCGGCGCCGTGGCCGCGGTCGAATCCAGTTACATGAAGCAGAAGCTGGTCGAGTCCAACACCCGCCGGCTCGAGGCGATCGAGGCCGGCAAGCAGACCGTCGTCGGCGTCAACCGCTTCCAGGAGACCGAACCCTCGCCGCTCACCACCGGCGACGGTTCGATCCTCACCGTACCGCCCGAGGTCGAGGTGGAGGCGATCGAGCGCCTGACGGCTTGGCGCACCGCCCGCGACGCCCGCGCCGTGGAGAAGGCGCTCGCCGACCTGCGCGCCGCCGCCGCCGAGGGCCGCAACGTCATGGAGCCGTCGATCGCCGCGGCCAGGGCGGGCGTCACCACCGGCGAGTGGGGGGCCACGCTGCGTGAGGTCTTCGGCGAGTATCGCGCCCCGACCGGCGTCGGCCGGGCCGCCCGCGACACCGGCGGCGATCTCGCCGCGGTCCGCACCTCGGTCGATGCCGTGTCGAAGACCCTCGGCCGGCGGCTCAAGTTCCTGGTCGGCAAGCCCGGCCTCGACGGCCATTCCAACGGCGCCGAACAGATCGCCGTGCGCGCCCGCGACTGCGGCATGGAGGTGGTCTACGAAGGCATCCGCCTCACCCCGGCGCAGATCGTCAACGCCGCACTCGAGGAGGGTGTCCACGCCGTCGGCCTGTCGATCCTGTCGGGCTCGCACCTGGCACTGGTCGGCGACGTCGTGGCGCGGATGAAGGCATCCGGTCTCGAAGACGTTCCGGTCGTCGTCGGCGGCATCATTCCACCGGAGGATGCCGAGGCGCTGAAAGAGATGGGCGTGGCGGCGGTCTACACGCCGAAGGACTTCCAGATCACCGACATCATGGCAGATGTCGTGCGGATCGTCTCCGACCGGGCGGCGAAGGCGGCCTGAGCGCCGCTCCCCGCCGCGGGCCGATCGTACCGGGCGCACGAGGTTTCGACCCGTTCGAAGTTTCGTACGCGAAGGCGAGCCCGAACGGGCGTCGGCCCGTCGGGCCGTGACGCTCACGACATTCGGACGAGTCCGAATTTCATGAGCCCGGTATCAGGCGAGCGCGAGATTGTCGCGCGCTCGCGCGATCCGATCGTTGATGCGTTTCAGCTCGTCGATCCGTGCCAGGTTGTCGCCTGCGAGGTCGGCGAGAACCGAATCGGTCCTCACCATCACCTCGCGTTCGCTCGTCCGACCTTCCGAGTCGATCGCCGCCATCAACGACTTGATGGCGGTGAGCGACACTTCGAGTTCGCGCAGGGTGACGATGATCTGCAGCCGGTCCAGGTCGTCGCGGGAATAGAGACGCCGCAGCCCTTCCCGATTCGGTGCCAAGAGCCCCGACTGCTCGTAGAATCTCAACGTCCTCAAAGAAACGCCGAGATGCGCCGACAGCTGGCCGATCGTATAGGTATCGGCGGAATCGATCGAACCAAAATTCATGACCGGCCTCAAGCGGCCGATCAATTCGATGATGAGCTTGCTCGACTTGACCATCCGAGCCTCATTCGGTTCGTCGCGGCACGACGACGGGTGAATTTCGACGCCGCGACCTTCGCCTCTGAGGAGAATCCCTACCGAGTCCCTCATCGTCGTCGAGGCAGGTTCTATTGTGCCTCAAAACGTTTTGGACGCAATGGGGTGACCTACGGTCAAATTTGGGGGAGCGCGGTCCGCGACCTCGTCCGATAGTCGTAGGCGTCCGGTCGATCGTGGCGCCCGCCGGCGTTCAACGTGGGTCCAACCGTCCCATCCGGCCGGCGGCATGATCGGCGACCGCCGTGCGGATCTCGTCCCGTGTGTTCATCACGAAAGGCCCGTACGCCGCGATCGGTTCGTCGATCGGCTCGCCACCGAGGATCAGGAGCCGGGCGCCGTTCGCTCCCGCCCGGAGACGGAGTTCGGCGCCGGCCCGCGACAACACGGCCACCCGCGACGCTCCGATCTCCTGCCCCTCGATGGCGATCGAGCCGGCGAGAACCGCGACGAGCGTCGACCAACCCGCCGGTACATCGGCGACGAACTCGGCTCCGGGGTCGACCGCGACGTCCCACACCGACAGCGGCGTGAAGGTCGCCGCCGGTCCCCGTATCGCGCCATCGGCCGCGGTGCCCCAGGTCCCGGCGATCACCCGCACCCGCACGCCGTCGACGGCGACGACCGGGATGTCGCGGGAGAGGATCGGCTGGTAGCGCGGCGGCGTCATCTTGTGTGCCGCCGGCAGGTTGACCCACAACTGCGCCATCGACACGACGCCACCGCGTTCGCTGACCGCCCGACCGTGGAACTCCTCGTGGACGACCCCGGACCCGGCGGTCATCCACTGCACGTCGCCGACGGCGATCGAATCGACGTGGCCGGCGGAATCACGATGGTCGACGGCCCCGTCGTAGACGATCGTCACCGTCTCGAAACCGCGATGTGGGTGTGGACCGACACCGCGTGGCGCACCACTCGGCGGAAACTCCGTCGGAGGAGCCCAATCGAGCATCAGGAACGGCGAGATCGCCGGCGTGAAGGCCAGCGGCCCGAACAACGGGCTCACCAGGAATCCGTCGCCGACCCAATGGGGTCGCGGCGTATCGAGGACGGTCTCGAGGCGTCTCACGGTCATGGAATCTCCTCCTCGCGGCGCGTGTCGTACGCCCCGTCGACCGGATCGGACGGTGCGCCGACGGTTCGGACGCGGCAGTGCCGGGCCGGCTCGTCTTCCGTAGATGGCGAGCCCGGCCCCGCCGTCCAGGGACGGACGCGGTGGACGCAGCGTCCGGCCGATGCGAACGATCGATCGAGCCTCAGCCGCCCGGTGCGAAGAGCGGGGCGAGACGCCCGAGCGTCACCCGCCCGATCCGCACCGACCCGTGGTCGACGATCATCTCGAGCCGTCGACCCGGTTTCGCCGGATCCTTCGGCGCCTTGCCGAGCAGGACGAAGCCGGTGAGCACCGTCGTCAACTCCGGCCCGAGTTCCTTCGCGCCACCTTTGGCGAGGCTCTCGAGACCGCGCGCCACCAGGGTGATCGTGCCGTCGAGCACACCGCTCCCGTCGAGCACCAGCGCCCCCTCGCCGTCGACCACCACGCCGCCGGCCGCCAGCGACAGCTTCGCCGGCGCGATCCGCCCGCCGCGCGCCGCGAAGGCCGGCAGCGCCGGCCCCGGTCCGCCCGGCAGGAAATCGACGAGGGTCGCCGACAACGAGAGGTCGGCATTCGTCGGCCCGAGCCGCTTGTCGGCGATGGTCGATGTGGCGGCGACGAAGCTCGCCGCCACGTCGAGATCGCGCTCGCCCGCCCCGCTCGGCCGGCCGTGCCCTTCCGCCCGCGCCGCGACGACGCGGACGGCGGGTCGATCGGTCGGCCGCAGCGTCGCGTCGAGCCCCTCGGCGGCGATCGACACTCGTCCGATCCCCGACGCGCCCCAGCGCAGCGAGGCGCGCAGATCGCGCCAGACCACCGTGGCCCCACCGTTCGTGTCGCTGATGGCCGCCGGACCGTCGACCTCGAGCAACACCAGACGCGGGTCCCACACCTGCGCCACCACGCGCAACCCCGCCGTCGCGATCGAAACGCCACGGTCCCGGACCTCCACCTCCGGCGACCGGCACGAGAGTTCCATGCGGAAGGGATAGCCCCCGATCGTCCGGTCGGGACAGGCGACGACCACCCCGTCGGCCGCGAGCCGGCCGAGATGAGCATCGATCTCGGTGAGGATGTGGCCACGTGCCGTCGCCCACACCACGCTCCAACCAGCGATCGCGATCGCCGAGCCGAGCCCGATCACCAGCGGCAGGCGGAAGCGGCGGCGCGGCTGGGCGGCTTCGTCTCGATCCATCCGGAGCTCTCCTCGGCCGGGTGTCGCGGGTACCGCATCGGGCGGCGAATCGTCGGTTCGACAATCTGCGCGAAGATCGCGATCGGATCGAGACCTCGCAGTCTCTCGCTTTCCGCCACGGAACCGGTTAGGCGGGGAGATGCGGACGGCGACGAGGGGCGCGCGAATGACGGAAGCGGCGGGCGAACTCTGGATCTTCGCCTACGGGTCGCTGATCTGGCGGCCGGGATTCGACTACGAGGAGGTGCGTCCGGCCCGCCTGTGGGGGTGGCATCGCCGGCTCTGCGTCTATTCCTGGCATCACCGCGGCACCGTCGAAACCCCCGGCGTCGTCCTCGGCCTCGACCGCGGCGGCTCTTGTCGCGGCCTCGTCTATCGGGTCGCCGCCTCGCGCCGTGCCGCGACCCTCGCCTATCTCCGCGAACGCGAACAGGTGAGCCCGCTCGAGCACCTGCCGAGCCCGATCTACCGCGAGATCGTCCGCCCTGTCCGTTTCGAGGACGGCCGCGGCCGCACCGTCGAGAGCCGCGGTCCCGCCGCCCTCACCTACGTCGTCGATCGGACCCATCCGCAATACACCGGCGCGATCGACGAGGAGAGCCTTCTCACCCTCGTCCGCCAGGGACGCGGCATCTCCGGCGCCAATCCCGACTACGTCGTCTCCACCGCCGAACACCTCGCCGCCCTCGGCATGCGCGACGCCGTCCTCGACCGCCTCGCCGCCCGCCTCGCCGACAGCTGAACCACACCCGACGAACAGCACCTCGGACCGACCGAAAGGCCCGCCGATCCCGCCGTCGCGGCTCGCTCGTCGGGCTCCGCGTCTCCGTCGAGCCGGTCGGCCGCGGTTCGATCAGGCAGCGAAGGCGAGGCACTCCTGCGCCGCGCCCCACGACGTCCCGGCGGCCCCGATCAGATCGGCGATCACCGCGGCCCGCGCCCACGTCGTTGCGGCGAGCCAATGGGTGTGGTTCTCGCGACCGTTCGCCGTTCCGGTGCACCGCGGCGTGTCTTCGCCGCGGCCGAGCCACACCAGCCGCGCCTGCCCGGCCCCATGCCGATCGACGATCGCCACAACCGCTCCGTCGAGATCCCCGTCTTCGATCGGGTGGTCGACCCGCGAGAACACGTGGCGACGCCCCGATGTCCCGGCCCACAGGCCGAAGCGCTCACCACCGACGATCGGCGCCGTCCGCCACGCACCCTCCGCCCCGATCCGACACACACCCAAGGCCACACCTCGTCCGCCTCGCTCTCGATGAGAACAAAGATAGAACAACATTTGCGGTAACGCAAGTGGAATCGAACGGATCAGGAACCCGGCCGCGCCCCGGCCCGGTCCAGATAGGCCTGACCGGCCTTCGGCAACGGCGGCGGGTTCGGCGCGGCGAGCGCCTCGGCGATCAACCGGTCGCAGGCGGTCTCGATCACCGTCTGCAACTCGACGAAGACCTCCTCCGGGTCCCGTCCCGGCGGGATGGGCGGCAGGAACTCGACCACCAGCGTACCGGGATGGCGCAGGAAATCGTGCCGCCCCCAGAACAGGCCGGAATTGAGCGCCACCGGCACCAACGGCACGCCGAGGTGCTCGTAGAGGTGGGCGATGCCGTGTTTGTAGTGTGGTTCGGCGCCGGCCGGCCGCCGCGTGCCCTCAGGGAAGATCAGGATCTGCCGACCCCGGGCCGCTTCGATGCGGGCCCGCTCGGTCATGTCGGCGAGCGCCACGCGCCCGGCGGCGCGATCCACCGAGATCTGTTCGCCTTTGATCGTGTACCAACCGAAGAGCGGAATCTTCCTGAGCTCCTTCTTCATGACGAAGCTCGGCCACACGAACAGGTCGACCAGTGACACCGTTTCGAAGGTCGACTGGTGCTTCGCGGCGATCAGCGCCCCGCTCTTCGGCAGATTTTCGAGGCCGCGGAGCTCGACCTTCACCCCGCCGATCGCGGTGATCGCCCAGCGATTGATCCTCGCCCAGCGATTGACCCCCGCCCAGAACACCGCCTTCGGCAGGATCTCCGTCGGCAGCAGCGCGAAGAGCCAGAACAGGGTGTGGACGTAGAAGAAGGTGTTGAAGGCGAGCGAGCGCAGGAAGACCATCGCGGCGGATCCCGTCGAGAGGAGGGCGCGCGACCCGCGGCGCCGGCTTCAGCGGACGCCGATCATCGCGGCGACCTCCGTGGGCCGGATCATGCTCGCCGAGGGGCCGAACCGGGTGACGATATACTTCACGTATTCGTGCAAGAGAAGCTTCGCCGTCGCCGGATGCAGGAACCAGGCTTCGACCGCGAGATCCGGCCGCTTCACCGGCCAGGCGATCTTGCGCACATCCGGTGCCGCCTTGTCGAGTTCGACGAGCGATCGCGGCATGTGATAGGCGCTGGTGACCACGATCAGGCTGGAGAAGCCGTGGGCACGGGCCCAGTCCGCCGCCTCGCGGGCGTTGCCGACGGTCGTCTCGGCGCGGTGGCCGAGATCGACGCAACAGGCGAACAACGCCCGATCCGCGTCCGTCACCTTCTGGATGTCCTCCGCTCGGGTCTGGGGATGGACGCCGGAGATGAGCAGCCGCCGTCCCCGCCCCTCTTCGAGCAGTTCGACCCCGCCCGACACCCGATCACGCCCGCCGGTCAGGACCACGATCCCGTCGGCGCGCGCGTCCTCCGGCGGCACGGCGTGCGCGATCCAGGTGGCGAACCAGACGAAGCCGAGGACGAAGACGCCGAAGAGGACCGTGGCGACCGACGCTGCGCCGATCACCGCACGGATCAGGCGCGCGCCGATCGTCTGCCGCGCCGGACCGATCGGCCGTGTCGACACCGCCGCGACGGGCAGCTCGTGCTCACGGTCAGCGATGGCCTGGGCGATTCGAATCCTCATCACCGCCAGTCTATCGGACGTCGTTTCGTCGGGGATGGTCATTCGCCGTCTCCCCCCGTCAATCCAGGCGCCCGAGGTGGCCGAGCACGGTGAGGCGCGAGGTCACCGCCGTCGCCACCGCCACCGCGGCCACCACCGCGAGTGCCCCGAGATGACCGCTCCACCCGACCGAGAACCCGCCGAACAACGCCTGCGCCTGATCGGCCAGGGCGTCACCGCGGGTCCGGGTGGCGAAATCGGCGACGAGGAAGACGACGATCGCCGCCGCTCCGCCGATCGCCCCACCGACGAGGCCGAGCTTCAGAAAATGGCGCTGGAACTGCGCGGCGATGAACCGGTCCTCGGCGCCGACGAAATGCAACACCTCGATGACGTCGCGATTGCCCGCCATCGCCGAACGCGTCGCGAAGACCACCGACAGCACCATCGCGGTGAGCATCAGCACCACCACCGCCACGCCGGCCACCACCATGGTGCGCGCCATGGTACGCAGCCGCGACGCCCACACCGCGTGATCGTCGACCGAGGCGCCGCGCACCTCCGCCCCGATCCGTGTCTTCAGCCCGGCGAGATCCGCCGTCGCCGGATCGGCGAGATCCACCATCACCAGCCGCGGGATCGGCAACGCCGAGAGATCGATGCCACTGCCGAACCACGGCTCCAACAGCGCCTCGCCTTCACGCTCACCGAGAAGGCGCGCCGACCGCACCCCCGTCGTCGCCTGGGCGATCTCCATCGCCCGCTTCAGTCGCGCCTCGATCGCCGTGCCGTCGACCGGCTTCACCTGGATCGTCACCTGGCGCGACACGTCGAGCTGCCAGTCGTGCGCCGCCTCGCTCACCAACGCCAGACCGCCGACCGCGAGGCAGGTGAGGAACCCCATGATGGCCACCACCAACACCAGTGCCCGCCCGGCGACCGACTGCGGCGGAACGATGTCCCGCCCGCCCGTCACCTCGCCCGTCGGACGCGATCGCCCCTCTCGCTTCGTCCCCTTCGCCGCGCCCTTGCGTCGTGTCGCCGTGCGTCGCGGCGTCGCTTCGGCCGATCCCGCCCCGTCGCCGTCGGTGGCGATCCGGCCGACGAGCGGATCCGTGCCTTGGGACGAGACGTCGTGGTCCGCTTCGGTCGGTGGCTCGGTCCGTCCACCGCGACCGCCGCGACCCTGAGGAAGGCCGATCGACGACGACAGCGACGCCCTCAGATCGCGCGGACTGGGTGGCGCCGGGCGGTTCGGATCGGGTCGGTCGTCGCGCGCCATCGCCTCACTCGTAGATACGGACCCGCCCTTCGGCGAGCACGATGCGCCGCGCATCGAACTGGTCCATCAGGGTGAGGTCGTGGGTGGCGATGAGCACCGAGGTGCCGAGTCGGTTGAGTTCGACGAACAGTCGAATGAGCCGGCGGGCGAGCGGCGGATCGACGTTGCCGGTCGGTTCGTCGGCGAGCAGGATCTCCGGTTTGGTGATCAGCGCCCGGGCGATCGCCGCGCGCTGCTTCTCGCCACCGGAGAGGACCGGCGGCAGCACGTGCATCCGCTCGCCGAGCCCGACCCAGTCGAGCAGATCGACGACGTCGCCGCGATAGTCGCTCTCCGCCCTGCCGAGAACGCGCAACGGCAGCGCGACGTTCTCGTAGGTGGTGAGATGGTCGAGCAGGCGGAAATCCTGGAAGACCACGCCGATGCGCCGCCGCAGTGACGGCAATTCGGCCCGCGTCACCCGCGCCGTGTCGCGTCCGAACACCGAGATCAGGCCGCGCGTCGGCTTCAGCGACATGAACAGCAGGCGCATCAGCGTCGTCTTGCCGGCCCCGGACGGGCCGGTCAGGAACTGGAACGAGCGCGGCGCGATCTCGAGGCTGAGATCGCGCAGCACCTCCGGTCCCATGCCGTATCTGAGGCCGACGTTCTCGAACCTGATCAAATCGTCCCCTTGTCCTCGACCGCCGTTGCCGCCTCTCGGCGATCCCCCGACGGGCGCGACCGCGCCGAGGGCATGCTCCTCACCGTCGATGCTCGCATCCCGCCCGTTGAGAATTCGTTAACCATGTCGGCCCGGCTCTCGTCGCCGCATCGTCGCGATCGGCGCCGCGGTTTACGCGCCGTTCAGATCATCGCGCGATTCTGTCGCGGAGAACGGCGATCTCGAGACCATGCGCACCACCTGTCCGACCTGCGAAACCGGCTACACGATTCCCGACGAGCGCATCGGCGCCAAGGGACGCAAGGTCCGTTGCACCAAGTGCGGCGAGGAATGGCGCGTCTTCCTGGCGACCGAGGAAGAAACCGTCGCTCCGCCGATGCCCCGGACGCCGGCGCCGGCGAAGGCCGCCGACCCGTGGTCCGCGGCCGACGAGGATTCCGCCGCCGGCACCGCGGCCGAGGAGGCCGCATTCCGCGACGAGGCGACCGCCCCGTCGCCCGACACCGCCGGATCCGAGATCACGGTCGACGCCGCTCCCGACCCGACCACACCGGCGCAGACCGAACCCCACCCCGACGCGCCACCCGCTCCCCCGCCCGGGCGCCGGGTCCGCATCCGCACCAAGCGCCGCTTCCCCCGCATCCGCAAGGACGTGGTGGCCAAGATCGCCGTCCGTGTCGCACCCTTCGCCGGTCCGGCGGTCTTCCTCGCCGCCTGCCTCGTCGTCACCGGCGTCTACGTCTTCCGCCAGAAGATCGTCGCCACCGCGCCCGACCTCGCCGGCCTCTACTCCGCCCTCGGCGCCCCGGTGAACCTGCGCGGCCTGGTCTTCGGCCGCATCGAGACCCTGCGCGAGATCGACAACGGCCAGCCGGTGCTGGTGGTCGAGGGCTCGATCGCCAACGTCTCGGCGCAGATGCGCGAAGTGCCCGCCCTCCGCTTCGCCCTGCGCGGCCCCGACACGCAGGAACTCTATGCCTGGTCGATCGATCCGAAGTCGACCACGATCGAATCCGGAGATACCATCCGTTTCCGCACACGCCTCGCCGCTCCCCCGGATCTGGCGACCGAAGTCCAGGTCCGCTTCGTCGAGCGGCGCAGCCAGCACGCGGGATTGCCATGACGGAACGCCGTATCGAGGTTCTCTACAGCGCCGAGACCATCGCGGCGCGCAATCGTGCCGTCGCCGAGGCGATCCGCGATGCCGGGTACGCCGATCGCCTGCTGGTGGTGGCGATCCTCAAGGGCGGATTCGTCTTCGCCGCCGACCTGATCCGCGCCCTCCACCACGCCGGGGTGTCGCCCGAGGTCGACTTCATGTCGCTGTCGAGCTACCGCGACGGCACCACGTCGACCGGAAAGGTCCAGGTGCTGCGCGACCTCGAAACCGACGTGAAGGGCCGCGACGTGCTCATCGTCGACGACATCCTCGAATCCGGCCGCACCCTCGCCTATGCCAAGCGCCTGCTCGCCGAGCGCGGCGCGACCCGCGTCGGGGTGGCGGTACTGCTCGACAAGCCGGGCCACCGGGCCGCCGAGATCGACGGGGACTTCGTCGGTTTCACCTGCCCCGATCTCTTCGTCGTCGGCTACGGTATGGACATGGGCCATGCCTACCGCGAATTGCCATACATCGGCCATGTCGTCGATGCGCACTGAAATGACGGCGAACGAATCGATTCGCGGTGACGCGATCGCCCCGGCCGGGACCCCGGGCGAACCGTGAGGAGGGTGGAATGGCGCGTATACTTCTCGCCGAGGACGACGACTCCGTCAGGGCTTTCGTCAAACGCGCCCTGGAACTCGACGGTAATTCGGTGATCGCGGTCGAGGACGGCGCCACCGCGCTCGAGGTCGTCGGGACGGACGCGGGTGGCTTCGATCTCCTCGTCTCCGACATCAAGATGCCGGTCATGGACGGCATCGCCCTGGCGCTGAACGTCGCCCGTGACAAGCCCGACCTGCCGATCCTGTTGATGACCGGCTACGCCGACCAGCGCGAGCGCGCCCACGGCCTCGAACAGATCGTCCGCGACGTGGTGCTGAAGCCCTTCACCCTCGCCGACATCCGCCGCGTCGTCGCCGCCACACTCGCCGGCACACCCGAACCGACCCGTCTCGCCGGCTGATCCCCGACCTCATCGTTCCGCTGGATCGAGACGCAGCAACCGATCGAGGTAATCGCGCTCGAACTTCGGCCGCGCCGGCTCTCCGAGACGCTTGCGAATCTCGTCGAGAACACGGCGCGCCCGTTCCACGTCGATCTCGTCCGGCACCTTGACCTTGTCCGAGGTGGCCGACCCCTCCTGGCGACGTGGCCGGCCGAGCGGATCCTCCTCGCCGTCGCGTCCACCCTCGCCGCGCCGTGCCATCTGGTCGGCGAGCGCCCGGGCGCCGCGGCGCAATCGGTCGAGCGCCCGCCCCTGCGCCTCCAGTGCGTCGCCGCCCTCGCCGCGGTCGAGTGCCTCTCCCGCATCGTCCATCGCCTCGCCGGCGGCACCGAGGTCCTCCGACCCGCCGCCACCGGGCTCGCGCCGGCGGCCGAACTCGTCGCGGCCCCGGCCCTGTCCCTGCCCCTGCTGTCCCTGTCCCTGCCCCTGCATCTCCTCGGAGAAGCGCCGGAGCGCGTCGCGCAACTCCTTCTGGCTGCGGCCGAGCCGCTCCATCTCGCCCTCGCCGTTCGGCGCGCCGCGGCCGGATCGATGGGTCTCCTCCATCAGTTTCTGCTGGCGGTGGATCATCTCGCCGAGCTTCTCCAGCGCCTCCGAGCCCGAGCCCTCCTCACCGCCTTCGCTCGGGGCGGCGGTCCGTAGGTTCTCCATCAGCTCGCGCAATTCGTCGAGCAGCTTCTCCGCCGCCTCGTGCGAGCCGGTCCGCGCCAGGTTCTCGATACGGTCGAGCATGCGGCGGATGTCGCGCTCGGTGATCGTCCGGCGCGGTCCCGCGGCAGGGTCGCGCCGCGCGTCGCGTCGGCCCTGCTCGACCTTGGAGGCGAGGTACCTGTCCATCGCCCGGCGCAACTCGGCGGTGAGCCGCGCGATCTCCTCCGGAGGGGCCCCGGTCTCGAGCGCCCGCCGCAGCGCCTCCTGGGCTTCGCGGAACGCCTTCTCGTGCTCGGCGAGATCGCCGTCCTCGATCGACGTCGCCGCCGCCCACAACAGATCCGCCACCTCGCGCAACGCCTCGTCGTCACGCGCCGCCGCCGCCCGATGGCGCAGGAAGCGCAGGCCGAGATGGATACCGGGCTTCTCGTCGAATCGTTCGGGCGCCGTGGTCAACGCCTCGAGCGCCGTGACCACCACCGGCGCCTCGCCGGCATCGAGCGCCAATCGTCGCCGCAACTCGGCCAGCGCGCGGGCCAGCGGCTTACGGAACGGCCGCTGCGGCAACACCAGATCGATCGGCTCGCTCACCCCCTCCTGACCGGCCTCGTCGCGGGCATGCAGAGTCATCCTCAGTGTCGCCCCGGCGAAGGGATGGGCGGTGACGTCGCGCATCGTCCGCGCCGTTCCGGTGTGGGAGCGCCCCATCGGCAGGGTCAGCGGGAACGACGGCGCGTCGTACAGTGCGCGTCCCCGTCTCGCCTCGATCGGCGCGAATCGCGCCTCCGCCGAAGCCACGCCCCAGTCGTCGGCCGTCTCGTGGGTGAGCTTCAACGCGCCACTCGTCTGGATCTCCGGCCGCCCCATCGACCGGATGGTCGGCGGTCGATCGGCGATCACCGAGATCCGCCATGTCGCCACCGCCACACCGTCGCGCGCCAGCCGCACCTCGGCGTCGCCGGTGAGGGTCGCGACCCGTTCGACCGGCGCCGTCGCCGGACCCTCGACCGCCGTCGGCGCGATCTCCGCCGCGTCCCCGCCGGCCGGCACGATGACCAGCGACACCGGCCACGGCGCCAGACCGGCCCGCCCGCTCGCCACCCGGACCACCAGACGGCTGCCCTGCGGCATCGCCGGCACGCCTTCGGCCGTCGTCGAACGCCCCTCGGCGATCAGCACCTGGGGTGCCCGGCCGGTGTAGGCGGGCGGATCGATCCAGGCATCGAGCCGATCTTCGGCGACCGGTGCGGCGACCTCGGCGAAGGGCGTGGCGAGCCGGGCGAGGTGTTCGCCGGAGGCGGCGAACCAGCCGATGAAGAGCGCCAACCCGAGCAGCGGCCGCAGCGCGAAGCGATCTCGCCGACCGAGGTCGGGGTGGGGGCCACCGCTGGCGAGCGTTCCGACTCGGGCCGCCAGACGCGCCCGATGCGCCGCCCACAACCGCTCGGTCACCGGATCGGCGGCCCCGGCGAGCCGATCGGTCAGCCCGCCGAGTTCGTGCCCGACGAGTCCGGAGGCCCGTTCGACCCGTCGTACGGCGAGCCCCTCGTCGAGCGCCGTGGCGAAGGCCGCCGGTCGACGTAGGCCGTGGACGACGGCGGCGGCGAGAAGACCGGCGAGACCGGCGACGAGAATCCAGCGACCGGTCGGCGGCAGCGCCGAGAAGACACCGAGCCAGGCGAGCGCCACGTAGAGCCCGCCGACCCACACCACCGGGACGAGACGCCGCCACACCTCTTCCCAGGCCGCTGCGAACCGCGCCCGCCGGAGGGCGCGCGCGATACGGGCGTCGAGTTCGTCGGAACCACCGGACGAGGGTCGATCCGCGGGGTTCATCGGCGACGGTCACTCCTTGTGCCGGCGAACGCGCCGGCCTCGCGGCCCCCTGGTCGGCGGAGTGTCCCACGCCGCCGGACGGCCGGCAACCGCCGCGTCCCACATGAGCTCGCGAGGACGACGTCGCCGACGCCCTGCAGCGGGTCGTGTCCGTCGCCGTCGGGGCGCCCGACCCCGCCGGTTCAGAGCAGCGGATCGAGGAGGAAGGATTTGCGCTCCGTCGGCTTCGGCTTCGGCGCCGGCGCGATCGGGCCGACCGGGATGCCGACCGGGCGGTCGCTCGTGGCACGGGTGGTCGACGGCACTTCCGGATCGCCCTTGCGTCCGCAGGCGCCGAGCGAAGTGGCACCGAGTGCGACGAGGCCGATCACCGCCGAGCGGAGAAGAAGTGAGGAGATCGAGGTCACGCGCGCACCCATGGGTCTCTTGCCGTCGCCGCGATCATAGCCGGATTCGCAGCACGAGGTTGGTCCGAAGCGTCACGCCGACTGCTTTTCCTTGGCCAGTCTGGCGATCCAGCGTTTGGCCTGGGCGCGGACGTTCTTCGGCGCGGTGCCGCCGTAGGAGACGCGGCTCGCCACCGACTTCGACACCGACAGGACCGAGAAGACCTCTTCGGTGATGCCCGGATGGACGCCCTGCATCTCGGCGAGCGACAGCTTGTCGAGCGTCGTCTCGCGCTCGGCCGCCAGCGCCACGATCCGACCGGTGACGTGATGGGCCTCGCGGAACGGAATGCCCAGGCGGCGGACCAGCCAGTCGGCGAGGTCGGTGGCGGTGGCGAAACCGGACCCGGCGGCCCGCTTCAGATTGGCGACCTCGGGCTCGAGGTCGCGCATCATGCCGGTCATCGCCGCGAGTGCCAGCGACAGGCTCTCCAGCCCGTCGAAGATCTGCTCTTTGTCCTCCTGCATGTCCTTCTGATAGGTCAGCGGCAGGCCCTTCATCACCATCGTCAGCGCGTTGAGCGACCCCATGATGCGCCCGGTCTTGGCGCGCACCAACTCCGCCGCGTCCGGATTGCGCTTCTGCGGCATGATCGACGAGCCGGTGGTGAAGGCGTCCGACAGCTTGACGAAGCGGAACTGTGCCGAGGTCCAGATGACGATCTCCTCGGCCAGACGCGACAGATGCACCGCAGCGATGGAGGCCGCCGACAGCGCCTCCAGGGCGTAGTCGCGGTCGGCGACCGAATCCATCGAATTGGCCGTCGGCCGGTCGAAGCCGAGGCTCGCGGCGGTCATGGCGCGGTCGATCGGGAACGACGTACCGGCGAGCGCCGCCGCGCCGAGCGGGCATTCGTTGAGTCGGGCGCGGGCGTCGCGGAAGCGAGCGCGGTCGCGCGCCCACATCTCGACATGAGCGAGGAGATGGTGGCCGAAGGTCACCGGCTGGGCCGACTGCAGATGGGTGAAACCGGGCATCACCACGCTCGCATGGGTGAGCGCCTTCTCCGCCGTCACCGCCATCAGCTCGGCGAACTGGCCGTCGAGATGGTCGAGCGTGTCGCGCACCCACAGTTTGACGTCGAGGGCGACCTGGTCGTTGCGCGACCGCGCCGTGTGCAGCCGCCCGGCCGCCGGGCCGATCTTCTGGGCCAGCGCCGCCTCGATGTTCATGTGGATGTCTTCGAGGCTTCGCGAGAACGTGAACGTCCCG
>CALMFH010000198.1 GCA_937864925.1 uncultured Alphaproteobacteria bacterium | reverse complement strand
CCCGGCTCGATGATGCCGGCATGCACCGGCCCGACCGGGATCTGGTGCATCGGCGGACCTTCGGCGCCGAGAAAGGCGTAGGGAGCGCCCTCGGCCGGCACCGGTTCGGCAGCACCGAGGGGATGGCGCAGGCCCCAGCGCGAATGGTCGAGCCAGGGGCGATCGTCGGGGCAACCGTCGGGGACCAGGCCGACCATCTCGCGGATGGTACGCTCGAGCCGCAGTGCCGGAGCGTGAGTGACGCCGACCGAGGGGAAGTGACCGTCGGGGCAGTCGAGCGAGAGGACGAGGACCTCGCCGGTCTCCTCCTCGATCAGGCCCATGTGGACGGTGCCGGGTTCGCCCCACAGAGCAGTGAGGCCGACGTCACCGGTGTGCAGGCCGAAGACGGCGCGGATCCAGGTCTCCTCGTCGACACGGATGCGCGGCCAGGGCCTGAGGTCGAAGACCTCGAGTGCGGCATCGTGGAGGGCGGCTCTCAGCGACATGGGCGCCTCCTCATCCGAGCATCCGGGCGACGTGCTGGAACCAGACGACCAACGGCGGCGGCAACCACAGACCGGCGGTCGCCACCAGGGCGAGATGCGCCACCATCGGCAGGTAGGTGGCCTCCACCGGCGCGGTCGAGCCCTCCGGTTCGCCGAAGGCGACGTCGGTGAGGCGCAGCACCAGGGCGCCGAAGGCGACGAGGAGGCCGAAGACCAGGGGGATGGCGAGCAGCGGCTGGCGGGCGAAGGTCGACGAGACGATCAGGAACTCGCTCATGAAGATGCCGAGCGGCGGCAGGCCGGCGATCGCCGCCACGGCGACGACGAGGCTCCAGCCGAGCATCGGGTGCGAGCGGGTGAGGCCGCGGATCCGGCCGATCTGCTGGGTGCCCTTGACCTGGGCGACCTGGCCGACGGCGAAGAAGATCGCCGACTTGGTCAGGCTGTGCATGGTCATGTGCAGCAGACCGGCGAAGTTGGCGAGCGGCCCGCCCATGCCGAAGGCGAAGGTGATGAGCCCCATGTGCTCGATCGAGGAATAGGCGAAGAGCCGTTTGATGTCGCGCCGCCGGTAGAGCATGAAGCCGGCGAAGATCAGCGAGGCGAGGCCGAGGGTGACCATCAGCGGTCCCGGCGCCACCGTCGCCGGATTGGCGGCGAGCAGCATCTTGAAGCGCAGCAGCGCATAGAGGGCGACGTTGAGCAGCAGGCCGGAGAGCACCGCCGAGATCGGTGTCGGACCTTCGGCATGGGCGTCGGGCAGCCAGGCGTGCAGCGGCGCCAGACCCACCTTGGTGCCGTAGCCGAGCATCAGGAAGACGAAGGCGACGTTGAGCAGCTCGGGGTTGAAGCGCGCGGCTTCGGCGACCAGCACCGTCCACACCATCGCCTTCTCGCCCTCACCGATCGCCGGCTGGGCCGCCATGTAGACCAGGATGGTGCCGAAGAGCGCCAGCGCGATGCCGACCGAGCCGAGGATGAAGTACTTCCAGGCGGCTTCCAGCGCGTCGTGGGTGCGGTAGATGCCGACCATCAGGACCGTGGTCAGCGTCGCCAGTTCGACCGCCACCCACATCAGGCCGATATTGTCGGCGAGGAGCCCGAGGTTCATGGCGAAGGCGAGGGCCTGATACATGCCGTGATAGAAGCGCAACTGGCCCGGCGACAGTTTGCCGGCGTCGATCTCGTGGGCGATGTAGCTCGCCGAGAACACCGAGGTGGTGAAGCCGACGAAGGTGCCGAGGACGACGAAGACGACGTTGAGATCGTCGACGAAGAGATAGGTGCCGGCCGGCGGGCGCTCGACGAGCAGGGTCGTCGCCAGGAGGAAGGTGAGGAGCGAGGCGGCGACGTTGAGCCGGGCGCTCCAGCGCCGGCCGGGAAGGGCGGCGAGCAGCAGCGCCGCGATCGCCGGCACGGCGATCACCGCGTCGACCGGGCGGAAGGGCAGCAGGGCGAGGAACGAGGTCATTGCCGGCCCTCGCGGTAGTCGTCGAGCGCGTGGGTGTCGACCGAGTCGAAGCGCTCGCGGATGCGGAAGAGGAAGACGCCGATGACGATGAAGGCGACCAGCACCGAGAAGGCGACCGAGATCTCGACCACCAGCGGCATGCCCTTGGCGCCGGCGGCGGCGAGGATCAGGCCGTTCTCCAGGCTCATGAAGCCGATGATCTGGGAGACGGCGTTGTAGCGCGTCACCATCATCAGGAGGCCGAGCAGGATCACCGACAGGGCCAACGCCACGTCCTCGCGCGCCAGCGGATCGGCTTCGGCCGCCGCCTGCAGCATGACGACCAGCGACAGGGCGACGAGGGCGATGCCCATCAGCATGGTCAGGCCGATGCCGCCGACCGTCTCGATGGTGCGGTGGATCTCCAGCCGGATCACCATGCGCCTGAGAGCCAGCGGGATGACGATCGCCTTGAGCACCAGGGCGATCGCCGCGGTGACGTAGAGATGCGGCGCGTTCTGCACCCAGGCCTGCCAGGCGACCGACGCCGAGAGCACCAGGGCATGGAGGGCGAAGACGTTGAGCAGGCCGAACATGCGGTTCTGATAGAGCAGCATGAACGACACCAGCACCATGCCGCCGGCGAGGAGATGGGCGAGATCGAGGGCGAAATGTCCCATCAGAAGCTCCTCGACACGAAGAGGAGGAGGGTGCCGAGGAAGCCCAGCATCAGCGCCGCGCCGAGCAGTTCGGGGACGCGGAAGACCCGCATCTTGGCGATCGACGTCTCGAAGAAGACGAGCAGGAACGCCCCGACCGAGATCTTGCCGATGTAGGTGACGGCACCGATCACCAGGGGCAAGAAGCCCGAACGCGGCGGCGCCAGCCCCCAGGGGACGAAGACGCAGGCGATGAGCGAGACGTAGAGCAGGAGCTTCAGCGCCGCTGCGAGCTCGATGACGGCGAGATGACGACCGGAATACTCCAGCACCATCGCCTCGTGCACCATGGTGAGCTCGAGGTGGGTGGCCGGGTTGTCGACCGGAATGCGGGCGTTCTCGGCGAGTGCGACGATGACCAGCGCCACCAGTGCCATGCCGAGCGAGACGCGCAGCGAGGCGTGGGTGAGCATGAAGTTCGCCACCCAGGAGAGCTGGGTGGAGCCGGCGACCAGCGCCACGACGAAGACCATCATGATCATCGCCGGCTCGGCGAGCGAGGCGAAGAGCATCTCGCGCGAGGCGCCGATGCCGCCGAAGGCGGTGCCGATGTCCATGCCGGCGAGCGCCAGGAAGAAGCGCGCCGTGGCGAGCAGCGCGGTGATGGCGATGAGATCGGCGGTCCAGGAGAACTGCAGGCCGGTGGCGAAGGTCGGCACCAGCGCCGCGGCGACCCAGGTGGCGGCGAAGATGACGTAGGGCGCGACCCGGAACAGCCAGGAGGCGTTCTCGGCGATCACCACCTCCTTGCGCACCAGCTTGAGGAGGTCGCGATAGGGCTGGAAGAGCGGCGGGCCGACGCGGTCGAGCATGCGCGCCTTGAGCTTGCGCGTGACGCCGAGCAGCAGCGGCGCCAGCAGCAACACGAAGACCATCTGGGCGCCCTGGACGGCGAGATCACGGATCAGGCCCATATCGCCACCACCACCAGAAGGCCGACGAGCGCGGCGAAGACCAGGGTCAGATAGCTGCGGATCGACAAGAACTGCAGCGTATTGAGGCGTTCGGCGAGACGGGCGACGCGGCCCGAGATCGGCGCGTAGAGAATCTCCCACGAGAGGTCGTGCTTCACCACCTTCAGCTGCGCCGGAGAGGGGTCGCCGGGTGGCGGCATCCGGCGCTCGATGTGCGAGCGGAAGGCGACCGGGCCGAAGACGCGGCGGATCGGCATGGCGAAGCTGTCGGCGGTGTACTGGGTCACCGGGCTCGCATCGGGGAAGCCGCAGTCCCAGGCCGGTCCGCGCCGGAGCGCCTTCGAAGCGAAGCGGTGGATCGCCCAGGCGGCGAGCCCGGACGACATCGCGATGAAGACCAGGACCAACATGCCCGAATAGGACGAACGCCCCTCCGACACCGGCACGATCGACAGGGTGGGCCACAGCGGCTGCGGCGGCATGTCGTGACCGACGACCTGGACGGCGACGCTCGACACCGCGTCGATGACGAGGCCCGGTACGACGCCGGCCATCAGGCAGAGGCCGAGGAGCAGACCCATGGCGACGAGCGAGAAGCGATCGACCTCGTGGGCGCCGGCTGCGGCGGTCGAGCGGGGGCGGCCGAGGAAGGCGACGCCGTAGGCGCGGACGAAGCAGGCGCCGGCCAGCGCGGCGGAGAAGGCGAGGGCGGCACCGACCGCCGGCACCATCAGCTTCAACGCCCATTGCGGCAGGTCGGGGGACAGGAGGATCGCCTGGAAGATCATCCACTCCGAGACGAAGCCGTTGAGCGGCGGCAGCGCCGAGATCGCCATGGCGCCGCCGAGCACCACGACGGCGGTCACCGGCAGGCGATGGATCAGACCACCGAGCTTCTCGATGTCGCGTTCGCCGGTGGCGGTGAGCACGGCGCCGGCGCCGAAGAACATCAGGCCCTTGAACAGCGAGTGGTTGAGCGCATGGAACAGCGCGGCGGTCAGCGCCAGCGCCGCCGGTGCCGCCATCTCGTTGGCGGCGAAGGCCAGCGCCAGACCGAGGCCGATGAAGACGATGCCGATGTTCTCCACCGTCGAATAGGCGAGCAGCCGCTTGAAATCGCGCTCGAGGATGGCGTGGAGGACACCGACGACGGCGGTGAGCGCCCCGAGCGCCATCACCACCGCACTCCACCACCACACCGGATCGCCGACGAGGTCGAAGACGATGCGGACGAAGCCGTAGAGCGCCACCTTGGTCATGACGCCGCTCATCAGCGCCGAGACATGGCTCGGAGCCGCCGGATGGGCGAGCGGCAGCCAGACGTGGAGGGGGACGAGGCCGGCCTTCGACCCGGCGCCGAGGAGGGCGAGGAGCAGCACCAGCCCGGGCAGCCAGTCGGCATGGACGCGGTGGCGCATCTCGGCGAAGGCGTAGACTCCGTCCGGCCCGGCCATCAGGCCGAAGGCGAGGAGCAGCATCAGCGTGCCGAAGCTCGCCATCACCAGATAGACGAAGCCGGCTCGACGGTTCTCCTCCGCTTGGTGATGGGCCATGACC
This sequence comes from uncultured Alphaproteobacteria bacterium, assembly GCA_937864925.1. Classification (GTDB taxonomy): domain Bacteria; phylum Pseudomonadota; class Alphaproteobacteria; order Rhizobiales; family Ancalomicrobiaceae; genus CALBKH01. Next base: position 5,634 of record CALMFH010000198.1, on the reverse strand, counting down.
AGCGCCCAGGAGGCGAGCGACATGAACTCCCAGGCGACCAGAAAGGAGAAGGCGTCGGCGGCGAGGATCACCAGATTCATGCCGGCGAGAAAGGCCGGAAAGAACGGCAGAACCCGCTCCGGCTGGGTCTCGTGGGCGCCGTAGCCGAGGGCATAGAGGGACGCCGCCGCGGCGCCGAGGTCGATGACGACGAGAAAGAAGGCGGAGAGCGGGTCGATGCGGAAATGCGCCCCGACCCAGGGCAGCCCGACGGGCAGAACGATTTCGCCGGAGATGTCGACGCGGCCGAGAAGGGCGGCGAGGGCGGTGACCATCAGGACGAGCGCGACGAGGCCGGCGGCGCCGTAGACGAAACGGGTCGCGAACGCCGGGCGGGCGACGAGAAAGAGGGCGGCGACCGCCACCAGGATCAGGACGGCCACGCTCCCCAGGGCGACCACCACCGGCATGGATTCCCCCCTCGCCGGACCCGGACGGGTCCCGCCGGCGACGAGCGCCGGCACCTGCTTCGTAGCGGCGACGACGACCGACCGATCACCCCGCTCGCCGCACGGCGACGGCGCGCCGGATCGCATCACCCGGTGCCGGGCGGGCGATCCGAGGTCGGTGGTGTCTCACACCGGCGTTTCCCCTGACCGAAAACGATGAAACTTCCGCCTTCGCTCGACGCGTCGGCGGTGCACACCGTCTTCTCGCTCGTCGGACGGATCGGCCGTTCGTTCGGTCCGTCCGACGTCGTGTTCGTTCTTTGCGCGGCGATGATAGTGCGGGCCAAACGCCGGAGTCATCTGCGCTTTTCGAATAGGCGAAAATTTTTTCGTCCTTCGTCGTCACCTCCGGTGGACGCGATGTCGCTCGCAGGCGGGCCCATTCGGGCCCGTCCGCCGCACCGATCGACGCCGCCGACGCCGTCAGGCGCCGAAGGTGACGGTCAGCGAGGCGCGGGCCAGCCGATGGGCGTTGGTCATGAAACCGACCAACGCTCCGGAGGCGTCCGCGTTCACGCCGAGATCCGCCGCCGCCACGGCGTGGACGGTGAAGATGTAGCGATGCACCTCGCCCCGCGGTGGCGCCGCTCCGCCGAAATGCGAGAAGCCGAAATCGGTGCGCGACTGTACCGCCCCCTCCGGTAGACCGCCTTTGCCGGAGCCGGCGCCGGTCGGCAGTTCGTGGACCACGGCCGGGATGTTCGAAACGATCCAGTGCCACCATCCCGAGCCGGTCGGGGCGTCGGGATCGTAACAGGTGACGACGAAGCCGCGGGTTCCCTCCGGCTCGCCCTTCCAGGCGAGATGCGGCGACAGGTTGCCGCCGGTGTAGCCCATGCCGTCGAAGACCTGGGCATCGGGCAGGCGACCGCCGTCGACGAGATCGTTGCTCCACACTGTGAAGGTCATGACGTCCTCCGGTTCGAAGATGCACACGTCCCATCCTCGCGCGAATACGGCCGGGCGCAACCGGCGTGGCGGCGGTCGGCGACGTTTTTTCGCATCCCGCGGCGTCGAGCCGAAAGCGGGCGGAGGGCGCGGCCGTCGCATCGCCGTCACGCGGGGCGACGATCACACGGGCCGAACATGCGCTATTGATGGACGATGACCCGTTTCCCGAGCGAGGACTTCCGATGACCGACTTCCACCTCGATCCCCGTCTCGCCGGCGATACCGTGCCGGTCGTCGATCTCGCCCTGTCGGCGCTGCTGATGATGCGAGACGGCAACTATCCCTGGCTGATCCTGGTGCCGCGCCGCGCCGGAGCGGTGGAAATCCTCGACCTCGAGCCGACCGATCGAGCCCGACTGTGGGCGGAGGTCGAGGCGGTGGCGGCGGCGCTCGCGGCAGAGACCGGCGCCGACAAGCTCAACGTCGCGGCACTGGGCAACGTCGTCTCCCAGCTCCATGTCCACGTCGTCGCCCGTTTCCGCGGCGATGCGGCGTGGCCGGCGCCGGTGTGGGGCAAGGTGCCGGCGACCCCGCTCGACGAGATGAAGGCTGCGGCGTTGCGCGATCGACTGAGTGCGCGTCTGTCCGGCACGAGGAACGACCCGTGACGACGATCGACGCCGCCGAAATCTCCGCTCGCTTCCGCTTCGCCGCGAACCGCCTCGACCGGCGCGCCGACCTGCGCGACGATGCGACGCGGATCGCGGTACTGATGGAGGCGCCCGGGGCGCGCTTCCTGGTGATCGCCGGCGAGCGCCCCGTGGTCGGCCGCGACCCGACTCCGACCGCCTTCCACGACCGCGAAACGGCGGCGGTGCTCGGGGCTGGTTTCGACGGCGCCGTCTTTCTCGGCTTCGCTCCGACCGCGACGGGAGACGGCGCGCCCTGGTTCGCGACGCACAGCCGGTTCGACGAGACCGCCCTCGCCGCGCTTCCCGACCACGAAGCCGCCGATCTTCGGACCCTGGCGATCACCGGGCGGTTGGCGGCGGAGGAATACGGTGCCATCGCCCAGGGTCGGGCCTGTCTCCACTGGCACGCGACGCATCGCTTCTGCGCCCGCTGCGGAGCGAAGAGCGAATCGGCATCGGCCGGTTGGAGGCGCGTCTGCCGGAGTTGCGGCGCCGAGCATTTCCCGCGTACCGATCCGGTGGTGATCATGCTGGTGGTCGACGGCGAGCGCTGCCTGCTCGGCCGACAGACCCGCTTTCCGGCCGGCATGTGGTCGTGTCTGGCCGGGTTCGTCGAGCCGGGCGAGACGATCGAAGCGGCGGTGCGGCGCGAAACGCGGGAGGAGGCGGGGATCGAGGTCGGACGGGTCGACTATTTCGCCTCCGAACCCTGGCCGTTTCCCGCCTCGCTGATGATCGGAACGGTCGCGCGGGCGACGAGCGTCGAGATCCGTCGCGACGAGACGGAACTCGAGGACTGCCGGTGGTTCGACCGCAAGGAGGTCGTCCGGATGCTCGCCGGCGATCATCCCGACGGCCTGTTCGTACCGCCGCCGATCGCCGTCGCCCATCATCTCTTCGCCGCTTTCGCGAACGGCGAGACGGCCGAGTAAACCTCGCGTCAACCAAGACGACCGAACCGTCCCCCCGGCGGGGGAGGGGCAAGACGTCGGAAAGGGCTCCTTAAAACTCGCTATCTATTGTCGGCGTTCGGGTTCGCAGAAGACGTCAGATACCAGAGTCTTCGCGCGGAGAACGTTCGATGATGAAATTTCTGAAGCGCGACGACAGACGACCGACTTCTCGACAAGGGTCGAAGGTCGAGAAAGCCGTCCTTGCGACGATATTCGCGGTGCTGTTCACCGTCGATCTGCAATGGGGCATCCTGCGGCGCTTCGTCGAGATGATCCAGGAGATGCAGTCGGCCTACGGGTCGGTGGCGCTCTCCGGCGGGTTCGCTCTGTGGGTCGGCGGGTTCGCCTATGCCGCACGACGGCGCGCCGAGCTCGCCGACGCCAAGAAGGCCCGCGCCGAGGCCGAGGAAGCGGCCGAGACCATGGGTGTTCTCGACACCCTCACCGGGCTTCCCAATCGCCAGGGGCTGAAGGCCGAACTCTCTCGGCGCGTCGGCGCGATGAAGGCCGGCGGTGACGGTGGCACCATCCTCGCCTTCGACGTCGACCGCTTCAAGATGCTCAACGACGTGCGCGGCAACGTGGTCGGCGACCAGGTGCTGATCGAGATCTCCGATCGACTGGCCACGGCGGTGGGCGACGGCGACTTCGTCGCCCGGGTCGGTGCCGACGAGTTCCACGTGCTCTGCACCATCGACGATCCCGACAACGCCAAGATCTTCGCCGAGCGGCTGCAGAACGTGATCGCCAAGCCCATCCACAACGGACCGGCACCGCTGCAGGTGCAGGTCAGCGTCGCCTTCGCCCACTTCGGCGGCGGGGACGACCCCGAGGATCCGACGGCGATCGTGCGGCGCGTCGACATCGCCCTGCAATATGCCAAGGCAGACGGCGGCAGCGGCGTGTCGACCTTCGAGGACGACATGGAGATGTCGATCCGTGAACGGGCCCAGCTCGAACGCGATCTCGACGTGGCGATCGCCACCGGCCAGATCCAGCCTCATTTCCAGCCGGTGATCGACCTGCAGTCGAACTCCATCTCCGGCTTCGAGGTGTTGGCGCGTTGGAACCATCCCGAACGCGGCCTGATCTCGCCGTCGGTGTTCATCCCGATCGCCGAGGAGATGGGCAAGCTCGGCGAACTGACCAAGGTCATCCTGCGCCGGGCCTGCGGCGCGGCGCGCGACTGGCCGAGCCACATCAAGCTCGCGGTCAACATCTCGCCGATCGACTTCAAGAACCCCTGGCTCGCCCAGGAGATCCTGCAGACCCTGACCGAGGTCGGATTCCCGCCGCAGCGGCTCGAGCTCAAGATCACCGAGAACGCCCTGGTCGTCGACCACGAACAGGCGATGAAGACCATCACCTCGTTGAAGAACCAGGGGATCTCGATCGCCCTCGACGACTTCGGCACCGGCTACTCGTCGCTGCATCACCTGCGCGTGTTGCCGTTCGACAAGGTCAAGATCGACCAGTCCTTCGTGAAGACGATGCGCGACAACGCCGACAGCCGGATGATCGTCAAGGCGATCATCGGTCTCTCCGGCTCGCTCGGTCTGCCGACCACGGCCGAAGGTATCGAGACCAACAACAACGCCGACATCCTGCGCGATCTCGGCTGCACGCTCGGCCAGGGCTTCCTGTTCTCCAAGGCGGTTCCGTCCAGGGAGGTGCCGCTCCTCCTCGACCAGCTCGCCGAACAGGCCGTCCATCCGGAGAAGCGGACCGACGTCGAGGGTATCCCCGAGGCGGAACTCGCCGGACCGCACGTCGTCAGGATCGACACGCCCGAACCGGAGGCCGTCGGCGGCGAGCACGCGGCCGCGGTGGCGAAGGCCGGACCGCCGGGGGCGGAGGCGCCCGGAACAAGTGGCGAGGACATGCTCGAAGCGGCGCGCCGCATCGCCTGATCCGAGCCGCCGACCGACACGAAGAGACCGCCGCGGCGACCGTCGCGGCGGTCTCTTCGTGTCTCACGCGGTCTCCATCGTCCGCCGGACGGGCTCAGGCGGCGCGCTTCAACACGTCGGCGAGCTTGCCGAAGAGTTCGTCGATGTCCGACTTCTCGATGATCAGCGGCGGCGACAGGGCGATGATGTCGCCGGTGGTGCGGATCAGCAGGTCGTGTTCGAAGGCGTCGAGGAAGCAGGAGAAGGCGCGCCTGGTCGGCTCGCCGGCGATCGGCTCCAGCTCCACCGCACCGATCAGGCCGAGATTGCGGATGTCGATGACGTGGGGCAGACCCTTCAGCGAATGCAGTGCGTCGGCCCAATAGTCGGCGAGCTCGGCACCGCGGGTGAGCAGGCCCTCCTCGGCATAGGTGTCGAGGGTGGCGATGCCGGCGGCGCAGGCGATCGGGTTGCCCGAATAGGTGTAGCCGTGGGCGAACTCGATCATGTGTTCCGGGCCGTTCATGAAGGCGTCGTGGATCGCGCCTCGCACGAAGACGCCGCCCATCGGGATGACGCCGTTGGTCATGCCCTTGGCGACGGTGAAGAGATCCGGCTTCACCCCGAAGAAGTCGACGGCGAAGGGCGTGCCGAGGCGGCCGAAGCCGGTGATGACCTCGTCGAAGATCAGGAGGATGCCGTGCTTGTCGCAGATGGCGCG
>CALMFH010000197.1 GCA_937864925.1 uncultured Alphaproteobacteria bacterium | reverse complement strand
GTCGTGTACTTGATCTGCTCCATGGCGAAGGAGGTCGAGACGTCGGCGATGTCGATCTTGGCGATCAGGCGTTTGTAGAAGCCGTCGTAGGCCTCGATGTCGGGGACGACGACGCGCAGCAGATAGTCCACCTGTCCGGCCATGCGGTAGAACTCGACCACCTCCGGCATCGCCGACACCACTTCGGCGAAGCGCTTCAGCCACTCGTCGGAGTGGGTGTTGGTGGTGATGGCGACGAAGGCGGTCACCTTGGCGTTGACCTTCTTCGGGTCGAGCACCGCCACCCGGCGGGTGATCACCCCGTCCTCCTCGAGCTTCTGGATGCGGCGCCAGCACGGCGTCGTCGACAGGCCCACCCGCCGGCCGATCTCGGCGACGGGAACGGTGCTGTCCTCCTGGAGGATCTGGAGGATCTTGCGGTCGATACGGTCGATCACGGCGGGCTCCCGCGAGGTATGGATTTCTCGATCTGTCGCTTGAGAGGTGACTTCATTTCGTCTCCGCGTCAATTCGTCAGAGAAAATAAAAATCCATTCCCAAAAAATCGACCGCCTCTGGAACGTCAGAGGCGTTCGGCGACCAGTCGGCGCAGTCGCGGCACCACGTCGGCCTCGAACCAGGGATGACGTTTCAGCCAGCCGGTGTTGCGCCAGGACGGGTGAGGCAGCGGTAGGACGCAAGGGAAGGCGGATCGCGCGAGGATGTCGCGCCAGGCGGCGACGGTCTCGCCGAGGCTCGGCCGGGCGTCCTTTCCCAGATGCCAGAGCTGCGCCGGACGGCCGACGGCGAGGACGAGATCGACCGCCGGCATCACCGCCAACGCGCGGGCTCGCCAGGTCGCGGCGCATTCGCGGCGCGGCGGCAGGTCGCCGCCGTTGGCGTCGTGGCCCGGAAAGCAGAAGCCCATGGGCAGGAAGGCGATGCGGGCCCGGTCGTAGAAGACGGCGCGGTCGAGGCCCATCCAGGCGCGCAGCCGATCACCGGAGGCGTCGTCGAAGGGAAGTCCGGAGGCGTGGACCCGGGTGCCGGGTGCCTGGCCGGCGACCAGGATGCGGGCCGTGGCGGAGAGGTACGCCACCGGCCGCGGCTCGTGCGGCAACGGTGACCCGATCGGCCGGTCGCGGCAGACACGGCAGGCGGCGATCGCCGTTTCGAGTTCGGCGACGGTCTCTCGCGGTCGAGCATGAGACGATGGCTCCATCCTGTCGCTCACCTTGCGCCTGCGAACCAGCGCTCGAACCACCCGGCGTCGCGGCGCTCCCGTGCCTCGCGGCGGAACTCCTGTGGCCAGACGAAGTCGCCGGACCACAGGCCGCGGCCGTGAGCGCGGGCCTCGGCCTCGTCACGATCGTAGTCACCATAGGCCACCGCCCAGCCGCTCCGCACCATCTCTCGGTTGAGATCGGTGTCGCCGGCCCGGCAGCGGCCGAGGCGGCGGTCGTAGCGGTCGACATCGGTGGAGAAGCAGGTGACCGCACGGCCGGCGACGAGATGGACGAGGTGCTCGCGCGCCTCGCGGCCGCAGGGGTGGACCACCCCGGCGAGGGCGCAGGTCTGGGCGAGTTCCGGCGCATCGATGCCGACGAGACGGATGCGGACCCCGTCGAGTTCGAGGCTGTCGCCGTCGGCGATGCGCAGGTTGCCGACGTGGCGGTCGGGGGGAACGACGAGAGGTCGCAGCAGCGGCCATGCCTTCCACAGGGCGGCGGCCAGGATCACGAGCAGAATCAGGCCGAAACGGCCGCGGAACGGCGCCATCGGGGGACGGGACAGGAAGCGGGTCCGATACACTTCGAAGCGTTTCCTCGACGTTGCGTCAACCGACTCTCTCAGCGGTTCATTAAGCATTCGCCCTTAGCCTTCGTCGCATCGCAACACCGAAGATCGAGTGGACGAGGGACGGGGCGTGAGTACGGCGGGGCCGGCCAGCGACAGCGTCGTCAGGACGGCGATCAATTCCGAGCGCGCCGAGCGCCGCCGGCAGGTGACGCGCACCGTCAGGGACGTGCGCGAGAGGCTCGATTCCGACACCGACGTCCGGCCCGATTTCGATTGGGAACTGATGGTCGAACACGCGCGCCTGCGCCTGGCCTCGACCGTATGGGTCTCGGCGCTGGTCGCGTTCATCGCGCTGGTCGGCCACCTGTGGACCGACAAGGTGCTGATCGGTGCCTGGGCCTTCGTCGTCGTCGCGGCCCATCTCGCCGGCCTCTACTTCGCCCGTGATTTCCTCAAACTCGACCGCAAGGACGTGTCGCTGCGCAACTGGCGGGCGCGTTTCGCCGCGGTCGACGCCGTCTTCGGCCTCGCCTGGGCGATCCTCTTCATCCTGCCGAGCGAGGCGACGATCGTCGCCGACGTCTTCCGCTTCTCGGCCATGCTGATCGTCGTCGCGGTCTGCGCCATGCTGGCGTCGAACCTGCAGGCGGCGATGTTCGCGGCGACCTTCCCGATCACCGTCACCACCGCTCTCGGCTTCCTCGCCCGTCCCGAGGTGGTGTTCCTGCCGACACCGTCGCATCACGTGGTGTTGGCCACCATGGCGCTGACCACTCAGGCCTTCTTCATCGTCCTCGGCTACCGGCTCTACCGCGCCTCGCTGACCGAGATCGAGGCGCGCGCCGAGAAGGACTGTCTGATCGCCGAACTCGAACAGGCGAACTCGATCTCCGACGAGAGCCGGCGCAAGGCGGAAGAGGCGAACTACGCCAAGAGCCGCTTCCTGGCCACCATGAGCCACGAGCTACGCACCCCGCTCAACGCCATCCTCGGCTTCTCCGAGGTGATGCAGAACGAACTGATGGGGCCGCTCGGCAACGACATCTACAAGGGCTACGTGGCCGATATCCACGACAGTGGCCGACATCTGCTCGAACTGATCAACGAGATCCTCGACATCTCTCGTATCGAGGCGGGGCGCTACACCCTCAACGAAGAGTCGGTCACGCTGCCCTACATCGTCGAGGACTGCGCCCACATGATGGGGCTCAGGGCCCGCAACAAAGGCCTCGCCATCGTCGAACAGTACGAGGACAACCTGCCGAAGATCTGGGCCGACGAACGGGCCATGCGGCAGGTGACGCTGAACCTCCTCTCCAACGCGGTGAAGTTCACCCCGACCGGCGGGACCATCACGGTCAAGGTCGGCTGGACCGCCGGCGGCGGCCAGTACGTCTCGGTCAGGGACACCGGGCCGGGCATTCCGGAAGACGAGATCCCGATCGTGCTCTCGCGCTTCGGCCAGGGTTCGATCGCCATCAAGTCGGCCGAGCAGGGGACGGGCCTCGGGCTCTCGATCGTCCAGGCGCTGGTGCAGATGCACGGCGGCACCTTCGCGCTCACCTCGAAGCTGCGCGAGGGCACCGAAGTGATGTTCACCGTGCCGCAGTCGCGGGTGCTCGAGGTGATGCCGCGCATCGACGAGCGGCCGCGCCGGCGCGGCGGCGTCGATCTCGCGGCCGCCGGCGCCACCGGATCGGTGCTCGGCAGCATGCGCCGCCAATTGGGCAAATGAGCCGGCGCCGGATGGCGTTTCCCCCTTGCGCCGTCAGATTCGACGATGCCAATATGACGTGACGGCAATGCGTCCGGGTGGTGCGGATGCCCGTGCGGCGTGTATCCGGATGTCGGTCGGATGCGATCGCGGGGGAGCGGCTTCATGTCGGTACGTACGCGGTCGGAGCTTCTCGACTTCCTCTGTCTGGTTTTCGCCATCGGCCCCGCGAGTAGCGGCCCGTTCCGCACGGCGGCGGACTTCGTCGCGGTAACCGGGATCGAAGCGACGACGATGGCGCGGATCACGCGGGCCGGCCTGACGGGGCGGACGGGGCTCGGCGATCCGGGCGCGCCGTTCGGCCGAGACGAGGCACGGACGGTGGCGCTCGCGGCACGGCTCGTCGAACTGGGGGCGGACGACGACGACCTCTCCGCCCTGACCGACGCGCTGGACGGACACTGCGCCCTGTGCCCGGCGGGATCCCCCTGCCCGCGCCCCTGCGACACGCTCGACGAATTGCGCGCCCTCCTCCTCCGCTTGCAGAGCGAAGCACGCACCTCCGGCGAAGGGAGCGCGCACCGGGTGCCGGTCCTCGGCCGCGCCATTCGCTCGATCGAGGAACTCGGTGATCTGATCTGACGCGAGGCGGCGGCCGATCGTCGCGGCAGCGCGCGCACTTTCCTCTTCCTCATCTCATGGTGGTATTCTCGCGCAGGATCGCATCGTTCGCGCCGCATCCACGGTGTGTCGGCCACAGCGCCGAGCGAAACAGGCGCGGAGTGGCGGAACGGCATGGTCCACACGGCCGATGGGATCGCAGGGAAGGCCGAATCGTGCCGCGCCGAAGTCGTTCCGATCTACTGGATTTCATCTGCCTGATCTTCTCACTCCCGCCGGCCCAGGCGAACCGTCATCCGCCTCTCGCGGGTAGGGTGGAGCAGACCGAAATCGACCCTGCCCTCGCGGACCGAACGGGTTCGGCGAGCGCTGTCGCCGTTGCGCGAGCGGACGTGCCGCGCACCTGCGACCCCGACGATCTGCGCCTGCCGGCGATCGTCGCGCATCTCGTCGCGCTCGGCGCCGACGACGACCTGCTCGGGGAGCTCTTCGACACGATCGACGCTCATTGTGCATCGTGTTCGGTCGATCGCTCGCCCCACCCCTGTCACACGCTCACCCGTATCGAGGACCTGTTGGAGTGCCTCGAACACGAGGTGATGGTGGCGGTCGTGGGCAGTCCTCGACGAGCCGCGGACATCCGGCGCGCCCTGGTCTCGCTCGTGCAGCTCCGTGATCTCTTCTGAACGGCCGCGCCTCGTCGGGACACCCGCCGATGAGCGGATCAACCGTCCTTGTCGCTCACCCCGGCCTCGGCGAAGGTCGCCATGCCGGCATGGGTGGCGGCGGCGGCGCGGATGATCGAGGCGGCGACCGCCGCGCCGGTGCCCTCACCGAGGCGCATGCCGAGATCGAGGAGCGGTGTCCTGCCCATCACCTCGAGGGCGCGACGGTGCGCCGGTTCGGCCGAGACGTGGGCGAAGATGCAGTGGTCGATCGCCGCCGGGTTGAGGGCGAAGACCACCGCCGCGGCCGCCGATGTGACGAAGCCGTCGACCACGACCGGCACCTTCTGATGTCGGGCACCGAGGATGGCGCCGACCATCGCCGCGATCTCGCGACCGCCGAGACGGCGCAGGATCTGGAACGGATCTGTCTCGCCGCCGATGCGGGCGACCGCCTCACCGACCACCTTCGCCTTGTTGGCGAGCGCCGCGCCGGCGACACCGGTGCCGGGGCCGACCCAGTCCGCCGCCTCGCCGCCGAACAACGCCATGTAGATCGCCGAGGCGACGGCGGTGTTGCCGATGCCCATCTCACCGAGGCAGAGCAGATCGGTGCCGCCGGCCAGCGCCTCCATGCCGTAGGCCATGGTGGCGGCGCAGCCGGCCTCGTCGAAGGCATCGGTCTCGGAGATGTCCGGGGTGGGGAAGTCGAGGGCGAGTTCGAAGACCTTGAGGCCGATGTCGCTCACCATGCAGATCTGGTTGATGGCGGCGCCGCCGGCGGCGTAGTTCGCCACCATCTGCTTGGTGACCGCGGAGGGATAGGCCGAGACGCCCTTCTCGGTGATGCCGTGGTTGGCGGCGAAGACGGCGACCAGCGGCTTCTCGACCTTCGGCGGGGTCTTGCCCGTATAGGCGGCGAGCAGTTCGACGATCTCCTCGAGCCGGCCGAGCGAGCCGGGGATCTTGGTCAGTTGGGCGTCGCGGGCGCGGAAGGCGGCGACCGCCGCCTCGTCCGGACCGGGCACGAGATTGACGAGATCGCGGAAGTCGTCGAAGGGAGTGGCGGACATGGGATGCCTCGGAAGGTTCGGGTCGCCGCCCTCTATACCTCCCGCCGCAACGCGGCAAGGGAGACGGAGGGACGAGACCGATCGCGGCGACCGACGGCCCCTCCGGCACCGAGGTGGCGGCCTTCGGCCCGAGCAGTGGACGGCGCATATGCGGAACGGAACGAAGCCGTGAGCGACGAGACGAAGCCGACCCGCGAGGACATGTCGCCGGGAGGGGCCGAGCGGCCGTCGTCGGCTGCCGTGCCGACGGCGCCGGCCGGCGGTGGCGTCGCCGCGGTCTTCGCCGATCTGGCGGCGATGGTGCGCTTCTACTCGCGCCTGCCGATGCCGCGGCTCGGGCGCGGCGACGACCCGGCCGCACCGCCGCCCTTCGGTCGGGCGATCCGCATGCTGCCCTGGGCGAGCCTCGTCGTCGCGGCGCCGAGTGCGTCGACGCTGGTCCTGCTGGCGCCGACCGCCCTGCCCTCGCCGGTCGTCGCCGCTCTGGCGCTCGCGGTGCTCGCCGTCGTCACCGGTGCGTTCCACGAGGACGGCGTCGCCGATGTCGCCGACGGCTTCGGCGGCGGCCACACGGTCGAGCGGCGACTGGAGATCATGAAGGACAGCCGGATCGGCGCCTTCGGCGGCTTGGCGCTGGCCGCGCAGTTCGTGCTGCGGACCGGGCTCCTCGCCGAGGTGCTCGACCGTTTCGACGGGCTCGGTGCGGCGCTCGTGCTGCTCGCCGTCGCTGCGCTGGCTCGCGTCCTGCCGCTCCTGTTGATGGTCGCCCTACCGCCGGCGCGCACCGACGGGCTCGGGCGGGCCGCCGGGCGGCCGGGGCCGAGCGCCCTCGCCGCGGCATTCGTCGGCGGGGCCGTGCTGATCTCAGGCCTCGTCCTTCCGCTCGCCGGCGGGCTCGCCACCCTCGCCGGGATCGCCGCCGCCGGCGCCGCCGTTCTCGGTCTCGGTCTCGCCGCGCGGCGCGCGATCGGCGGCTTCACCGGCGACGTCGTCGGTGCGGGAACCATCTTCGCCGAGATCGCGGCGATGGTCGGATTGCTGGCGTGAGGCGGCGACCGGCTCGCTGTTGCCGCCTCCGGTCGGCGCCGGCGGCGGCGCAGTCGGCGTCGGTGCCGGCGAGGGATCCGGCCTTTCGTCGTTGCCCGGCCTCGGCAGGGCCGCATCGACGCTGTCGTCGAGGTTCTCGGCGTCGCGTCCGAGCGACCGGGCGATCCGCTCCCAGACCTCACGCAGGCGGTGGACGTGGAGATCGTCGACGATGATGCGCACCACGTGCATCACCGTCGCGTCGAGATCCTCCTCGGATGGGAGGAACCGCGGCGCTTTCTTCTCGTCGCGGCGATCGAAGGCCGGGTTGTCGACGAGGATGCGCGACGGCTCGGCGACGAGGCGCAACGCGTAGGCGTCGAAGGTCTCGTTCTCCTTGCCGGCGATGGGGCGCACCTGGAATCCGCCGGGACCCGCGGCGCCGACCACGGTGGAGAGTGCACAGGTGGGGGTGAACAGGATCGAGCCGATGATCCGCCGCAACTGGTGGGTCGAGCGTCGGCTCTGCACGGCGCGTTCGAGATCGAAGATGGTGCGGACGTTGTACTGGCGCAGCACCAGGAAGCGTTCCAGCCCGACTATGATGCAGAGCTGGGCCTGTGCCACCCAGTCGATCGCCTCGTAGATGCCGTAGGGCGATTCCACGTGCAGGAGGATCGGATTGAAGGTGGCGAGGTTCTGGACCTCGTAGATGCCGATCTCCTCCAGCCGGTAGCGGGTGGCGAAGTCGATGCCGTCGATGACGTCGAGCGACACCGACAGAGTGCTGTCGTTGAAGCGGTTGTCGGAGCGCTTGATCAGCCGGAACAACCATCCGACCGCCTGGGTCGAGGTGAGCTGGCGCGCCACGGTGTAGATGAACTGGATGCCGGCCTCGGGCACGCAGCCGATGACGAAGGCGCCGAGGAGTGCGATGCTTCCGAACAGCGCCTGGGGCGACGGCAGGAGCGCCTTCGCCGTCTCGGACGTCGCCTCCCCGGCGATCGGCGCTCCGAGCCGGTCGGCGATCGCTCCGTAGGCGAGGACGACGATCGCCGTCTCGAGGAAATGGCCGAAGGCACGCAGAGCCGTGCGCCCGGTCAGGTCGAAGACCGAGACGGCGCGCATCAGATAGCGCAGGGTGTAGAAATAGGCGCCGAGCAGCCCGATCACGAGGAGCTTCTTGCCCTGCGGTCCGGCGACGGCCGCGACGAGATCGCAAACCGGTCCCGGCCAATCGCCGAAGAGCAGCAACGCCACCGCCGCCACCGCCAATCCATAGGGCACGAAGGAGACGAGCAGCGTCCGGTTGGCCGGAATGCGATGGATCCGCGCCGCGCGGACGAGCTCGTAGAGTTCCTTCGACGTCAGCGACGCCGTTCCGTCGGCCCTAATCCGCTCGATCTGCTCCGGCGTGACCAACCTGAACAGGTCGATGATGTACTTCGTCACGACGAATTCGAACGACGGCGAATGGGCCGTCCGATGCGGGCCCTTGTCGGTGTTCTCCAGCAGGTTGCGTCGGAATTCCTCGATCAGCTTGATCCGCCGGATGCGGACTTCATGGTTGACCACGACGAAGATCAGCGGCGTGATCACCCCGAGAACGAAGGCCACCCACGTCGCCGTGGTGAAGTCGAGTTCGATCATGGTGGCCCCTCCCCCCGGGTCGTCTCACGGGATCTCCACGATCGTAGGTGATGGATTTTTTGTTTGCAACTTTTGAGCGCTTCTCGCGGCGTTGCTACCACGCCACTTCCGCGCTACCTGGACGGCATGCCCCTTCGCGAGCCGAATGACGACGTCATGAACGATCCCATCCGCTCTCCCTGCCGCAAGCAGTGCCAGCTCCACCCGATCGACCGGGTCTGCCTCGGCTGTTTTCGCCGGATCGAGGAGATCGCCGACTGGGCGCGGTTCGACGACGTCGAGCGGGCGCGGATCGTGGCCGAATTGCCCGGGCGCAAAGCGGCGTGGGAGGCAGGGCGCGGGCGGCGGAGGCGGTTCTGATCGCGATCGCGGCCGCTCAGGCGGCCGGAGTTTCTGCCGGTTCGCACGGCCGCCGCCGCACGGCGGCGAGCGCTTCGCGCAACACCTCGATCCCGGCGCCGGGCTGGACGGAGCGAACCGTCAGGATGCGCCGCCACGTCCGCGCGCCGGGGCGGCCGGCGAAGAGGCCGAGCATGTGGCGGGCGACGTGCGAGAGCTTGCCGCCGGATGCCAGGACCTCGGCGATGTAGGGCTCCATCTCTACCACCACCGCGAAGGGATCGGCGTCGGGGCCGGGTTCACCGAAGAGGCGGCGATCGACGGCGGCGAGGAGATCGGGCGTCTCATAAGCCGCGCGGCCGAGCATGACGCCGTCGAGCGTCGTGCCGTCGGGCTGCGGCGCGAGCAGCGCCTCGGCCTCGTCGAGGCTGCGGATGCCGCCGTTGATGGCGACGTGCAGGCGCGGGTGGGCGCGCTTCACCTCGTAGACGAGGCCATGGTCGAGCGGCGGGACGGAGCGGTTCTCTTTCGGCGAGAGCCCCTGCAGCCACGCCTTGCGGGCATGCACCGTCAGACTGTCGACGCCCGCCGCGACGATCTTGTCGACGAAGGCCGGCAGCATCTCACGCGGGTTCGCGTCGTCGATGCCGATGCGGCACTTGACCGAGACGGGAAGCGTCACCGCGCCGCGCATCGCGGCGACGCACTCCGCCACCAGATCCGGCGCGGCCATCAGGCAGGCACCGAAGGCTCCCGACTGGACCCGATCGGAGGGGCAGCCGCAGTTGAGGTCGATGCGGTCGTAACCGTAGCCCTCGACGATGCGGGCGGCCTCGGCGAGCTGGACGGGGTCGGAGCCGCCGAGTTGGCAGACGATCGGATGTTCCTCGGGCGAGAAGCCGAGCAGGCGATCGCGATCACCGTGGATGATCGCCGGGGCGGTGACCATCTCGGTGAAGAGCGCGGCGCGGCGGGTCAGCCGGCGATGGAAGACGCGGCAGTGGCGGTCGGTCCAATCCATCATCGGCGCGACGGAGAAGCGCAGGGCCTCGGCGCCGCGGCTACGGGCGGCTGCCTCGCGTTCGTTCGTCGTGCCGCGCGGCCCGCTCATGCCGTCTCAGGCCTTCTTGAGGAACTCGGTCCTGAGCACCAGGCCCTTCACCTTCTCGGCGTTGCACTCGATCAGGTCGGGGTCGTCGGTGAGGCGGATGTTCTTGACCATGGTG
Source organism: uncultured Alphaproteobacteria bacterium (assembly GCA_937864925.1). Classification (GTDB taxonomy): domain Bacteria; phylum Pseudomonadota; class Alphaproteobacteria; order Rhizobiales; family Ancalomicrobiaceae; genus CALBKH01. The sequence continues at coordinate 6,730 of CALMFH010000197.1, read as the reverse complement.
CCGCGCTTCAGCGTCACCGAGGTGCCCTTGACCTTGAGGTCCTTGATGACGGTGACGCTGTCGCCGTCGGCGAGGCGGTTGCCGTTGGAGTCCTTGACGACGACGTCGCTCATCGATCGATCCTCTCGCGGCGATCGGCGATCGGCGCGCACCGGGGAAAAGGCCGCCGGCGAGGGGCCGGGCGGTCGGGAGCGCCCTTCCTACTCGGCTGGAGGCGGCGAAGGCAAACGGGAAGTGGGTGGCGGAGGCGCCGCGAACCAGGGTTCGTCGGCGATCGGGGGGCGTCGAAGCGCTCCCCCCCTTCTCCCCTCGCGGGAGAAGGTGCCCCACAGGGGCGGATGAGGGGGTGCCGCGGAGCGGCATCGGACGCCCTACGAACGCTCCGCCGGATGGATGGGCCCAACCCCCTCATCCGGCCTTCGGCCACCTTCTCCCGCAAGGGGAGAAGGAAGACGGGGGCTTCCCATCGCCGTGCCTCGAGGATGCCCGAGCGAGGTCGGCGGGACGGCCATCGATCGGGGTCGGCGCCTCACCCGCCGATCCGCTTCGCCCCACCGTCCTCGATCGCGAACTTCGGCGCCGCCTCCTTGAGGTCCACGCCGGTCAGTTTCAGGCGCAGCGCCTCGCGGATCAGCCACGCCAGTTTGTGGCCGGCTTCCTCGGGGCTCTGGCCGTGGGCGTGGATGTTGGAGAGGCAGTTGCGCTCACTGTCCTTGCGGCCGGGAACCGGGCGGAAGGTGAGGTAGGCGCCGAGGCTGTCGGCGGCGGTGAGGCCGGGGCGCTCGCCGATCAGGATCGCCACCACCGACGCGTTCATCGCCGCGCCGACGACGTCGCCGAGCGCCACGCGGGCCTGTCGGGCGAGGACCACCGGGCCGATCGAGAGATCGGCGAGGCGGCGAGCGGTCGCCTCCAGGGTCGCGGCGGCGTTGGCGTCGACCGCTGCCGCCGAGAGACCATCGGCGACGACGAAGACGACGTCGAACGGGCCGGCGGGGAGCTTCTCGACCTCACCCTCGGCGAGACGGCGGCCGAGATCGGGGCGTCGGAGGTAGGTCGGCCGGTCGGGGGTGGCGGAGGTGAGGCGGATCACCTCGCGGGGGGCGAGATCCGCGGCGATGGCGTCGAAATCGGCCGCGCCGTGCACCGCGTCGCGGGCGGCGGCGTGGGCCATCTGGAAGTCGAGCAGGGCCTTCGTCGGCAGGCCGTCGCCGGCGCGGCCGAGGCCGATGCGGGCGCGGGTGAGGCGGCGGAGCCTCTCCCAGGTGTCGAGGGTCTCGCTCATGCCGCACCTCCGATGGCCAGGAGCCGCCGGGCGGATCCGGGGTCGGGCGGCAGCGCCGGCAGTCGGCCGGCCGCGTCGAGCAGGCCCATGCGACCGAGCCACGCCTCGAATTCGGGGGCGGGTTTCAGCCCGAGCAGGTGGCGAAGACGGACGATGTCGTGATGCGACAGGCTCTGGTAGTTGAGCATGATGTCGTCGGCGCCGGGCACCGCGATGAGGAAATTCACCCCGGCATTGGCCAACAGCAGCGCCAGCACGTCCATGTCGTCCTGATCGGCCTCGGCGTGGTTGGTGTAGCAGACGTCGACGCCCATCGGCACGCCGAGCAGCTTGCCGCAGAAGTGATCCTCCAGGCCGGCGCGGGTGATCTCCTTGGCGTCGTAGAGGTATTCGGGGCCGATGAAGCCGACGACGGTGTTGACCAGCAGCGGCGAGAAGGCGCGGGCGACGGCGTAGGCGCGGGCCTCGACCGTCTGCTGGTCGACGCCGTGATGGGCATCCGCGGAGAGCGCCGCGCCCTGGCCCGTCTCGAAATACATGACGTTCGATCCGACCGTGCCGCGTTTCAGGGACAGCGCCGCCTCCTGCGCCTCCTTCAGGATCGACAGCGTCACACCGAAGCCCGCGTTGGCGGCCTCGGTCCCGGCGATCGACTGGAAGACGAGATCGAGGGGCGCGCGCTTCTCGATCGCGGCGATCGAGGTGGTGACGTGGGCCAGCACGCAGGACTGGGTGGGGATGTCGAAGCGGGTGCGGATATCGTCGAGCATGGTCAAGAGCGAGACGCAGCTCTCGACGTTGTCGGTCGCCGGGTTGATGCCGATCACCGCGTCGCCCATGCCGAAGAGCAGGCCGTCGAGGGTGGCGGCGGCGATCGCCGCCGGGTCGTCGGTCGGGTGGTTGGGCTGGAGGCGGGCGGCGAGGCGGCCGGGGAGCCCGATGGTCGAGCGGAAGCCGGTCACCACACGCGCCTTGGCGGCGATGGCGACGAGATCGCCGTTGCGGCAGAGCTTGGAGCCCGCGGCGACCATCTCCGGCGTCAGACCGGGGGCGAGCCGCGCCAGCGCCGGGCCGTCGGCGGCGTCCGACAGCAGCCATTCGCGGAACTCGCCGACGGTCATCGACGACACGGGGGCGAAGGCCGCCTCGTCGTGGGTGTCGACGATCAGGCGGGTGACCTCGTCGATGTCGTAGGGGACGACGACGTCCTCGAGGAAGCACTTCAGCGGCAGATCGGCGAGCGCCATGCGGGCGGCGACGCGGCGGGTGTCGCTCGCGGCGGCGATCCCGGCGAGTTCGTCACCGGAGCGGCGCGGGCTCGAGCAGGCGAGGAGTTCGGCGAGGCCGGTGAAGACATGGGTCTCGCCGGCATGGACGGTCTTGAACCTGCGGGATCGCATCGTCGTCCGGCCCTCTCGAACGGTCGTTCGAGGGGGAGCATGCAACGGCAGGCGAGACGGGGGAAGAGGGGGTGGGCACCGGAGCGGTTCGGTGAGCGCCCCCCTCCTCTCACCGCGTCTCGTAGACCGCCTGCGCCTCGGCCAGCGCCTCGGCGAAGTCGCGGCCGGGCCGGTAGGGGGCGAGGTCGGCGGGGCGGGCGACGCCGGCGGGGACGTGAGGCGAAACCTCGGCCTCGCCGATCACGGTGCGCAGCGGGATGACGCCGGCCCAGATCGGCAGGTCGAGATCCTCCGGCTCGTCGCCGACGCCCTTGCCGCGGACCTTGGCGGAGGCGTCGTCGATCACCATCGAGATCACCGTCGTCGCCTTGATCTCCTGGGACGTCGCCGTGCGCAACGTCGCGGCTCGGCCGGGATAGTAGCGATCGATCATGCGGTCGAGCGCGGCGCGCTTCTCGTCGACGCCCTCGACCAGCCGCGCCGTGCCGAAGCACATGGCCGAGTGGTAGTCGACCGAATGGTTGAAGCCGCAGCGCGCCATGACCAGCCCGTCGAGATGGGAGACGGTGAGGCAGACCGGCATGCCCTTCTCGAGATGCCGGATCATCCGGCTCGCCGAGGAGCCGTGCCAGAACAGCGTGTCGCCGTCGCGCCAATGGATGGTCGGCGTGCAGTAGGGCTGGCCGTCGATGACGTAGGCGACGTGGCAGAGCATGGCGCCGTCCAGCACCGCCCAGACCGAGGCACGGTCGTAGCGGCCGCGCTCGTGCAGGCGCTTCACCCGGTTGCGCGGGGTGACGGGATAGGAGCCGAGGCCGTCGGAAGAGGTGGTGTCGGGCATCGAAGGGTCTCCGTCGCGGATCGCCCATGGTTAGTCGAGAGCATCGAGCGGGGGAAGCCGCGGTACGGATCGCCGGTGGCCTTTTCATCGTGTCGACGGCGCGGGATGATGGCGAGGCGGAGGCGACGTCCCATGACCCGATCCATCCTCGGCATCGATGCCGACGACACGCTGTGGCACAACGAGACGATCTTCCAGTGGACGATCGAGCGCTTCATCCGGCTGCTCGGCAACCACGCCCTCTCCGATCATCTCGCCGAGCGCCTGATCGCCACCGAGCGCAAGAACCTCAGGCTCTACGGCTACGGCATCAAGGGCTTCACCCTGTCGATGATCGAGACGGCGGTGAGCGTCGCCGACGAGGGGCTGCCGTCGTCGGTGATCGGCGAGATCCTCGCCCTCGGTCACGAGATGCTCGAGCATCCGGTCGAGCCGCTGCCGGGGGTGGCCGCGACGCTCGCCGGACTGAAGCGGGAGGGGCATCGACTGGTGGTGATCACCAAGGGCGACCTGCTCGACCAGGAGCAGAAGCTCGCCCGCTCCGGGCTCGGCGATCTCTTCGACGCGGTGGAGATCGTCTCGGAGAAGACGCCGGAGGTCTATGCTCGGATCTTCGGCCGCTTCGGCGCCGGCGAGGGCGACGCGGTGATGATCGGCAATTCGGCCAAGTCCGACATCCTGCCGGCGCTCGCGGCCGGCCACTGGGGCTTCCACATCCCCTACCACCTCACCTGGGAGGCGGAGGTCGCCGAAGTGCCGGCAGAGGCCCCGCGCTACCGCCGACTCAGCCGTTTCGACGAGGTGCCGGCGGCACTCGCGGCGATCGGGCGGGCCTGAGTTCAGGCGGCGACGGAGGCGAGGAAGCGTTCGACTTCGGCGCCGAGACCCTTCGAGCACCGCGCCAGTTCCTGCGACAGAGCGGCGACGCGTTCGGCAGCGCGGTCGGTCCGTTCGGCCACGGTGCTGACGCCGGACACGTCCTCGGCGGCGCGCGAGGCGCCGTGAGCGGCGGAACGGGCGCTGTGCGAGATGTCCGCGGTCGCCGAGGTCTGGCGGGTGACGGCGGAGGCGATGGCCTCGGTATAGGACGAAGCTTCGCCGATGCGACCGACGATGGCGGAGATGGCGGCGACGGCACCCTCGACTTCGGCACGGATCGAGCCGATCTGTCCGGAGATCTCGTCGGTGGCCTTGGCGGTCTGGCCGGCGAGCGTCTTGACTTCGGAGGCGACGACGGCGAAGCCGCGACCCGCCTCACCGGCACGCGCCGCCTCGATGGTGGCGTTGAGGGCGAGCAGGTTGGTCTGGTCGGCGATGTCGCGGATGAGGTCGAGCACCGCGCCGATGCGGCCGGAGGCCTCGGCGAGGCTGGCGATGCGGGCGTTCGACTCCTCGGCGGCTCGGCGCGCCACGTCGACCGCACCGGTGGCGGCGGAGGCGCGGCGGTCGATCTCGGCGACCGAACCGGCGAGATCGTCGGCGGCCGAGGCGACGGCAGCGGCGCCGGAGGAGGCCTCGCCGGTGGCGTGGGCGGCGCTCTCGGCGCGGGCGGTCGCCTCGTCGGCGAGGCGGGTCAGATCGGCGGCGGTCGCCGACATGGTGGCGACGTCGCCGTCGAGGGCCTTCAAGGTGCCGGCGATCGAACCGCGGAAGGTGGCGATGGCGTCGGCGATGCGACGCTGGTCGGCGGCACGGCGCTCATGCTCGTGGTTCTGGTCGGAGGCGAGCGTCTCGCGTTCGCGGGCGGCGAGGCGCAGGGTCTCGGCGGCACGCGCCACCGCTCCCACCTCGTCGGCGCGGCCGCGGTGCGGCATCTCGGCACCGAGGTCACCCCGGGAGACACGATCGAGCGCGGCGGTGAGGTCGACCAACGGCCGCGTGGTACGCCGACCGAAGACGAAGAGCGCCAGACCGGCGATCGACAGGACGACGACGCCGGTGATCACGATCGAGCGGGTCCAGGAGCCGATGACCGCATCGACCACCGACTGCTTGACGCCGGAATAGACGACGCCGATCACCTCGTTCGTCGGTGAGAACACCGGCACATAGGTGGTCACGTAGGGAATGCCGAGGATGTCGACGGTGCCGTTGAAGGTTTCGCCGCGCGCCACCACCGGATGGACCTTGCCGCCCTTGCCGAGGACGGTGCCGACGGCGCGCGTGCCGTCCGGCTTCTTGACGTTGGTGGTGCGGCGGACGAATTCGCCGGTGGCGGCGTCGAAACCGAAGAGTGTCGTGGTGTCGCCGGTGATGCGGCTGACGGCGTCGATGGTCGAATGATCGGAGATCGCGGCGGGGATCGTCGGCATGACGATGCGGGGGCGGCCTTCGGTGGTCCACTCCACCCGGGTGCCGGGGAGATCGCGCTCGAGCACGGTCGCGGCGGCGCGGATGTTGGCGTCCTGGCGGCGGGCGGCACCGTCGGAGACATAGTCGGCGAGCACCAGCCACGACGTCCCGGCGAGCGCGAGCGTGACACAGAGTACGGCCAGGAAGCCCGACGCGGTCACCTTCACGGTCATCGAGGAGCCGAAACGCGGCAGCCTTATCGCAGACATTGAGTATCCCCCGGTATTGCCGTACCGATGTCCGGTCGGCCGTGCCGAACGCGCCCCGCACCCACGCGCCCGAGCTCAAATTGGGCCGGGATGGTTTCCAAATCGTTTCCGAACGACGGCCGACGACGGAAACGACCGGGTTCGACCATCGAACCACGCCGCCGAACCGTTCCGAGATCGAGACACGCGCCGATGATCGACAAGCTCGAATACCTTCTGGCGCTCGCCCGCGAGAAGCACTTCGGCCGGGCGGCGCAGGTCTGCGGCATCTCGCAGCCGGCCTTCTCCTCGGCGATCCGGCAGCTCGAGGACATCGTCGGGGCGCCGCTGGTCGATCGCGGCTCGCGCTTCATCGGCTTCACCGCGGAGGGCGAGCGGGCGCTCGACTGGGCGCGGCGGATCGTCGGTGACGCCCGCGCCATGCGCGCCGATCTCGACACGATGAAGAAGGGCCTCACCGGTCATCTGCGTATCGCGGTCATCCCGACCGCGCTGCCGATGATCTCGCGGCTGACCACCGCCTTCACCGAACGTTGGCCGGCGGTGAGCATGGCGGTGTCGTCGCGCAATTCGAGCGAGGCGCTGCGGCTCCTCGACAATCTCGAGACCGACGCCTGTCTCACCTATCTCGACAACGAACCGC
>CALMFH010000196.1 GCA_937864925.1 uncultured Alphaproteobacteria bacterium | reverse complement strand
AACGGCGTCACCCTCGACATCGAGGAGCATCAGGTCGTCTGCCTGATCGGCCCCTCGGGCTGCGGCAAGTCGACCCTTCTCAGGTGCATCAACGGCCTCGAGCCGATCGACGGCGGCGAGATCCGCCTGCACGGTGACCGCGTCTCCGGCCCCGGCGTCGATCTCGACGCGCTGCGGCGCGACGTCGGCATCGTCTTCCAGTCGTTCAATCTCTTCCCGCACATGAGCGTGCTCGACAACGTCACCGCCGCACCGATCAAGGTGCTGGGCAAGTCGCGCGCCGAAGCCAAGGACCGGGCGATGGAGCTCCTCGCCCGCATCCAGCTCGATCAGAAGGCGCTCGAGTACCCCGATCGCCTCTCCGGCGGCCAGCAGCAGCGCGTCGCCATCGTCCGGGCGTTGGCCATGGACCCGATCGTGCTCCTCCTCGACGAGATCACCTCGGCGCTCGACCCGGAACTGGTCTCCGAAGTGCTCAACATCGTCCGCGATCTGTCGCACGAGGGCATGACCATGGTGCTCGCCACCCACGAGATGGGCTTCGCCCGCGAGGTCGCCTCCAAGGTCTGCTTCCTCTACGGCGGCGTGGTCCACGAGGAGGGCCCGCCCGAACAGATCTTCTCCGAGCCGAAGAACGAGCGCACCCGCGCCTTCCTCGAGCGCATCATCGAGGCGGGGCGCCTGTGAGCGCGGAACCGGCGACCGAGGCGGAGGCCCGCGCGGCGATCGTCGCGGCGATGCGCCGCCTCGATACGGCCGGGCTCAACCGCGGCGCCTCGGGCAACATCTCGCTGCGCTTCGGCGACGCCCTGCTGATCACCCCGAGCGCCGTGGCGCCCGTCGATCTGACGCCGGATCTGGTGGCGAAGATGGACCTCGCCGACGAGACCGGCGCCTGGACGGGTCCGCGCAAACCGTCCACCGAATGGCGCTTCCACCGCGACATCCTGCGGGCGCGGTCCGACGTGAACGCCGTCGTCCACACCCATTCGCCCCATGTCACGGTGCTCGCCGTCGCCCGCCGGCCGATCCCGGCGGTGCACTACATGATCGCCGGTTTCGGCGGCCCGACCATCCGCTGCTCCGGCTACGCCACCTTCGGCACCGAGGACCTGTCGCGCGAGGCGCTCGCCGCACTCGACGGCCGCAACGGCTGTCTGCTCGCCAACCACGGCGGCATCACCGTCGCCCCGACGCTCGCGCGCGCCCTGTGGTTGGCGGTGGAGATGGAGACGCTCGCCTTCCAGTACCACCAGGCGCTGCTGATCGGCGGCCCGGTGATCCTCTCCGATGCCGAGATCGAAGCCGCCGCGGCGAAATTCGCCGACTACGGCTCGACCTGACGCCGCCGTTGCCTTCGCCGCCCGATCGGCGTACCAAGCGGGCCGACCGAAGCGCCGAGAAAGACCGCCATGTCCGTGCCGAAGGCTCCCGCCAACACCCTGCGCATCTACGGCTTCTGTTGGTTCCGACGTGAGGACTACGACGAGGCGCGCGCCGCCATGGCCGATCCCGAGGTGCTGTTCGACACCTTCGACGAGTGGTTGAAGGCGGCCAAGAAGATCGAGTCCGACATGGCGGCACAGGGCCACAAAGTGGTCCGCATTCGCTTCGACATCATCTCGTTCATGCTCTATTGCGCCACCCACGACGTGCCGCCGATCGAACAGTCCCGCGCCAACTGGGCCGCCGCCGAGTTGCGCCGCAAGGTGACCGCCGTCTGACCGACATGATCCCGCACGCGGAACGAGAAAGGGCGCCCGACGGGCGCCCTTCGCATTTCCACCGAACCGCCATCAATCCTTCTTCGGCACGCGGCCGAAGTCCGGCGCCGCCGTGTCCTGGCCGATGTCGAGGATGCCGCGGCGAATGGCACGGGTCTCGGTGAAGTGGCGGAACAGTGTCTCGCCGTCGCCGAAGCGGATCGCCCGTTGGAGGACGAAAAGGTCCTCGATGAAGCGGCCGAGCATTTCCAGCACCGCATCCTTGTTGTGGAGGAAGACGTCGCGCCACATCGTCGGATCGGAGGCGGCGATGCGGGTGAAGTCACGGAAACCGCCGGCGGAGAATTTGATCACCTCCGATTCCGTCACCGTCTCGAGATCGGCGGCGGTACCGACGATGTTGTAGGCGATGAGGTGGGGGATGTGCGAGGTGATGGCGAGCACCATGTCGTGGTGCTCCGGCGTCATCGTTTCGACCTTCGAACCGCAGGCCCTCCAGAAGGCGACGAGCGTCTCCACCGCCGCCTCGTCGGCGCCGGCGGGCGGCGTGACGATGCACCAGCGGTTCTCGAACAGTTCCGCGAAACCCGCGTCCGGCCCCGAATGCTCGGTACCGGCGACCGGATGGGCCGGGATGAAACGGACGTACGGCGGCAGATGCGGGCTCATCTGCCGGACCACGTCGGCCTTGACCGAACCGACGTCGGAGACGATGGCACCCGGCTTCAGATGCGCCCCGATCGCCTCGGCGACCGCGCCCGACGACCCGACCGGCACCGAGACGACGACGAGATCGGCGCCTTCGACCGCCTTGCCGGCCTCCTGTTCGTAGACGTCGCCGAGCCCGAGTTCCCGGGCGCGGGCGAGCGTTTCCGCCCGGCGGGTCGAGACGACGATGGTGCGCGCCAGCCCCTCGCGCCGGATCACCCGGGCGAGCGAGGAGCCGATCAGGCCGATGCCGATCAGCGCGACGCGCTCGAACATCGGGGTCTTCGTGTCGACGCTCATGGCGGACCTCATACTGGGCTCACGAAATTCGGACTCGTCCGAATTTCATGAGCGTTACGGCCTGACCGGCCGACGCCCGTTCGGGCTCGCCTTCGTTCACGAAGTTTCGAACAGGTCGAAACTTCGTGAACTCGGTATCACTTGCCGAGGAAGGTGGCGAGCGCCGCGATCAGCGCTTCGTTCGCCTCGGCCGAACCGATGGTGATGCGCAGCGCGTTCGCAAAGCCGTAGGCCTCCATCCGCCGGACCACGATGCCATGGTCGAGCAGAAAGGCGTCGGCGTCGGGCGCCCGCTTGCCCGCCACGTCGGGGAAATGGACGAGCACGAAGTTGCCGACCGACGGCGTCACCGTCAGCCCGAGCGCGGTCGCCGCCGCGGTCACCTTCGGCAGCCACGCCTCGTTGTGATCGGCGGCCGCGCGGGTGAAGTCGCGGTCCTCGATCGCGGCGATACCGGCGGCGATCGCCGGGCTCGACACGTTGAAGGGACCGCGGATGCGGTTGAGCGCATCGACGATGTGATCCGGCCCGTAGAGCCAGCCGAGCCGCACCCCGGCGAGGCCGTAGATCTTGGAAAAGGTGCGGGTCATGACCACGTTGTCCGACGACGAGACCAGCTCGATGCCGGCCTCGTAATCGTTGCGGCGGACGTATTCCGCATAGGCCGCGTCGAGCACCAGGATCACATGTTTCGGCAGACCGCCCGCCAGCCGTTTGACCTCGTCGAAAGGCAGATAGGTACCGGTCGGGTTGTTGGGATTGGCGAGGAAGACGATCTTCGTCCGCTCCGTCACCGCCGCCAGCATGGCGTCGACGTCGGCGGTCAGATTCTTCTCCGCCACCTTCACCGGCTTGCCACCGGCCGCGGTGATGGCGATCGGATAGACCAGGAAGCCGTGCTCGGAATAGATACCCTCGTCGCCGGGGCCGACATAGGCGTGAGTGACCAGGGTCAAGACCTCGTCGGAGCCGGCGCCGCAGACGATGCGCTCCGGCGCAAGGCCGGTGGCCCGGCCGATCGCCTCGCGCAACGCCGTCGCGGCGCCGTCGGGGTAGAGCTCGAGCTTGTCGGCGGCGGCCCGGTAGGCTTCGACGGCGCGCGGGCTCGGCCCCAGCGGCGTCTCGTTGGAGGAGAGCTTGTGGAGCTTGGCGCCGCCGGTCGCCTTGGACTTGCCGGGCACGTAGGCCGCGATGTCGAGGACACCGGCGCGGGGGATCGGGCGCGGGGGGCTATCGGTCGTCATTTCGGGTCTCTCGTCGAGAGGAAAGGTTTCGGAGGCTCGAGCGGACTGCCGGGAGACGTCGGATGGCCGGGTCGCTCAGGCGACCGTGATCGGCGCGACGCCGCCCGGCCCGGCGTGTCGGATCGGCGCCGGATAGCCGCCGACCGACCGCGGCGCCCTGACCTCGACCCCGGCCGCGGCGAAAGCGGCACCGACCGCCTCGATCGGCGTCTCCGCCGGGCTCGCCACCAGGAAGTCGGACCTCGGCCCCTTGTCGTGCCGGGCGATCAGTTCGAATCCGGCCGCCGCCAGTGCCTCGGCCGGATCGCGGTCACCGACGCCGGTGAAGGCGTGGACCAGGATCTCCGGCCCGATCGCTTCCGAGATCGGATTGGAGACGACCAGCGCCGGCAGGTCGGCGACCCGACCCTCGAACAGGATGTAGGGTAGTCGCGCGATGATGCGCGGGCCGTCGCCGCCGAGCCGGGTCCACCAGGCGCCGACCCAGGAGGGTTGCGACTGGCGGACGATGCCGAGATCGGACACCGACCGGGCCACCGCGTCGATCACCTCGTCGGGGCCGGCGACGAGATGCGCCGGCACGGTGAAGCCGAAATAGAATCGGGCGAGATCGCGCATCGCCACCGGATCGCGACCGCCGTCCATGTAGACCTCGTAGTGGGCCTGCAGGAAGGTGAAGGTCGAGACGATCTCGCGCCAGATGTGTTCGACCGTCGACAACGGCAGGATGCCGCGATGCCGCTCGGTGAGGCGGCGCATCATGTCGGCCTCGCGGGCGGGGCGGAAGGCGGCGCCCGACACCGCGGTGCCCTTGACCTTGATCAGTTCGTCGATGATGGCGGAGCGCGCCACGAGGAGGCGATGGATCTCCTCGTCGATCCCGTCGATTTCGCGTCTGAGCCCGGCGAGGCGCTGGGCCGGATCGATCGTCTCGGTCATGGCCGGGCCACCCGCATCTCCTTGAACCGCGCCGTTCATAAGCGAAGCGGCCGGCGAAATCAAAGACGACGATGTCCCGCGCGGTCGCGCCGCGCCCGAATCGCCGCCGCCGCTTTCGTCCGCCGGCCGCTCAGCTGAAGAGCTTGAAGCGTTTCTTCGGCATCGGCGCGCCACCCTCCGTGCCCGGATCGTCCGGCGGCGGCGGAATGACCGGTTCCGGCGGCTTGGAGCCGTTGGCATGCGCGGTCGGCACGGTGGCGCCGCTCGATGTCGCCGACACGGCGGTCGGTGCCGGTGCCGGTGCCGCCGTCGGCACTTCGATCGGCTTCGCTTCGACCACCGGCGGATTCGCCGGCGTCACGGTCGGGTTCGGTTTCGTCTCCTGCGCCGGCTTCTCCGGCACGATCACCTCGGCTTCGACCGTCGTGACCGCAGCCGTGATCGCCTCGCGCGCCACCTTCGGCGCCTCGAGCGGTACGACGCTGCCCGAGGCCGCCAGCGTCTCTGTCGGCTCGTCGAAGAGGTCGGCCACCGGCGCCGACGAGACGTCTTCCGGCGGCAGCTTCCATTCGAAGGCGTCGAGTTTGCCGGAGATCGGCGACACCGGCATCCAGTGATCCGACACCCAGCCGTCGGCGACCCAGGCCTTGTCGCGCGGCGCGGTGACCGCCCGGGCGAGCCAGGCGCGGGTGGCGCCGGCGTTGCCGTGCTCGTTCTGCTCGAGTTCCGCCATCAACAGGCAGACCCGCCGCGACGGTGACTGCGCCACGAAGGGTTCGAGCGTCCGCCGCGCCTCGGCGAAGTCGTGCGCGTCGATCTCGGCGCGGGCGAGCGCCAGGGCGCATTCGGGATGATGGGCCCTCACCTTGACCAGATCACGGATCCGGGCGAGCCGATCCTTGGCGCTGTCGCCGGGCCTGAGATGTGCGTAGGTCTCGGCGATCTCGGGATGCGGGTCGAGCTTCCAGGTCGCCTCCAGCACCCGCGTCGCCTTCTTCAGGTCGCCCGAACGGGCGAGCAGGCGCGCCGCGAGACAGGCCGCCGGCACCAGATCGGGGGCGAGGCCGTGCGCCTCGAGCGCATGGGTCCTGACCACCTCCGGGTGGCTCTGCTCGCGCTCCAGACCGTCACCGGTGAGGATGACGGCGCGCTGACGTCTGGCCGCCTGCTTGTCGACGATGCCGTTGCGGCGGTTGCGATCGATGCTCTCGAGCGCCCCCATCCAGTCGCGTGCCTGCGAGCGGTATTCGACCACCGCATGCGACGCCCAGGCGAGCTTCGGCGCCGCCGTCGCCGCCGCCGTCGCCCAACGCGCCGCCGCTTCGCCGTCGCCCCAACGCACCGCCTCGACATAGAGGCCACGCATCCCGAGGAGTCGGGTGGCGGGATTCTCCAGCATCCGCTCGAACGCCTTCTTGGCACCGGAGCGATCGCCGACGAGTTGCGCCGACTGCGCCTCGAGCAGCAGCGCCAGGGGCTCCGTGCCGAGGATCTGCCGCGCCTCGCCGCTCGCCTTCATCGCCGTCGAGAGATCACCGGCGCCGACCGCGACCATACCGCGCGACAGCGCCGCCCAGCCCTTCTCGCGCCGACGGCGGCCGAAGAACGAGCCGATCACCCCCGGCGAGTTCCAGATCGAGCGGACGACGCCGAGAACGAAGATCACCGCCACCAGCCCCGCCACTGCGGCGATGGCGGCGGTCATCACGTCGGTTTCGACGTGCCAACCCTGCCAGACGAAGGTCACCTCGCCCGGACGATCGGCCAGCCAGGCGAAGCCGAAGGCGAGGCCGACGAGCACGGCGAAGAAGAGGAGAAGCCGGACCATCGTGGAACCTCACTTCGGTTGGGAGAGCCGAGCGGTGACCGCCGCGAGCCGAGCGGCGAGTGCCGTGTCGACCGCGACCCGCGCGAAGAGCGCCGCTCCCCAGTCCGCCGAAGCCTTGCGTGAGGCCTCCGGCAGCGCCTTCCAGGCGGCGAGCGCCCCGGCGAGATCGCCGGCGGCGAGCCGCGCATCGACCCGTCCGGCGAGCGCGGCGACATCCTCGCCGCTCGTCTCGCCGCTCTGGCGGACCTTGACCATGCCCGAGGCGTTGGACATCAGCCGATCGAGGACGCCGCCTCCGCTCGCCTTCGTCTCGCCCGCGGCGATCGCCGCCCGCGTCACTTTGGCCCAGCCGGCACGCAACTCGATCGCGGTCGGCACACCCTTGTCGGCATGGGGTTTCAGCTCGGCGAGATCGACACCGCCACGGGCGGCCGCTTCGACCACGCCGAGTTCGGTGACGAACGGCCGACCGGCCTCGACCGCCGACTTCAGATCCGCGAGGGCGATGACCACCACCGCCTCACCACGCACCTTGCGGGCGACTTCCGCCTCCGCCTCGATGCCGGCGAGCCGGGTCTCCAGCGCCCCGACCTTGGTTTCGGCCGCGGCTGCGGCTTCACCGACCTTCTCCACCATCTTCTGACCGGAGTTGCCGGTTTCTCTGGTCGCCGTCTCCAGCGTCACCACCCGGCCGAGCGCCGCGTCGAGATCGCCGCGTAGCCGCTTCAGCGCCTCTGCCGTCTCCTCGCCGCGCTTCTTCAGTTCGCTTTCCACCGCACTCGATGCCGCCGCCGACTTCTCGGCGAAGGTGCGCGCCAGATCCTCGACCCGCTTGCGGCCCTCGACGTCGCTCGCCGCCACCAGCGCATTCATCCGCTCGGTGAGGCCACGGGCCAGATCGTCGTTGCGCTTGCGCAGATCCTCGATGGTCGACGCCGTCTGAGCCGCGAGGCGATCGGCGATCGCCTGGGTCTCCATGCCGAGCCGCGCCGCGAGCGCCTTGGCGTCGGCTCCGGCGCGCTCGACCATCGCCCGGCTCTCGGCGTCGATGCCGCCGCCGAGCCGTTCGATGCGCGCTTTGAGCGCGGCGATCTCGGCGCCGGCGTTCTCACGCAACGACCCGAGCGCCCGATCGACCTGACCGGCCATCTCGGCCAGCGCCTGTTTCGACGCCCCTTCCGCCGCGATGCCGGACAGCGATCCGGCGACCGAGGCACCGGCCGCCTCGCTCCGTGCCTTGGCCGCCGCTTCGAGCCCGGCGACACGATCGGCGAGATCGGCGGGCAACCGCACCTGCGGCACCGCTTCCAACCGACCGAGACGTTCCTCGACTTGCGAAAGGTCGACGACCGGCTTCGCTGCGGTCTCGAGCCTGGCGAGACGACCCTCGAACCCGGAGAGATCCGGCGCCGCCGGCTTCGCCGTTTCGAGCCTGGCGAGACGCCCTTCGAGACCGGAGAGATCGACCGCCCCGGTCTGAGGGGCGGGCGGCGGCGCCGGTGCTGCAGCCGCGGCGAGACGCTGTTCGAGTGCGGCGAGACGTTCGCTCGTCGCCGGATCGACACCGGTGGCCGGCACCGGCCGCGCCGCCATGTCGCGCAGATACTGTTCGATGCCGCCGATGCGGGCGAGCGTCGCGTTGTCGACCACCGGCGCGGCGAGCGCTCCGACCCGCCGCTCCAACGCCACCAGTCGTTCCACCGTCGCCGGATCGGCGACCGGTTTCTGCGCCTTGACCGCCGCGAGCCCCGCCTCCAGTGCCGCGACACGGCCGCCGTCACCCGACTGCGGCAGCAATCCCTGCAGCGCCAGCCCGTAGCTGCCACCGACGCCGAGCATGCCGCCGAGCAGCGTCGCCACCAACACACCGCCGACGCCGAAGCCGCGTTTCCGCGGGGCCGTCGCCACCACCGTCGGCGCGGCCGCGGTGGCCTCCGCCCGCGCGGACGCTTCCGCTCGGTCCGCCGCCTCGACCCGCGCCCGGAACGCCGCCTCTTCGGCGCGATCGGCTTCCGGCGCCGCGGTTTCAACCGTCTCGGCCGCATCCGCGGCGGCGATCACCGCTTCGGTCGTCGGCAGGGAGCGGGTGTCCTTCCTCGACTTCGGGGGCATGGTCGAACTCCTGGTCGGATCGCCGACGGCGTCGGCGGAGGGCGGCGGGGAACGAAGCGTCGCCAGCATCGCATCGCTGTCGGGCGAAGATGCGACGACGATGTCGCGCCACCCCACCTCGCGGAAGGGTCGTGCGGTCGCCTCGGATATAACATGGACGGGGAAGCCGAGCGAACCGGGAGAAAAGCCGCATTCCTCGAGCTTCTCCAACAGGATCGTCCCGGAGCGCGGCGAGAACACCAGACCCGCGTCGATCGCCCCGGCGGCGAGTGCGATCCGCGTCGCCTCGCTCAACCCGGCGATCGGCTCGGCCCGATAGACCTCGACCGGCACCACCGTGAACCCGGCCGGCGCCAGATCGGCGACGAGGTCGCCCGCCCGGTCGCGGCCGACCAGCCACAGGACAGCCCCCTTGACCGGATCGAGCTCGGAAGTGATCGCCTTCACCAGATCGCGCCGGTCGCCGTCGGCGGAATGGACGTCGGTGAAGCCGGCCGCCCGCGCCGCCTCCGCCGTCCGCGCCCCGACGGCGAGGAACGGCAGATGGTGGTACGGCTCGATCTCCGGCCGTCCGGCGAGCACCTCGACGGCGTTGAGACTGGTCGCCGTCACCGCCTGGAGACCGTCGACCGGCGGCAGCTCGGGGTCGTCGACCGGAACGATGGTGGTGAGCGGTTCGAGCACGGCGGTGTGGCCGAGCGCTTCGAGACGCGCCGCGGTCGCCCGCCCCTCCTTCTCGGCCCGTGTGACCAGGACCCGCATCCGCTCACGCCTCGACGACGAAGAAATCGGGGCCGCCGCGCGCCTTGAGCTCGCGTCCGGCGTCGCGTCCCAACGCCTCCGCCTGCGCCACCGACCCGACCCGGGTGATCGCATGGGCTTCCGACCCGTCGGGACGCAGGATCAACCCTTCGAAGCGCACCGTGTCGCCCTCGATGCGGGCGAGGCCGGCGATCGGGGTGCGGCACGAACCGTCGAGTTCGGCGAGGAAGGCGCGCTCCAGCGTCAGCGCCACCGCCGTCTCGGCGTGATGGATCTTCGCGATCATCGCGTTGGTGGTGTCGTCGCCGATCCGGCTCTCGATGCAGATCGCCCCCTGGCCGACGGCCGGCAGGAAGTCGTCGGTCTCGATCAGCGAGGTCGCCACCGCCTCCTGGCCGAGACGGCGGAGGCCGGCATAGGCGAGCAGCGTCGCGTCCGCCACCCCGTCGCCGAGCTTCTTCAGTCGCGTCTGGACGTTGCCGCGGAACTCCACCACCTCGAGATCGGGACGCAGCCGCTTGACCATGGCCCGCCGGCGCAGCGACGAGGTCCCGACCCGAGCGCCCGCCGGCAGATCGGCGAGGCTCTTCGCGGTCGGCGAGAGAAACGCATCACGCACGTCCTCCCGCGGTAGGAAGGCCGAGATGAACAGCCCGTCGGGCAGCACCGTCGGCATGTCCTTCGACGAATGCACGGCGAGATCGATCGCGCCGTCGAGCAGCGCCGTCTCGATCTCCTTGGTGAAGAGCCCCTTGCCGCCGACTTCACTGAGCGGCCGGTCGAGGATCAGATCGCCCGAGGTCTTGATCACCACGATCTCGAAGTCGGCCTCCGGCCGGCCGGTCGCCGCCGCGAGGCGCGCCCGCGTCTCGTGGGCCTGGGCCAGTGCCAGCGGTGAGCCACGGGTGCCGATTTTGACGATCTCGGTCGACATCTAGATTGCGCGTCCTTCCCACCCGATGATACGGCAGGGCCGCGAGCGGAGCCCCGCCCGGACCTCCGTCCGGCGAAGTTCCTCTCTAGAGGAAGTCGGCGCGCCCCGCCATGGGGCGAACGGACGGAGAATCCCGGATGGGTGAACGCGCCCACCGGCAACCGACGAGTTGGAGCCTTGCTGATCCTCGGCATCGAGACCAGTTGCGACGAGACCGCCGCCGCGGTGGTGGCGCGCGACGCCGACGGTCGCGGCCGCATTCTCGCCGACGTCGTCCATTCGCAACTGACCGATCACGCGCCCTACGGCGGCGTCGTCCCCGAGATCGCGGCGCGCGCCCATGTCGAGATCCTCGATCGGCTGATCGAACGGGCGATGCGTGAGGCCGGCGTCGGCTTCACCGACCTCTCCGGCGTCGCCGCCACCGCCGGACCCGGCCTGATCGGCGGCGTCATCGTCGGCCTGATGACCGCCAAGGCGATCGCCGACGTCCATCGCCTGCCGCTCGTCGCGGTCAATCACCTCGAAGGCCATGCCCTCACCCCGCGACTGACCGACGCCGTCGCGTTCCCCTACCTCCTGCTGCTGGTCTCCGGCGGCCACACCCAGTTCGTCGCCGTCGAGGGCCTCGGCCGTTACCGCCGCATCGGCACCACCATCGACGATGCGCTCGGCGAGGCCTTCGACAAGACGGCGAAGCTGCTCGGCCTGCCCTATCCCGGCGGCCCGCACGTCGAGCGCCTCGCCCGCGACGGTGACCCTCGCCGCTTCGATCTGCCGCGCCCTCTGATGCGTCGCGACAACCTCGATTTCTCCTTCTCCGGCCTGAAAACCGCGCTTCGGCTGGAGGCGGAGGCGCTGCAGCCGCTCGACGATGCGACCGTCGCCGACCTCTGCGCCGCCTTCCAGGCCGCCGTCGCCGACGTCATCCGCTTCAAGGCGCGCCTCGCACTGAAGCGCTTCCGCGAGCTGACCGGCGTGGCCAGGCCGACCCTGGTCACCGCCGGCGGCGTCGCCGCCAACAAGGCCGTCGCCGCCGCGCTCGCCGAGGCCGCGGCGGACATCGGCGCCCACGTCGTCGTCCCGCCGGGCAGACTCTGCACCGACAACGGCGCGATGATCGCCTGGGCCGGGGCCGAGCGGCTGGCGGCGGGTCTCGTCGACGGCCTCGACGCCCAGGCACGCGCCCGTTGGCCGCTCGACGCCGACGCGGCCCCGAAGCTCGGATCCGGCCAGTTGGGAGCCAAGGCATGACCACACCCCCCGCCCCCCGCCCGATCGGAACCGTCGCCGTCGTCGGCGCCGGCGCCTGGGGCACCGCCCTCGCCCTCGTCGCCGCCCGCGCCGGCCGCGAAGTCCGGCTGTGGTCGCGCGACCCCGAGACCGTCGCCGAGATCGGCGATCGGGGTACCAACTCGGCCTTTCTCGGCGACATCCGCCTCGATCCCGGCCTCTTCGCCACCACCGACGCCGCGACCGCACTGGCGAACGCCGACATGGTGATCCTCGCCGTCCCGGCGCAGGTGACCCGCGAGGTGGCGCGCGAATTCGCCGCGCTCGTCGGAGCCGGCGTGCCGGTCGTCTCCGCCGCCAAAGGCCTCGAACACGGTACCCACGCGACGATGACCGAGATCGTCGCCACCGAGATCCCGCACGCCGTCCCCGCCGTGCTCTCCGGCCCGAGCTTCGCCTCCGACGTCGCCCGCCGCCTGCCGACCGCCGTCACCGTGGCGGCGACCGACGACCGCATCGCCGAGGCCCTCGCCGTCGCTCTGTCCTCGTCGAGCTTCCGGCCCTACGCCTCGCACGACCTCGTCGGCGTCCAGATCGGCGGCGCGTTGAAGAACGTCCTCGCCATCGCCTCCGGCATCGTCGTCGGCCGTGGCCTCGGGGCGAGCGCCCAGGCCGCGCTCACCGCCCGTGGCTTCGCCGAGCTGACCCGCCTCGGCCGAGCCCTCGGCGCCGAACCGGAGACCCTGATGGGCCTCTCCGGCCTCGGCGATCTGGTGCTCACCGCCACCTCGCCGCAGTCGCGCAACTTCTCGCTCGGCCATGCCATCGGCGCCGGCGGCTCGATCGTCGACCTAACCCGCCGCGGCACCAAGCTCGCCGAAGGCATCCACACCGCCGCCGTCGCCGTCGACTTCGCCGCGGCCCACGGCGTCGAACTGCCGATCACCGCCGCGATCGCCGACGTCGTCTCCGAGAAGCTCGACGTCGCCGGGGCCATCGACCGCCTGATGAGCCGCCCGCTGAAGCGTGAGACGGCGTGAGGCCGACGACGGACTGGACCCGCCGCTCCGCGCCCCCTAGGTTCCTCTCGCCGACCAACGGAGACCCGTCCCCCCATGCTCTTCGCAGCACTGTGCCACGACAAGCCCGATCACCTCGCCGTCCGCCTCGCCACCCGCGACGCCCATGTCGACTGGCTGAAGGGGATGGGCTCGAGGGTCCGCATCGCCGGGCCGTTCCTCGACGACGCGGCCGAGATCATGCAGGGCTCGATCGTGGTGATCGAGGCGGAGAGCCTCGCCGAAGCGAAGGCGATCTTCGCCACCGACCCCTACGCCGTCGCCGGCCTGTTCGACAGCGTCGAGATCCGGCCCTGGCGCTGGGTCGTCGGCGCGCCGACCGCGTGAGGCGTCCGATGGCCCACTGGCTCTACAAGTCCGAACCCGAGGTCTGGTCCTGGGACGATCAGGTCGGCGCCGGCGCGGCCGGAACCTATTGGGAAGGTGTGCGCAACCACCTCGCCAACAAGCACATGAAGGCGATGGAGGTCGGCGAGCGCGGCTTCTTCTACCATTCCAACGAGGGCAAGGCCGTCGTCGGCGTGGTCGAGGTGGTCGCCGCCTGGGCCCCCGATCTCGCCGACTCGAAAGGCACCTTCGGTGCGGTGACGTTGAAGGCGGTCGAGGCGCTGACCCGGCCGGTGACGCTCACCGCGATCAAGGCCGATGCGCGGCTCGCCGAGATGGTGCTGGTCAAGAACTCGCGCCTCTCGGTCCAGCCGGTGACCGACGAGGAGTGGCGGATCATCCGCGAACTCGGGGGGCTCCGAGATTGAGCGAGGGACGGATCGGCGATCGAAGCGAATTCATCCGCTCCAACACCCGCCTGCAGGCGCCGCCGCACGTCCCCGAGATCTCGCTCCATCTCGCCGACGAGGCGATGGATCTGTGGAAGTTGACCGAGGAGGAACTCGACACTCTCGGTCTGCCGCTGCCCTTCTGGGCCTTCGCCTGGGCCGGAGGTCAGGCGCTCGCCCGCCATCTCCTCGATCACCCCGCGACGGTGGCGGGCAAGGACGTGCTGGTCTTCGCCGCCGGCTCCGGACTCGAGGCGATCGCCGCGGTGAAGTGCGGCGCCGCCCGCGTCTTCGCCACCGAGATCGACCCTTTCGCCCTCGTCGCCATGGAACTCAACGCCGCCATGAACGGCGTCCGCTTCGAGATCGCCGATCTCGACGTCCTCGACGTCGGTCTCGCCGGCCTGCCGTTCCGTCCCGAAACGGTGCTGTTCGGCGATGTCTTCTTCGAGCGCCCCCTGGCGACCCGCGTCGCCGCCCTCGCCGCCGATGTCGTGGCGAGCGGCGCCCTCGCCCTCGTCGGTGATCCCGGTCGCAGCTACCTGCCCAAGGACCGCCTGGACATGTTGGCGGAATACCGCGTCCCCACCACGCGGGCGCTCGAGGACGCCGAGATCAAACACGCCGTCGTCTGGCGTTTCCGCGGCTGACGTTCACCATCCCGCGCGGTTCCCGGTCGCGACGGCGGTGATCGCGACCGCCCTGGCCCGCCCTTTGCCGATGTCTTACCGAAAGATCGACGACCCGTCCCGTTTCGGAACACTCGTCGATCCCGGTGAGAGGCGAATGTCATGCGGATCGGCGGAGCGAACGGGATCGGCAGCGGCTTCGGCGTCGAACGCCGATCCTTCGACCGTCGGGTCGAGCCGATCGGCGATGCCCCGCGCCCGCGTCCCGAGGCGAACCGCGAGTCCGCCACGGGTCACGGCCGGGCTCTGGTCGCGACGGCCGTCCCGCGCCGGGTGGAGAGTGCCGAGGAACGGCTGGTGCGCCACCGCGCCCACGCCCCCTTCCTCGCTCAGCTGATCGCCACCCGCGCCGGCCTGCCCGAGACCCGTCGCCGCCGCCGGGCCGAACCGGCCCACGCCGCCCGCCTCTATGGCGACGCCATGGACGGTCCCGGGCTGCTGGTCCCCGGCTATCTGGTCGACGTCGCCCGCTGAACGCTCACACCGAGCGCTCGAGGTTCCGACGCCCTCGGAACGTCATCTTGCGCTCGTCACTGGCGGTCGAAGCCGAAGTCGCGCCGCGCTCCGCGGATGGTGATGGTGAAGCCGCCGACCACGTCGATGAGGGCGATCACCATCAGGATGAAGAACACCGAGGTCGCCGCCCCGGCGACGGTGAGGAATTCGACCAGATGGACGACGAAGACGCCGAGCGACATCGAGTGGTCGACGATGGTCGGCGCCGAAGTGCGCGTCGCCTTGACGATCTCGACGAACAGGCAGACCAGCGCCGCGACGATCAACAGGTCGCCGAACAGCAGGGTGAAGCGGGCGTCGGACACCATCGACACGGTGAAGACCGGCTGCACCCACGGGTCGCCGGCCGTGGCGCCGAAGACACCCACGATCTGCAGGTTGTAGACGAGGAGCGGCGCGAGGGTCAGCGGGATGTTGAAGAACATCGGCGGCTTCCTGTGTGCGGACGATCGGAGGGGCGGCGCCGAGAATCGCCGCCCACCCTCGATAGTGCGGGATCTGGCCGAAAAGAAGAAAGGCCGGCGTGGAGCGCCGGCCTCGGAATGCAGGTTCGGAGCGGGATGATCACTCGCCCTTGGGCTCCAGGATCTGGCGACCGCGATACATGCCGGTCTTCAGATCGACGTGATGCGGGCGACGCAGTTCGCCGGAATCCTTGTCCTCGACATAGGTCGGGGCCTTGAGCGCGTCGGCGGAACGGCGCATGCCGCGCTTCGACGGCGAGGTCTTTCTCTTCGGAACGGCCATCGTTCGAACTCCAGATCAGATGCATCGACCTTGGCGGCGACGCGAAAACTCGTGCGGGGCGCACCGTCACCCCGATACCCATCGTTCCGGAGGGCCGGCCGACGACGGACGATTTCGGTGGATCGGCCGGGCTTATACACATGTCTTCCGGCTTTGACCAGTGCTCGGCCCCGCTTTTTCCGCGCCTCCCGCCACACCGCGGGTACATCGCCGCCTCTTTCGCCGGCCGCGGATTCGCGATAGCTCGAAGGAAACGCCGTCTCCCGTCCCGAGCCGCCCGAGCCCCCCGATGATCACCGCCCCCCCGCGCTTCGCGGCCCACCTCGCCCGGACCGCCGACCAGGTCGAGGCGATGCTCGCCCACCTCCTCGACGACGCGCCGCAGCCGGGCGAAGCCCTGCGCCCGCCCCGCCTCCTCGCCGCCATGCGCCATGCCGTGCTCGGCGGTGGCAAGCGGCTGCGCCCCTTCCTGATGATCGAGGCGGCGCGGCTCTTCGGCGTCGAGGGTGACCGGGTGGTGCGTGCGAGCACCGCGGTCGAACTCGTCCACTGCTACAGCCTCGTCCACGACGACCTGCCGCAGATGGACGACGACGACCTGCGCCGCGGCCGCCCGACCGTCCATCGCGCCTTCGACGAGGCGACCGCCATCCTCGCCGGCGACGCGCTCCTCACCCTCGCCTTCGACGTCGCCGCCGATCCCGCCACCCATGCCGATCCGGCGGTGCGTGCCGAACTGGTGCTGCGCCTCGCCCGCGCGTCCGGCCTCGGCGGCATGGTCGGCGGCCAGATGCTCGATCTCGCGGCGGAAGGCCGCTGGACCGCCGACCGCCGCCCCGCCGCCCTCGGCGACGCCGAGATCCGCCGCCTCCAGGCGATGAAGACCGGGGCGCTGCTGCGCCTGCCGCTGGAGGCCGGGGCACTGTTGGCCGGTGCCGCAACCTCCGATGTCGCCCGGCTCGGCCGCTTCGGCGCCGTCGTCGGCCTCGCCTTCCAGATCGCCGACGACCTGCTCGACGTCGAGGCCTCGGCCGAGGCGATGGGCAAGGCGACGGGCAAGGATGCCGCCCGCGGCAAGGGCACGCTCGTCGCCCTGCACGGTGTTTCGGCGATGAAGGCCGAACTCGACCGGCTGGTCGCGGCGGCGAGCGCCGAACTGGCGGTCTACGGCACGCGCGCCGAGACGCTGATCGCCGCGGCGCGGTTCATCGCCGAACGCAAGAGCTGAAAAGAGAACGGCGAGCCGAAGCCCGCCGCCGCATGTCTGCTCGACCCGCTCGAGCCTCACGCCCCGAGCGCCCGCTCCAGCACCCGCGCCAGACGCTTGCCGAAATCGGCCGGATCATCCGGCGCCTCGCCTTCCGCCACCTTGGCCTGACCGAGGAGGAGATGGCCGGCGTCCTCGACCAGGGGATCGTCCGCGCCGACCCTGGCGGCGATGGCGACCACCAGATGGTGGCTCGGATTGATCTCCAGCACCGGCCTGGCGAAGGGCGAGCCACCCTGGTGGCGCGCCATCAGCTTCTCGAACTGCTTGTCCGGCCCGAACTCCGGCGCGACGAGACAAGCGGGAGAGGAGGCGAGGCGGGCGGAGGTGCGGACCTCCGACACCTTGTCGGCGAGCATCGCCTTGAGCTTCTCCACCAGCGCTGCCACGCCCGCCGCGTCGTTCGCTTCCGGCTTCGGCGCCTCCTCGGTCACGGGGATGGCGTCGAGATCGGACGCTCCTTGGGTCACCGACTGGAACGGCTTGCCCTCGTAACCGAGCGCGGTCCTGACCCAGAAGGCGTCGACCGGATCGGTCAGCAGCAGCACCTCGATACCACGAGCCCGGAATCCCTCGAGATGCGGACTCGCCTCTGCCCGAGCGAGATCGTCGGCGAGCAGATAGTGGATCTTCGTCTGATTGTCCTTGAGCGAGCCGACGTAGTCCTTGAGCGTCCGCGTGCCCTCGCCGCTGGTCGTGGTCTTGAAGCGGGCGATCTTGAACAGGTCGTCGCGGCGGTCGGCGTCCTCGTAGAGGCCCTCCTTGATCACCGCCCCGAAAGCCTCCCAGACGGAGGCGAACTTCGCGGCGTCGGCCTCGGCGAGCTTGGCGAGCTCGGCGAGCAATCGCGAGGTCACCGCCTTGCGGATCGCCTCCAGCACCGGATTGTGCTGCAGCATCTCGCGCGACAGGTTGAGCGGCAGGTCTTCCGAGTCGACGACGCCGCGGACGAAGCGCAGCCAGTGCGGCAGGAGGTCGACGTCGTCGGCGATGAAGACGCGGCGGACGTAGAGCTTGATGTGGCCCTTGCGCGCCGGATCGAACAGATCGAACGGCTTCATCGACGGGGTGAAGAGCAGAACGGTGTATTCGTGCCGCCCTTCCGCCTTGTAGTGCACCGTCATCGCCGGCTCGTCCCACTGGCCGGAGACGTTGCCGTAGAATTCCTTGTAGGTTTCCGCCGTGATCTCCGATTTCGGCTTCGCCCACAGGGCCGAACCGTCGGAGAGCGCCTTCGCCTCTTCGCCCAGCTTGACGAACTTCACCGGTACCGGCACGTGCGCCGAATAGGTCTCGACGATGCGCTCGACCGTTTCCTCTTTCGCGTAGTCGAGGCTCTCGTCGTTGAGCTCCAGCCGGATGACGGTGCCGCGCGCCGGAGCGTCGGAGTCCGCCGCCGCCATCACCTCGTAGCCGTTTAGACCGTCGGAGATCCAGGTCCACGCCTCGACGTGGCCGGCGCGGCGCGAGGTGACCACCACCCGCTTCGCCACCATGAAGGCGGAGTAGAAGCCGACACCGAACTGCCCGATCAGGTTCGAGGCCTTGCCGCCGGCCTGGCCGGCGGCCTCGAGAAAGGCGCGGGTGCCGGACTTGGCGATGGTACCGAGGTTCTCGATCAACTCGTCGCGACTCATGCCGATGCCGTTGTCGGCGACGGTGAGCGTCCTGGCGTCCGGGTCGGCGGCGATGGTGATGGCGAGATCGGCGTCCCCGCCCATCAGTTCCGGCGTTTCCAGTGCCAGATAGCGCAGCTTCTCGCAGGCGTCCGCCGCATTGGAGACGAGTTCGCGCAGGAAAATGTCGCGGTTCGAATAGACCGAATGCACCATGAGATGGAGCAGGCGTGACACCTCGGCCTGGAAGGCATGGGTTTCGGTCGGGCGATCGATGGTGTCCGTCATCGGAATCTCTCGGATCCTGTCGAAGTGTCGGAAGGGTGGGGCATGTGGGACGTGCCGCGGCGCTGGCGGTCATATCGGGGAAAGCCGACGGGGATTCAAGGGGCGAGAGGCGCACACCGAACCGGCACGGTCGGCGATCGTGTTCATCCGCCTGATGGAATCGCGGACGCGGTTCGCGACTTCCGCATTCCGGTGACCCGAGAGGGTCTCTCGGCCCGCGGAACGATTCGACACCGCTTTCACAAGGAGGTGATTTCCATCCGAGGCCTGCCGAGCGACGCGGACGGGACCATGCGGTGAGCCGCGCGGCCCGCACGAGGATCGAACGGCGGGCGCCCCCGCGACACGGTACGTCCGCGGTGGCGTCTTCCGGATCTCCCGAGCGGAAGTCCGACCGGCGCTTCGTCACCCCGTGAACACTCGCCCCCTCGTGCCGGCTCATGAATTTCAGGCGAGTATGATGGTGCCCCAGGCCGGACTCGAACCAGCACGCCCGCGAAGGCAACAGATTTTGAGTCTGCCGCGTCTACCATTTCGCCACTGGGGCAGGCGGGCGGAATATGAGGCGGGCGCGGCGCCGCGTCAACGATCGCTCGGACGGTTTCACCGCCCTCGATGACGGTGATGGTCGCCGACCGCGTGATCGCTCCTCGGCCTCGCCCCCACACACCGCCCACCCGCCGACGGATGAGCCGCCGGCCCACCTCCACCACGATCGTACCTGCCGAACTCGGCGCAGGACGCGGCGACCGGATCATCGCTCGATCGACGCGGTCGCAAGTCCTCGCCGTTCACTTCGCCGAGACGGCGGCGGCGCGCTCTGGACGTCGCCGAGGGGCTCGGATACACCGCCTCTGTCGCCGCGGTCGGCCGATCGCGCCACCCGACGCCCTCGGACGAGGTTCGATGCTGAAACGCCTCTACGACTGGACTCTGTCGCTCGCCGCGCGCAAGACCGCCGAAGCCTGGCTGGCGATCATCGCCTTCATCGAGAGTTCGGTCTTCCTGGTGCCCGCCGACGTGCTGTTCGTGCCGATGGGCCTGGCGCGGCCCGATCGCATCTACCGCTACGCCTTCACCGCCACCGCCGCCTCGGTCGCCGGCGGCATCGCCGGCTGGTACCTCGGTTGGTACGCCTTCGACACCCTGGCGCTGCCGATCCTGGAATTCTACCACAAGGCCGAGGCCTTCGAACGGCTGCGTCGCGACTGGGGCGATTCGGTTCTGCTGCTGCTGATCACCTCCGGCCTCGCCCATCTGCCGCCGATCAAGGTGGTGACCATCCTCTCCGGCGCCGTCCACGTCGACCTCTGGCTCTTCGTCGCCTCGGCGATCCTCGCTCGCGGCGCCCGCTTCTACGCCCTCGCCTGGGCGCTGCGACGTTGGGGCGAGCCGATC
Source organism: uncultured Alphaproteobacteria bacterium (assembly GCA_937864925.1). Classification (GTDB taxonomy): domain Bacteria; phylum Pseudomonadota; class Alphaproteobacteria; order Rhizobiales; family Ancalomicrobiaceae; genus CALBKH01. The sequence goes on along the minus strand of CALMFH010000196.1, from coordinate 27,364 downwards.
CGCCACTTCATCGAGACCCATCTCGGCCGCGTCGCCGGCGCGTTCGCCGCGTTGGTCATCGTCGTCTGGGTGGCCTTCAAACTGATGGGCTGACCGCCGGCCCCGGATCCGCGTGAGGTGCTCCGATGACCCTTCTCCGCAACCCGATCCTCGATCTCGATCGGCCACGTCGCAGCATCGCCGCCCTCCTCGCCCTCGCCGCCCTCGCCGTCGTCGGCGCTGCCTGGAGCTTCGAATTCGCCGGTTTCGTGCCCTGCAAGCTCTGCCTGATCCAGCGCGAGCCCTACTACATGGCGATGCCGCTCGCCGTCATGGCATGGGGCATCGAGACCATCGATGGCCCGGCTCGGCTCACCCGCCTGGTTCTGGCTGTGGTGATCGGCCTCTTCCTCTGGGGCGGCGCGGTCGGCTTCTATCAGGCCGGCGCCGAATGGGGCTACTGGCCCGGCCCGGCCGACTGCGGGGCCGCCCGCGGCGCCGCCATCCCGACCGCCGCCGGCGATCTCATGGGGTCGCTCTCCAAGGTGAAGATCGTCGACTGCACCAAGCCGCAGATCCGCATTCTCGGCCTGTCCTTCGCCGGTTGGAACGTCCTCGCCTCGGCGGGGCTGGTACTCTTCACCCTGGCCGGTATGGTGATGCCGAACCGCCGCCCGGTCTGACGGTCCCCTCGCGCGCGACCCGCCCGTCGATGGCGCCCCCCGTGACAGGTCGGTGACAGGTTCCGCGCGCATCATCCCGGCCAACGCCGCCGTGACGAGGCGACGACGAAGAACCATGGGGAAACGGCCCGAGAGCGTCGGCGCGACCTGCGCCTCTCTCCGACCACGCCCGACGGCGCGAACGGCTGCGGCACGACCGACGCCGATCCGTCACGCGGGCCTCGGACGGTGAGGAAGGTGGCCGTTCTCCCCTGGAACGACGACGAACCGGGTCCGTGAGACCCGCAGGGAGAGAACAGATGAAGGTCAAGACGCTTCTGGCAGCCGCCTCGCTCCTCGTCCTCGCCGGCGCCGCCGACGCCGCCGTGCCCGAGGGATACCCTGCCTCCTATCAGGCGGTGATCGACGCCGCGGTGAAGGAAGGCAAGGTCGTGGTCTATTCGACCACCGACGCCGCCCAGGCCGCCGCCCTGGTCAAGGACTTCGAAGCGGCCTTCCCGGGGGTCAAGGTCGAATACACCGACCTCAACTCGACCGAACTCTACAACCGCCTGATCGCCGAGGTCGCCGCCGGGCAGGGCACCGCCGACGTCACCTGGTCGTCGGCCCCCGACCTGCAGGTCAAACTCGCCGCCGACGGCTACGCCGCCGCCTACCCCTCGCCGGAGGCCGGTAAGCTGCCCGCCTGGGCCAACTACAAGAACACCGTCTACGGCGCCACCGCCGACCCGGTCACCATCGTCTACAACAAGCGCGCCACCCCGGAAGGCGACGTGCCGACCACCCACGACGCGCTCCTCAAGCTGTTGACCGACAAGACCGAGGCCTACAAGGGCAAGGTCGCCGCCTACGATCCCGAGCGCTCGGGCGTCGGCTTCTATTTCATGACCCAGGACGAGATCCAGTGGAAGGCGGCGCCGGAGCTGTTCAAGGCCTTCGGCAAGGTCGGGCTGAAGACCTACACCTCGGCCGGCGCCATGATCGAGAAGGTCACCGCCGGCGAACATCTGATGGCCTACGGCATCTTCGGCTCCTATGCCGTCTCCCGCAACGCCAAGGATCCGAACCTGGAGATCGTCTATCCCAAGGACTACACCCTGGTGACGACCCGCGCCGTCTTCGTGCCGGAGAAGGCCAAGAACCCCAATGCCGGCCGCCTCTTCCTCGACTATCTCCTGTCGAAGCGGGGCCAGACACTGATCGCCGGTGACGCCAAGCTCTTCGCCGCCCGCGAGGACGTCGACGGCGCCACCACCATGGCGACGATCAAGAAGGCCGCCGGCGGCCAGGTGAAGCCGATCGCCCTCGACGACAAACTGCTCGACGGCCTCGACCAGACCAAGCGCCTGCGCTTCCTCAAGGACTGGAGCCGCGCCCTCAAGGGCCAATGAATTCGTGCGCCTCGTGCCGTCGGTCATCGTCGATGACCGGCGGCATCCCCGACGCGGATTCCCCGTGTCGAAGAGACCGGTGAGACATTCGCGTGCCGTCGGCGGCCGGAGACGTCCGTGTCCTCGGCCGTCGACCCCGGTGGCCGCGCCGTCCGCCGCGATCCCGCATTCGCCCCCCTTCACCGACATCGTCCGGGGATGCGCTCATGTCCTTTCGATCGTTCCGCCTCGTGACGCTGACGCTCACCGTGCTCGCGGTCCTCGCGCCGGTGCTGCTCATCGTCTACCAGAGCTTCCTCTCCGGGCCGTTCTTCCAACCGCGCATCCACCTGTCCCTCGACGCCTACGCCTTCATCCTCGACGACGAGGACTTCTGGCAGGCGCTGCGCACCTCGGTGTTCCTCGCCGTCGGCATGACGGTGATCGCGGTACCGATCGGTGTGCTGCTCGCCTTCCTGGTGGTGCGCACCGACGTGCCGGGCCGCGACTGGCTGGAGCCCTTGGTGATCATCCCGACCTTCATGTCGGCGGTGGTGCTCGCCTTCGGCTACGTCATCGCCCTCGGCCCGGTCGGCTTCGTCTCGCTCGCCTTCAAGTCCGTCTTCGGTACGGTGCCGTGGTACATCTACTCGGAATGGGCGATCGCTCTGGTCGCCGGCCTCACCCACGTGCCACACGTCTATCTCTACGCGGCCTCGGCGCTGCGCAATCTCGGATCCGACATCGAGGAGGCCGCCCGCACCGCCGGTGCCGGCCCCTGGACGGTCGCCCTCACCGTGTCGCTGCCGATGGTCATGCCGGCGGTGCTCTATGCCGCGGTGCTGGTCTTCTTCCTCGGCTTCGAACTCTTCGGCCTGCCGCTCGTCCTCGGTGATCCCGAGGGCGTTCTGGTGCTCTCGACCTATCTCTTCAAGCTCACCAACAAGCTCGGCGTGCCCTCCTACCAGCTGATGGCGGTGGTCGTGGTGGCGATCATCCTCATCGCCGTTCCGCTGATCATGTTGCAGCGCCGCCTGCTGCGCCATGCCGCCCGCTATGTCTCGATCCGCGGCAAGGGCGCCCGCAAACAGCCGATCCGCCTCGGCGCCTGGCGCTGGCCGGCCTTCGCCGTCGTCATCCTGTGGTTCGGCTTCACCGTGGTGGTGCCGATGGCGGGGATCACGTTGCGCTCGCTGGTCACCAGTTGGGGCGACGGTGTGAACCTGCTCTCCGTCCTCACCCTCGACCATTTCCGCGATCTCGCCGAACATGGTGACGTGGTCCGCGCCATCCTCAACACCCTCGGTGTCGCGGTGATCGGTGGCGCCGTCACCATCGCCGCCTACACCTCCGTCGCCGTGTCGATCCATCGCTGGAATTCGCGCTGGGCCAAGCTCGTCGACTACATCGCCATGATTCCGCGCGCCATGCCGGGGGTGGTCGCCGGTCTCGCCATGCTGTGGATCTTCCTCTTCGTCAAACCGCTCAATCCACTGCGCTCGACCATGATCTCGGTGTGGCTGGCCTATTCGGTGGTGTGGTTCGCCTACGGTCTCAGGATGATCTCCGGCTCGCTCCTCCAGATCGCCCCCGAGCTGGAGGAGGCCGGGCGCACCGTCGGCGCCACCCCCGGTCAGGTCGCCCGCCACATCACCGTGCCGCTGATCAAGGGCGGTATGATCTCGGCGTGGCTGCTGATCTTCCTCATCTTCGCCCGCGAATATTCGACCGGCGTCTACCTGCTCGCCCCCGGCACCGAGGTCATCGGCTCGCTGATGGTCTCCCTGTGGGGCACCGGTGCCATCGACCTCGTCTCGGCGCTCGCCGTCGTCAACACCGTCATCATCGTGGCCGGCCTCGCCGTCGCCCTCAGAGCCGGAGTGCGCCTCCATGGCTGACATTCTCGTCCAAGATCTCCATCTCTCCTACGGGCCGGTCGACGTCCTGAAGGGCGTGTCGCTCGCCGTAGAACCGGGGCAGATCCTCGCCCTGCTCGGCGCCTCCGGCTCGGGCAAGACGACGCTGCTGCGCTCGGTCGCCGGTCTCGAGACGCCGCGCGCCGGCCGCATCGTGCAAGGGTCGAACACCCTCTACGACGCCGACCGCCGCATCGATCTGGCGCCGGAAGCCCGCGGCCTCGGCTTCGTCTTCCAGTCCTATGCGTTGTGGCCGCACCGCACGGTGAACGACAACGTCGCCTATCCGTTGCGCCTCAGGAAACTCGGCCGCGCCGAGGTCGAGGAGAAGGTGAAGCGGGCGCTCGGCTCGATCGGTCTCGCCCATCTCGGCGACCGCTTCCCCCATCAGCTCTCCGGCGGCCAGCAGCAGCGCGTCGCGCTCGCCCGCGCCCTGGTCTACGAGCCGAAGGTCATCCTGCTCGACGAGCCGCTGTCGAACCTCGACGCCAAGCTGCGCGAGGAGGCCCGCATCTGGCTGCGCCGACTGATCACCAACCTCGGCCTGTCGGCGCTCTGCGTCACCCACGATCAGGTCGAGGCCATGGCCATGGCCGACCGCATCCTGCTGCTCGACCAGGGCCGGATCGCCCAGAACGGCACGCCGCGCGAGGTCTACGAGCGTCCGACGTCGCTCTACGTCGCCGAGTTCATGGGCGCCCACAACCGCTTCGAAGGCACCGTCACCGCCCTCGACGGCGACCGCGTCACCCTCGACGTCGGCGGACGGACCCTGCGCGGCCGCGCCCGTGGCCCGCTCGAGGTCGGCGGCCGGGCGGTCGCCATCATCCGGCTCGAGCGCGTCTCCGCCCGTCGCGACCCCGGTCCCGACCGGGTGGCGATGACGCTCGGCGAAAGCCTCTTCCTCGGCGATCGCTGGGAACTTGTGTTCGACTGGGAGGTGGCGAGCGGTGGCGAGACCCGGCAACTGGTCCGCGCCTTCGCCCTCGACGGCCTGGACGACGGCGTCTGGCAGGTCGAGCTGCCGGAGCAGGACCTGATGGTGTTCCCGGTGGGCTGAGAGGCACCGACGACGAGGCGGGTGCGCGCCCGCCACCACCGATTCGACATCCGGACCGCGCCTCACGGCTCCAGTTCGGTGTCCCAGTAGAGGTAGTCGAGCCAGCTGTCGTGCAGGAAGTTCGGCGGGAAGTGGCGGCCGGCGTCGTGCAGGTCGTGCACCGTCGGGCGCCACGGCAGGTGCATCGGCTGCATCCCCGCGTCCCGGAGACTCTTGTGGCCCTTGCGCAGATTGCACGGGCTGCAGGCGGTGAGCACGTTCTCCCAGGTGGTCAGGCCACCGCGAGCCCGCGGCACCAGATGGTCGAAGGTCAGATCCTCGGCCGAGCCGCAGTACTGGCAGCGGAAGCGATCGCGCAGGAAGACGTTGAAGCGGGTGAAGGCCGGCTGCCGCGACGGCTTGACGTAGGTCTTGAGCGAGACGACCGACGGCAGGCGGATGGCGAAGGACGGCGAGTGGACCTCGACGTCATAGTGCTGGACGACACTCACCCGATCCATGAACACCGCCTTGATCGCGTCCTGCCAGGACCACAGCGACAGCGGATAGTAGCTGAGCGGGCGATAGTCGGCGTTGAGCACCAGCGCGGGATGCGATCTCGGCGCAACGTGGATCGTCAAGGGCGCACCTCTCGTTCGGCTCCGTCGGCGGTGCCGTCGCACGAGAGCCTCCGACCGGAACACGCACGGCGAGGCCTCGACGCCGGCGAACCATGGCGAGAGTGTACAGGTGAGATGTCGGCCTTGTGAAGCCGATCCGTCCCATTTCGGGACATCGCCTCAGCGCGGCGCCCCCTCGCGCCCGTCGCGACGCGCCGCGTAGAAAGCCCAGAACAACCGCGCCGCCACCCCGCGCCACGGTGCCCAGGCGGCGGCGATCGCCCGACAGGTCACCTCGTCCGGGCGTTCGGCATGGGCGAAGGCATCGCCGACGGCGTTGCGCAGCGCCAGGTCGCCGCCCGGCCAGACGTCCGGGTGACCGGCGCAGAAGAGCAGGAACACCTCCGCCGTCCACGGCCCTATCCCCTTGATCTCGACCAACTTCTCCGTCGCCTCGGCGACCGGCAGGGCGGCGATCGCCTCGAGATCGAGCCCGGCGCCGACCGCCGCTGCGACCGCTCGGAGCGTCACCACCTTGGGCCGCGACAGGCCGGATCCGCGTAATGTTTCGTCGTCGAAACGATCGATCGTCGCCGCATCGACCCGCCCGCCGACGGTCGCTTCGAAGCGGTTCCAGATCGACGTTGCCGCCTGCGCCGACACCTGTTGGGCGACGACGATTCGCGCCAATCCCTCGAAACCGGGCGACCGACGCCGCAGCGGTACCGGCCCGGCGACGTTGATGACCGGCACGAGGCGCGGATCGATTCGCGCCAGTTCGGCGAGCCCCGCCGCCACGTCCTCGTCGCGCTCGATCCGTCGCATGTCGCCCTCCCCCGTCGAGGAGAGACTAGCTCGCACGCATCGCCGCGTCTTCCCCGGGCCTCGCGTAGATGCGGCGGAGCGGATAGAGAGGGAGGGTTCGCCGCCACCCGGTCCCGCGATGTCCACGCCCGTCTTCCGTTTCGCCCCGAGCCCCAACGGCCTGCTCCATCTCGGCCACGCCCATGCGGCGATGCTCGACCATGCCCTGGCGCGCGGCATCGGCGGCCGCTTCCTCCTCCGCATCGAGGACATCGACACCACCCGCTGCCGCCCCGAGTTCGAGGCGGCGATCCTCGACGATCTCGCCTGGCTCGGCCTCCACTGGGACGAGCCGCCGCGCCGCCAATCGGAGCATCTCGACGCCTACGCCACCGCGCTCGACCGGCTGAAGGCGATGGGTCTGATCTACCCGAGCTTTCTCGGCCGCGGCGAGATCCGCGCCCGCGTCGCCGCGCTCGAAGCCTCCGGCCGCCCCTGGCCGCGCGATCCCGACGGTGCCCCGCACTACCCCGGCGACGAGCGCGATCTCGATCCGGCGGCGCGTGCCGCCCGTCTCGACCGCGAACCGCACGTGGTGTGGCGCCTCGACACCGCGAAGGCCCTCACCGGGGTCGGCCCACTCTCGTGGCGCGAGACCGGCGCCGGTCCCGTGGGCGAGACCGGCCGTGTCGCCGCCGACCCCGCCGCCTGGGGCGACCCGGTGCTCGCCCGTTGGGAGGTGCCGACCAGCTATCACCTGTCCGTCATCGTCGACGACGCCCTCCAGGGCGTCACCCACGTGGTGCGCGGTCGCGATCTCTTCCACGCCACTGCGCTGCACCGCCTGCTGCAGACCCTCCTCGGCCTCCCCGAACCGGTCTTTCACCACCATCGCCTCGTCACCGACGCGACCGGCCGCAAGCTCGCCAAGTCCGCCGCCGACACCGCCCTCGCCCATCTGCGCGCCCAGGGCTTCACCCCGGACGACATCCGCCGGGCGGTCAACTGGCAGGCGACCGCTCGCGATCTCGACCGACTTAACCGGGTGTTGAGGGAGACGCTCTAGACTGGCGGTTCCGCTGGCATCACCGCCCCGGAGATCGCCGATGACCCGCCACCCCGACCCGCCCGTCGTGCCGCCGAACCCGCCCGCGCTCGCGACCCTGCGCGTCCTCGTCGTCGAGGATCACGCCATCGGCCGCATCCTGCTCGAGGCGATGCTCGCCGGGCTCGGCATCGCCGCCACCCTCGCCGCCTCCGGCGAGGAGGCGCGCGAAGCGATGCGCGCGCACGACTTCGACGTGGTGCTGATCGACCTCGGCCTACCCGACGTCCATGGCGAGGACCTCGCCCGCGGCCTCGCTCGTCAGGCCGGCGATCGCCGACCCCGGTTCGTCGCCGTCACCGGTCGCGAGCGCCCGACGGCGCTGCCGCCGGTCTTCGCCGACTGGCTGGAGAAGCCCTTCTCGGTCCGCGACCTGCACCGCCTGCTCACCGGCCTCGGCGCCGACGTCGCCCGGAGCGCCTGAACCTCGTGGCTCAGCGTGCGAGCGGCTTGCCGTCGACCAGCATGGTCGCCCGGCCACCGCGGTCCTCCACCGCCCACGACCGCACACGGCCCTCGAAGACCTTTCGGTAGCCACCGCCCGACCCGAGATAGACCTTGATGAGGCATCCGGCGGCCTCGCAGTAGGGCTCGGGCTGGCCGCCGCACAGCGCCTCGGCATAGTCGAGCACCACGTCGCGCCGCCCGTCGCCGTCGACGTCACGCAACACGACGAATTTCTGGCCGTAGCCGGTCGAGGTCTTGCAGTTGGCGCGTTCGGTGCGGATCAGCTCGTCGTTCAGTTGCCGCGGCATGTCCTCGGCGCGACCCACGCCGGGTGCGAGGAGGAGAACGGCGAACACGACGAACAGTAAGCGGGACATGGCGGCGACTCGTGACCGGAGGATGACCGAGGTCCCGACTTACCCCCCTTCATCGACGCCGGGAAGACCCGCCGCACACATCACCCTCGATGTCCGGCCATCTTAAGCTTAACTCCGGCAAATCCGTGTATTCCACCGCTACCTCTGTGATAGTCTCACGATCGTTCCAGTCGTGTCGCCAGCGTGCGAGGCGTGTGCTTCGCCCGGACAGTCATCGAGGTTCTTCGCGATGCGTTTTTTCGCTCTGATCTTCGCCCTCCTCTGCGGCATCTTCGCCTTCGTTCAACCCGCTTCGGCCGCGGTCGAAGCCCGCATCCATCTCGGCTCGCAGCGTATGGTGGTGACGATCGACGGCATCAAGGCCGGTGAATACGTCGTTTCTACCGGCAAGAAGGGTTATCGGACGCCGGTTGGTGACTACAAGCCGACGCGGATGCACAAGAAGTACTATTCGAGGAAGTATCACAACTCGCCGATGCCGAATTCGATCTTCTTCACCGGCGGCTACGCCGTGCACGGCACCTATGAGGTGGCACGGCTCGGCAAGCCGGCGTCGCACGGCTGTGTACGTATGCATCCGAACGACGCAGCCCAGTTGTTCGGTCTGGTGAGGGACCACGGCATGGACAACAGTCGTATCGTCGTGACCTACTGACCGGCGGCCGACCGCCGACGGTCGAGTTCGGTCGCGACCAGCCGTCGCCGCACCAGGAAGAGCCCGACCCCGACCAGGAGATAGGCCCCGGCCGCTCCGGTCAGGCCCACCGTCGGCACCGCCACGAGATCGGCTCCGGCCGTGGCGACGACCGCGACGAGCGCGGTCGCGGCGATGGCGCGGTCACGGTGCAGGGCGTAGAGAACGAAACCGAGGCCGTCGTAGGCGATCCGCGCCAGGGTGGCGAGGAGGATCACCCAGAAGATCGCCAGGTTCTCCGCCAGAAGCGACCGGCCGAACCACGGCAACAGCAGCGGCAGTGCCCCGCCGGCACCGAGCGCCAGGACCACCGCCCAGGTGGCGGATTCGCGCGTCAGCCGATCTCGTTCGGCGACGAAGCCGGCCGGATCGCGCTCGCGTTCCGCCGCGATCAACCGTGGCACCTGGGGTTGAACGATGCCGTTGACCGACAGGGTGTGGACGACGTTGGCGAAGGACCAGAAGAAGGTGTAGACGCCGGTCGCCTCCAGACCGAGGAAACCGGAGACGATGTAACGGTCGAGATAGAGGGTGCCGGAGCCGCCGATGTCGGCGAGCCAGAACGGTACGCCGCCGCGCAACGCCTGCCGAAGCGAGGTGAAATCGACGCCGAGATGGCGAAACCGACCGCCCGAGAGCCCGCGGATCGCGATCGCCCCCCAGGTGACGATCAGCCCGACGAGCCAGCCGCCGAGCACCATGTCGAGGCTACGGGCCGCCGGGTCGAGGAGACCCCAGACGATCACCGCCGGCGGCCAGGCACCGGCCCGCAGGAACAGCTGCAGATTGGCGAAGAACGCCCGTTCGCGGCCGATCTCCAGATAGTAGTCGTCGACCGCCAGATGCTCGAGCGCCAGGATGGCCGAGATCAGCCCCGCCGTCGTCGCCGAAAGGTCGACCGCACCGAGCTCCCAGAGACTCCAGCCGACCACCTGTAGGACCACCTGGATCGCCACCGTGAGGCCGAAGCGGGTGACGACGATCGGCGCCGCCCGATCGCGCGGGAGCCGCACCAGTCGGCGCGCCGTCCAGTCGTTGACGCCGAAACCGAGGATGCCGGGCACCGCCGTCCCGGCGCCGACCAGCAGGCCGTAGATCCCGACGTCGGCGAGGCCGAGATGGCGCACCATGTAGACGGCGAGGGCGAATTTCGCCGCCGCATTGGCCGCCCGGAGCGCCAGCAACAGGACCTGCCCGAGGCGGCGACGTCCGGGGCGGTCGACGGCCGCGGCCGTCGCCTCTCGTCCATCGGGCGCGTCGCTGTCGCCGGTCATCGCTTCCGCCCTTCTCGCGTCGCCGGCCCGCGATCGCTCGTCCGACCCGCCCACGGTATCACGACCGACCGCCCCGACCGATTTCGCCCTTCACCGGATCCGGTGTAGAAGAAGAAGGCGAAGAAAACGCAAACGACCACGCCCCCGAAGGCTCCGCCGATGGCGGTCACGGATCCGTGAGGCGGCCGACGTGCGGTATGCGACGAAAGCCGGCGCAGACCGTCGGTTTCCCGGGCGACCCCTCCGGCGAACCGTGTTAAGGAGAGGACCAGCGGCCGCCGTTCGAGGTTCTGTTCTTGTCGTCGTCACCGAGAGCCCTGATCGAGCGATACCTGCCGACAGCGGTGGCGCATCGCCTCGTCGCGATCCTCGATCGTGTCGCTCCGCCGGCCGCGGCGACCGATGCCGCCGCCCCCGGACACATCGCCGCCTCGGCCTTCGTCGTCCGCGTCGTCTCCGCCGCCCTCGCCTATGTCAGCCAGATGCTGCTCGCCCGTTGGATGGGCGGCTTCGAATACGGCATCTTCGTCGTCGTCTGGACGCTGGTGATCACCCTCGGCGTCGTCTTCGCCCTCGGCTTCGAGCAGTCGGTGGTCACCCTGCTGCGCAAATACTCGCACGAAGGCGACCCCGGCGCGGCTCGCGGTCTGGTTCTGGCGGCGCGACTCGTCGCCTTCGTCGTCTCTTCGGCGATCGCCGCCACCGGCTGTGCCCTCCTGTGGCTGCGCCCCGACCTCGTCTCCGACTACAGGCTGATGCCGATCTTCGTCGCCGCGGTCTGCCTGCCGATCTACACCGTCGCCGAGATCCAGGACGGCATCGCGGTCGCCTACGGCTGGCCGGATCTGGCCTTTCTGCCGACCTTTCTCGCCCGTCCCGCCATCATCCTGGCGCTGATGGCCCTCGCCTTCGTCCTCGGCCTGGAGATGCGGGCGGTCACCGCCTGCTGGACGGCGGTGATCGCCACCTGGGCCGCGACCCTCGTCCAGGCGATCGCCATCGGCCGGCGGCTGGCGGCGGCCCTACCCCCGGCACGGCGGCGCTACGACGTCGCGCTCTGGGCAAGTGTCAGCGCGCCGATGTTGCTGGTCGACGGTTTCCTCGTGCTGCTCAACAGCATCGACATCCTGCTCGTCGGCCGATGGGCCGAACCCGACCGGGTCGCCGTCTATTTCGCCACGGTGAAGACGCTCGCCCTCGTCCATTTCGTCTATTACTCCGCCAAGGTCGCCTCGGCCAAACGGTTCGCCTCCCTCTGGCATGCCGGCGCCCGCGTCGAACTGGAGATCTTCGTCGACCGCATGGTGAAGTGGACCTTCTGGGCCTCGGCGGCGATGTCGATCGGCGTGCTCCTGGTCGGGCGGCCGTTGCTTTCGCTCTTCGGACCGGGCTTCACCGAAGGCTTTCCCATCCTCTTCGTTCTGGTGGCCGGGGTTCTCGCCCGCTCGTCCGTCGGCCCGGCCGAGACGCTGCTGTCGATGGCCGGTCAGCAGACCGCATCGGCCGTGGTCTACGGCCTCACTCTGGCGGTGAGTCTGATTGCGAATTCGCTTCTCATTCCCATCTACGGTATATGGGGTGCGGCCGTCGGCACGACGGCGGCGATGATTTTCGAATCGGTCGTCCTGGCGGTGGTGGTGCGGCGACGCCTCGGCCTGGACGTTTTCGTTCTGGCGTCGGCGGCTCGGGCATCCCCGCCCGGCTGATCCGTGAAGGTGGAGCGGTCCCGTCCATGACCTCGACCCGCACATCGGCGACCGACGCCGGTGGCGTGACCGACGGTGTCGCGCCCGCCTCCCGCATTCCGAGCGGTCATGGCGTCGAGGTGCGCGAGCTGTCGCTGGTCGAAGCGGTCCCGTTGCGTCCCGCCTGGAACGAACTCGTCGCCCGCGCCGTCGAACCCAACATCCTGCACGGACCGGACTTCCTCATCCCGGCGCTCGAGGCCTTCGCCCCGAACGCCCGCTTGCTGATCGCCCATCGCGGCGAAGGACCGGCCCGCCGCCTCGTCGCGGTGATGGCGCTGTGGACTCCGCGGCTCGGCTTCGGGCTCACCGCTCGTCTGCCGTCGGTCTTCTCCAACGAATACGCCCCGCTCGGCACCCCGCTCGTCGACGCCGACCGCGCCGAAGAGATCCTGACCGCCCTCGTCGCCGCGATCGCCCGTCGCGACGGCGGCGTCGTCTTCCGCTACCTGCCGCTCGACGGCGCCTTCGCCGCCGCCCTCGGACGGGTGGCGGCGGTCTCGGGCCATCGCCTGATCGTGGTGGAGAGCCACGCCCGCGCCTGCCTCGGTGGTGGTGGTGGTGGCGGCGCTTTCCTCCAGGATCACGTCAGTCGCAAACGCCGCAAGGAATGGCGGCGGCTGTGGCGACGGCTCGCCGAGACCGGACCGATCCGGGCCTCGATCGTCCGCGGCGCCGAAGCGCGGGCCGCCTTCGCCGACTTCCTGGTGCTCGAAGCCTCGGGCTGGAAGGGCCGCCGCCGCACCGCGCTGGTGCAGAACACCGACGTCTCCCGCTTCGCCGAACGTGTCGTCGACGGGCTGGCGGAGAGCGGTCGCATCGTCCTCGACCGCATCGATCGCGGTGGCCAGCCGCTCGCCATGCTGATCTGTTTCGGCGCCGAGGGCCATTGGGTCAGCTGGAAGACCGCCTATGACGAGGCCTTCGCGGCCTTCTCGCCCGGTGCTCAGGTGTTGCTGCGCGCCACCACCCGCTTCCTCGACGAAGGCGAGCTGGTCGAGGTCGACAGCCTCGCCGTCGAGGATCATCCCCTGATGAACCACCTGTGGCCCGACCGCCGTCGCATCGGCACGGTGGTCGTCGGCTTCCCGGCACCGGTACGCCTGCCGTTGCGGATCCGCCTGGCCGCCACCGAACTCGGCGCCTATCTGGCCTTGCGACGCTTCGCCGGCCGATTGCGCCGCCGCCTCTCACGCTGAAGAGGCCGCCGGGCGGCGCCGGCGCGAAGATCGGTCGATGCCGTCCGGTCGACCGACGTCACGTCAGCTTTCGGCTTTCGCCCGCGCCTCCGCTGCCGCCTCGTCGCGCGCCTGTTCGCGGAAGAAGCGGCGGATCACCTTACCGGTGGTGGTCAGCGGAATGTCGCGGACGAAGTCGACCTCGCGCGGATATTCGTGCGCCGCCAGACGATTGCGCACGTGCCGGCGGATCTCGTCGGCGAGCGCCGCGTCCCCCGTCACCCCCGGCTTCGGTTTGACGAAGGCTTTGATGATCTCGGTGCGGATCGGATCCGGCTTGCCCACCACCGCGGCGAGCGCCACCGCCGGGTGGCCGCAGATACAGTCCTCGATCTCCGAGGGACCGATGCGATAGCCGGCCGAGGTGATGAGATCGTCGTCGCGGCCGACGAAGTAGATGTAGCCGTCCTCGTCGGTCATCCCCTGGTCGCCGGTCACCATCCAGTCGCCGATGAATTTCGCCGCGGTCGCCTCCGGCTTGCGCCAGTAGCCGAGGAACATCACCGGATCGGGTCGCGCCACCGCGATCTGCCCGGTCTCGCCCGGCGGCAGAACGGCGCCGCTCGCGTCGATCACCGCCACCCGGTGGCCCGGCGTCGGCTTACCGATCGCCCCCGCCCGCGTCACCCCGGCCGCGGCGCAGGCGCCGACCACCAGATTGCATTCGGTCTGACCGTAGAACTCGTTGATCGTGATCCCGAGTTCGGCCTGCGCCCAATCGTAGGTGTCGCGCCCGAGCGATTCGCCGCCCGACCCGACGGTGCGTAGCCGCAGGAGTCCGCGATCGGGTACCGATCCGGCCGAGCGCAGCAGTTTCAGCGCCGTCGGCGGAATGAAGGCGTTGCGGATACCCTGGTCGATCACCAGCCGCCACACCGCCTCCGGATCGAAACGTTCGAACCGCGCCGCGACCACCGGTACGCCGAGCGACAGCGACGGCAGGAGAATGTTGAGAAGCCCGCCCGCCCAGGCCCAGTCGGCCGGGGTCCAGATCAGGTCGCCGGGCTGCGGCAGGAACTCGTGGGCGAACTGCACCCCCGGCAGATGCCCGAGCAGCACCCGATGTCCGTGCAGAGCTCCCTTCGCGGGGCCGGTGGTGCCGGAGGTGTAGATCATCAGCGCCGGATCGTCCGGCCCGGTCGACGTCGCTTCGAACCGGTCCGACGCCGCGGCGAGAAGTCGGTGGAAGTCTTCGGTACCGTCGAACACGCCGTCGATGGTGAAGACCGCCTCGAGCTCGGGCAACTGGTCACGGATCTCGGCGATCTTGGCCGCTCCGGCACGGTTGGTCACCACCGCCCGCGCACCGGCGTCGCCCAGGCGATAGGCGAGCGCCTCGACGCCGAAGAGATCGGCGAGCGGCAGCGCCACCGCCGCCATGGCGTAGATGCCGAGATGGGCGATCGCCGTCTCGGGTGACTGCGGCAACAGGATCGCCACACGGTCGCCGCGCTTCACCCCGCGTGCCGTCAACAGATTGGAGAACCGGTGCGCCGCTCCCGCCAGCCGCCCGTACGACCAGCGATCGACCGCTCCGTCACTGCGCACATGGATGAGCGCCACCCGATCGGGCTCGGCCGTCGCCCATTTCTCGCACGCGTCGACGGCGATGTTGTAAGCGGGAGGAACCCGCCAGCGGAACGCCCCGGTGATCTCCTCGTAACTCCGACCGAACGGCAGCATACGCGTCCCTACTCCTCGTCCTCGATCGACCGGATCGCCGACGGGCGATGGCGGCGGGATCATATCGGTTCGATCCTGCAGGGCAACGGCGGAGGAGTCGCGCCTTCCGTCGCATGGCAGCCTCCCGAAAACTGACGAGGCCCGCCGGGGGGAGCGGGCCTCGTTCGTCGGATCGGGGGACGCGATCATTCGTAGGTGCAGACCCGGCGGGTGCCGATCACCTCACCGTAACGGTTGACCCGCTCGACCAGGGTGCAGCGGCGCACCGGCTCGGCATAGACCGGACGCGAGGCCAGCGCCGAACCGATCACCAGACCGGCGGCGAGACCACCGGCACCCCAGCCCCAGCCGTGATGATGATGCCAGGGCTTGGCTTCGGCGGCACCGGAGGTGGCGAGGCTGCCGGCGGCGACGGTGAGGGCGACGAGGGCGGCGGTGAGGATCTTCTTCGAGGTCGACATGGGGGCTCTCCTTGGGGTTCGGGAAGGGCCTCGCTCTCGGCCCTCTCGTCCATCTGTCGCGCCGGGATGGGATCCGGTTCAGTGCCGTGTCGAATTTTTTCGAAGAATTTCGCGCCACCTCCACGCCGACTTCCGTCACCCCCTCGACCGACCCCGGAACGCCACGAGGCCCGCCGGGGGGAGCGGGCCTCGTTCGTCGGATCGGGGGACGCGATCATTCGTAGGTGCAGACCCGGCGGGTGCCGATCACCTCACCGTAACGGTTGACCCGCTCGACCAGGGTGCAGCGGCGCACCGGCTCGGCATAGACCGGACGCGAGGCCAGCGCCGAACCGATCACCAGACCGGCGGCGAGACCACCGGCACCCCAGCCCCAGCCGTGATGATGATGCCAGGGCTTGGCTTCGGCGGCACCGGAGGTGGCGAGGCTGCCGGCGGCGACGGTGAGGGCGACGAGGGCGGCGGTGAGGATCTTCTTCGAGGTCGACATGGGGGCTCTCCTTGGGGTTCGGGAAGGGCCTCGCTCTCGGCCCTCTCGTCCATCTGTCGCGCCGGGATGGGATCCGGTTCAGTGCCGTGTCGATTTTTTTCGAAAGCCACCGCGACCCCTCATCCGGCGCGGGACCGCCGCACCCCGGGCACCCGACCCGCCGAACGCCACCGCCCCGCCTCCGGGTCGGGAGACGGGGCGGGTTCGAACGCGGGCGACGTTCAGCGCGCGCGACCGCCGACCGCGGCGACCGCGGCCTCGGCATCGACCAGACCGGCGCCGAAGATCGGATCGCGCCCCTTGGGGCCGAGATCGATGGCCGTGGCGGCGAGAATGCGCCGCGCCTCGTCCGGCGTCAGGTCACCGCGCTTCTCCACCAGGAGGGCGACGATACCCGACACTTCCGCTGCCGCGACCGAGGTCCCCGAGGTCAGGTCGTAACCGCCCTCGGGCGCCGCCACCAGGATGTCGACGCCGGGCGCCGTCACCGCGACATGGCTGCCGCGATTGGCCACCGACAGCACCCGATCGTCGGGATCGCTGGCGGTCACCGCGATGACGCTCGGATCGGCCGCCGGGAACAGCGGTGCCGATTGCGGTCCGGCGTTGCCGGCCGCCGCCACCGTGATGACGCCCTTCGCCCGCGTTGCGGACAGCGCCCGGCCGAGCAGATCGTTGGCCGGACCGGCGAAACTCATCGAGACGACGCGCGCCCCGCTCGCCACCGCCCAATCGAGGCACTTGACCACGTGGAAGGTCGAGCCCTGCGCCACACCGTTGGCCGCCGGCGGGCCGAAGGCGCGCGCCACCAGCAGCCGCGCCGCCGGTGCCGAACCGGCGAGCCGCACCCGCGCCGCGATCGCACCGGCCATCGCCGTGCCGTGGACGCCCGGCACCGCCGCCACACCGTCGAGCGCGTCGTAGGACGCCGCCACCGCGCCGGCGAGTTCGGGATGGTTCTCGTCGGCGCCGGTATCGATCACCGCGACGAGGACCCCCGTCCCCCGCGCCCGACCGTGCGCGGCGGGGAGCCGGAGCTTCTCCGCCGCATACTGGCCCGGCAACGGTTGCGGTATCGCCGTCGAAGACGCCGCCGTCTCGAAGGCCGGTGCCGCCGTGGCGTCGCTCGGCGCTGCACCCGCCCCTGCGGCGGACGTCACGCCGGCATCGGTCGCCACCGGGGAAGAGGCGGCCGGCGCCGGTGCGTTGCCCGCGGTGGCCTGTTGCAGGGTGTAGACCCAGTTCGGCTGGGCGAAAGCCACCGCCCGCTCGTGCTGCAGACGGGTGAGGATCTCGCGCGTCGGCCGTCCGTCGCGGGCACGCAGCCGGTGCAACGTCGACCCGGTGAGTCGCAGCTGTTCGCTGGCGAGCACTTCGAGCCCGAGTCGATCGGCGAGACCGTCGATCGTGCCGCTGCCCTTCATTTCGATCAGCACCTCGCCGGCGACGAACCGCGTCTCCGACATGGACGGTATCCGGATGTCGGACGGCGCCGCGTTGCCCGCCTGTTGTGGCGGCCGCTTGCGCGGCGGCGGCGCGTCTCCGCGCCGACGCGGCGGCGGTACGTCGTCGTCGTCGACCTCGATCACCCGCACCGGTCGGCCATCGCGACCGCGTCGCGGCGGCGGTCCCTCGTCGACCGCCGAAGCGCGCGCTGCGGCGGCGCCGAGAAGCCCGAGCCCGAGACCGATGCCGATCGCCGCGCCGACACCGGGCCCACCGCCGCCCCTCAGCCCCGGCCGTGGCCGATAGATCGGTGGCCGACCGTCGAAGGTCTGCGCCATCGCCTCGACGGTCGGCACGAGAATGGCGAAGACCGCCAGCGCCACCCCTGCGAGGCTGGCCCGGCGGCGCGCCGCGAAGGACCGCCGCGACGGCGCTCCCGGTTTCGAGGTCTCCCGCATCGCTTCCTCCTCGTCTGTCGCGCCGAGGGTGGCACTCCGCCGTCCCGCCCGACGCCGATCGCGTCTCACCGCACCGTCTGGACGAAGCTCACCAGGCCGGTCTCCCGTCCCATCGCCTCGACCACTGCCGCGACATCCGCCCCGGCGGCGAGCCGCAGCCGATAGAAACCGTTGGCCTTCGGGCCTTCGGCGAGGCTCGCGCCGTGCCGCTTCAGAAAAGCGGAGACCGCCTCCATCCGGGCCTCGGGAGCGAAGGCGACCAGGACCGACGGGCCGGCCGCCGCCACCTCGCCCTGCGAGGCGGTGCCGTAGGTCGTCCCGGCCCGTTCACCGACGAGGCCGGTCAGTGCCGCCGACTGAATCGCCACCAACGCCACCACCGCCGCGGCCGCATAGGCGAGCCGGCGCGGGGCCAGTGCGGCGAGGAAGCCGCCGATCCGATCCATCAGCCCGGCCCTGACCGCCGCGAAGGGCCGGGTCGGACGCGGGTTCGCCTCGATGCCGGCCATCAGCTTGTCGAAGGCCCGCGACGAGGCGGGCGCGATCGCCTCGTTGGCGGCGATCGCCTCGGCCATCTCCTCGCGCACCAACTCGAGCCGGCGGGCGAGGTCGGGATCCTCCGCCAGGGCGGTTTCGACCCGGCGTCGGTCGGCGGGCGCGAGACGCCCGTTGGCGTACCAGGGCAGGAGATCCTCGATCTCCCCGCGCCCCTTCTCGGTCATCGTCTCGTTCATGGCCAACCTCGATCGATGCCGGCCGCGGTCAGCAGCTCGGCGAGTTTCTTGCGGGCGTGGAAGAGGCGGGTCTTCACCGTCCCTTCCGGGATGCCGACGATCTCGGCGACCTCGTCCACCGACGCCTCGTGGTAGTAGACGAGGTCGAGAACCTCGCGGTGTTCCGCCGTCAGCCGTTCCATGCAGAGCCGGATCACGGCTCCCTTGTCGGCCTTCTGCGAGATCACCTCGGGCGTGTCCGCCTCGTCCGGGATAGTCGCGGCCCACTCCTCGTCGAGCCCCGCATCGCGGCGGCGCCTGAGCGCCGTGAGCGCCTTGAAGCGGGCGATCGACATCAACCAGGTGGTCACCTGCGATCGTCCCGAGAAGTCTCCCGCCTGACGCCAGACGTCGAGAAACGTGTCGCTCACCGCATCCTCCGCCACCGCCTCGTCGCGGACCAGCCGCAGCACGAAGCGATGGATTCTGAGCTGGTGCCGCGAGAACAGCACCCGCATCGCCAGTCGGTCGCCGGCGGCGATCCGTTGGAGGAGTTCCTCGTCCGAAGTCGTCGTCATGCCCGGGTCCGTACCGGCCGTTCGACCATGTGTCGCGGCGGCTCGAGAAGTGGTTCAATGTCGATCGTGAAATTTCTCACCCGGAAGAACGGCCCGCCGTCTCCGTCCGGCTCGCCCGCACTTTCCATCCCGAACGATAGGTCGATCGACGCCGTCCTGGCGAGCCGAAAAATTCACGGCGACCGCGGACACGCGCCGCCGCCGCCCGCCCGTCTTCGACGGCGAAGGAACTGGCGTGATGCGCCGAGATCGTCGAGGATGGCGACGCGCCGACCCGAGCCGAACACGGCCGGAGCGCGCCGGTCCGGCGGCCTCGCCGACCGCGGGGATCGGGCCGGCCACCGGGGGAAGGCGGCATGAGCGAGACCAAGGACCTGTTGCTCGCCATCGATCAGGGGACGCAGAGCGTCCGTGCCATGATCTTCGACCGCGCCGGCGAACTCGTCGCCAAGTCACAGGTTCACATCACCCCCTATTACGCCCGCCATCCGGGCTGGGCCGAGCAGGACTGCGACTACTTCTGGGCCAATCTCTGCCACGCCACCCGCGAACTGTGGCGCGCCCATCCCGATCTCCGGCCGCGGGTCGCCGCCATGGCGGTGACCACCCAACGCGCCGTGGTGGTGCCCCTCGGCGCCGATCGCGAACCGCTGCGTCCGGCGATCATCTGGCTCGATCAGCGCCGCACCCCGCATCACCGGCCGCTGCCGCTGTGGCTGGAGGCCGGGCTCAGGATCACCCGCCAGCGCCGCACCGTCCACTTCGTCCAATCCAAGGCCGAGTGCAACTGGCTCGCCGTCGACGAACCGGAGGTCTGGCGGCGCACCCGCCACTTCCTCTTCCTCTCCGGCTGGTACAACCTCAAGCTCACCGGCCACATCCGCGACTCGGTCGGCTCCCAGGTCGGCTACGTCCCCTTCGACGCCAAGCGCGAGAATTGGGCCGGGCGCCATCATTTCAAATGGAAGCTGGTGACCCTCCGCCGTGAGATGCTGCCGGATCTCGTACCCTGCGGCCACGCCATGGGTCTGGTCACGGCACGTGCGGCGGAGGAGACCGGCATCCCGGAGGGTCTGCCGGTCTGTGCCGCCGCCGCCGACAAGGCCTGCGAGGTGCTCGCCGCCGGCGCCTGGACCCCGGACACCGCCGTGCTCGGCTACGGTACCACCGCCACCATCAACACCTGCAACGACCGCTACGTCGAGCCGATTCCCTTCATCCCTCCCTTCCCTGCCGCCGCGCCGGGTCGCTTCAACAGCGAACTCATGGTCCAGCGCGGCTACTGGATGGTGAACTGGTTCAAGGAACAGTTCGCCGCCCGCGAGGTGATCGAGGCGGAGAGCCAGGGCGTGGCGCCGGAGGTGCTGTTCGAGCGGATGCTGGAGGCGACCCCGGCCGGCAACCTGGGTCTGATGTTGCAACCCTTCTGGAATCCGGGCGTCAAGATCCCCGGCCCCGAGGCCAAGGGCGCGATGATCGGTTTCGGCGGGGTACACGAGCGTGCCCACATGTACCGCGCCATCATCGAGGGCATCGCCTATGCGCTGCGCGAGGCGGCGGTGCGGCTCGAGCGGCGCAATGGTGTGCCGATCCGTCGGCTGCGCGTCACCGGCGGCGGCTCGCAGTCCGACGCCATCATGCAGATCACCGCCGACGTCTTCGGCCTTCCGGCCGAGCGGCCGCACACCTGGGAGGCCTCGGGCCTCGGCGCGGCGATCAACGCCGCGGTCGGTGCCGGCTTCTACCCCGATCACGCCACCGCGCAACGCCACATGAGCCGCCCCGGCAAGCTGTTCGAGCCGCGGCTCGACGCTGCGCGGCTCTACGACCGGCTGTTCCGCGAGGTCTACGTCAAACTCTACCCGCGGCTGGCGCCGCTCTATCGGTCCATCCGTCACATCACCGACTATCCGCGGCTCGACTGACCTTCCGGCCGCGGCCGGTGACACATCCCACCGTCGGCGACCGGCGATTCGCGTCTCATACCGAGTTCACGAAGTTTCGACCTGTTCGAAACTTCGTGAACGAAGGCGAGCCCGAACGGGCGCCGGCCGGTCGGGCCGTAACGCTCTTGGAGTTCGGACGAGTCCGAATTTCATCAGCCCGGTATCAGCGCGCCCCTGAGCTGCTCGCCGGTATGCCGCTGTCGGCGGTGTCGAAGCGCCGCAGCGCATCGAGATCCTTGCGTCGACTCTCCAACAGAGCGGCGGCGAGCTTGCGCAGCTCGGGATTGTGACCGCGCTGGCGCTCGGCCTCGGCCAGCACCAGCGTGTCCTCGTAGCGCGAGATCAGCGCCTCGACGAACAGCCGATCGAGGTCGCGCCCCTTGTGGGTCACCACCCAGGCGGTCTCGTCGTCGACGTCGGGCGTCGCGAACTGCTTGGTGAAATGATGGACTTCGATGAGCGCCACCGATCCGATGATCGCGGCGATGACGATGTTCCTGGTCCGCATCGCGCCGTTCCGCATTTCGCCCCCGCCGCTGTTACGGTCGAAAGGCGTTTCCCCCTTGAACGCGACGACAATGCCCCGCCTTCGCCCGGACGGCAACAGGATGGATCGGCGATCGAACCGACGCGCTCTTCGACGCCGGCGGCGACCCGATCGTGGCCCACCACGACGCACGCCCGATCCGGCGACGGCGCCGATCCGCTTGCCCGAGGGACCGATCGAGAAGGAATGGTGGGCGCGACAGGGATCGAACCTGTGACCCCTTCGGTGTGAACGAAGTGCTCTCCCGCTGAGCTACGCGCCCGCCTCACGAGACCGGGCGATATAAGGGGGCGGAACCGGCTTCGTCAAGCCGCAAAGGCGGCCGTCCGCCGACGTCGCGTCGGCGACCGCCGGGCCTTCGGCCCTCGGGCCGGCGCGCCGACCTCACTTCGGCTCGACCACCACCAGTGTCCAGAAGATCTTGTACTTCGACTGCGGCGCCTGCGCCGTGGCGAGCCCGATCCGCGTCGCCCGCGGCGCCGCCATGGTCGCCTCGTGGGTCTTCGATTCGCGCCAGCCCGAGAAAGCCTCGGCGAAGGTCCGGTAGCCGGCGGAGAAATTGGCGAGGAAGCTCTTGTGGGAGATGCCGGCGGCGGCGAGATCGGCGGCGAGCCGCGCCTCTTCGACCGAGTGCACCTTGTCGGCTGCCGCCATGCGGTCGGCCTGACCCTGGGCGACGCGCGCCAGTGCCGGATCCCAGACGAGCGGCGCCGCCCCCTTGTTGGAACGGTAGAGGTTGATCATCGACAGGGACGAGGCCGGATCGACCGCCCCACCGGTCTGATCGAGCCGTTGATAGAAAGCCGGCCGGCTCTCCGGTACCGGCCCGCGCGAACAGGCGGCAAGGGCGGCGACGAGGGCGAGCAGGGCGGTACGGCGGGCGAAGCGACAGGGCGACATCTGAACTCCGAGGACGACGGAAACGGCAGGAAGGACGTGGGGTCGATCAGCTCTCGCCACGCGGCGTACGCGACGGACCCGTCGCCGATTTCAGCCCGAGGACCACGTCCATCAACCCACGCAGGTCGTCGAGCTGGCGAATGTGGACGTCGCGTTGGGCATAGGGAATGTCGATCCCCGCTTCCGCGAGCTTCGCCACGATGGCGAAACGCAGATCGCTCTCCACCGCGAAGGCGTCGGTGACATTGCCCACCGTGCAGACCAGGCGGAATTCGAGGGCGCTGTCGCCGAAGTTGACGAAATAGGCCGACGGCGCCGGGAAGCCCAGGACCTTGTCGTGGGCCGCGGCGCAATCGAGCAGCACCCGGCGGACCCGTTCCGGATCGGCGCCGTAGGCGACGCCGACGTTGACGACACAGCGTCCGGTGAGATCGCGGTGCATCCAGTTCTTGACGTTGCCGGAAATGAGCGTCGAGTTGGGCACGATCAGCGACGCCCGGTCGAAGGTCTCGATCTCGGTGGAGCGCACGTTGATCTTGCGCACGAAGCCCTTCTCGGTGCCGATCTCGACCAGATCACCGGCCTTGATCGGCCGTTCGGCGAGCAGGATCAGGCCCGAGACGAAGTTGTTGACGATCGACTGCAGGCCGAAACCGATACCGACCGAAAGCGCACCGGCGACGATGGCGAGATTGCGGAGATCGAGGCCGACCACCGAGAAGGCCAACATCGCCGCGAGCAGATAGCCGACATAGCCGAAGGCGGTGCGGATCGAGTTCTTCAGGCCGACGTCGAGCCGGGTGCGCGGCAGGAAGCGCTCGTCGAGCCAACCCTGCACGGCGCGCGTCACCGCGATACCGAGAACCAGGAAGGCGATACCGCTGAGGATGGTGGCGAGCGAGAAGGTGAAGCCGCCGATCTTGAAGCCGAAGAACGCCGAGCGGGCGTCGGCCACCACGTCCTGCGACGACACCCCGATCGGCGTCAGCATCAGGAGCACGGCGAGAGCGATGAGCAGCAGCCGCACCGCTCCGGACAACACCACGCCGATCTGTTCGACCCGCTCACGGCCGAGCCCCATCGACCGGGTCAACATCGCCCCGACCCGGGTGGTCTCGTGGAAGGTCGACAGGATCGCTTCGTCGGCGAGTTCCAGGAGGATGTAGAGGGCGCCGAGCAGGAAGGCGATGCGCACCATCTGGGTGGTGAGGAACGAGGCGAGCGCCACCCAGCCGCCGAGCGCCGCCACCACCGCGGCAATCGCCACCATCCAGCCGAAGGGTACGATCCAGCGCCACAGGACGCTGCGTCCGCTCTCGGCCGCATTCGCCTCCGCCGCCGGCGCTTCGTCGCCGGTCAGCGACCGCGCCGCCGCCTTGAGAGCCGCCATGACGATACCCGCGTCGACGATCGCGAACAGGCCGGCATAGGCGATCACCTCGGCGACCGGCGCCGCCACCACGTTCATCAGCCGCGCCACGGCGACGCCGAGGCCGTGGGTCACCGCCAACACCACCGACAGGCCGACGATTCGCGACGCCGTGACGTCGCCGACCGGCACCATCCGCCAACTCGGCTTGGCCGGCGCGAACAGTGCCAGCGCCACGCCGTAGACCGCCGCCGCCGCCCCCACGCCGAGGATCAGCGCATCGAGGAACTGCGAGATGCGATCCGGATTGAGGTCGAAGACCTCGAGCGCGCGCGCCACGCCGAAGAGGCCCGCGACCGGGACCGCGACGTTGAGGGCGACGATAGCGGCCGCGACCGCCGCCTTGCGCAACCGTGGCGGCTCGGCGATCTCGGGATCGCGTTCGGTGAAGAGGGTGAGCCGCCGCCGCATCGCGAACAGCGCCACCACCAGTACCACCACCACCGAACCGACGGCGAGCGCCGTCTCGAGCCCGCGCGATGCCAACAGGCTCGCCCAGTCGGCGATGAGATAGCGCAGGCTGTTGAAGGTGCCGGGCAGCGACTGCAGGGCCTCGACCCACAGCGTCGGGTCGAACACCGAGCGCGAGCGTTCGACCATCTCCTGGGTGAAGCGATCACGCCGCCGTTCGGCGATGGTGCGGACGATCTCTTCGGCGCGCAGGTCGAGGAGTTGCGCCTGTTTGATGCGCCCCTGCGCCTCGGCGAGCAGCTTCTGCTGTTCTTCGCGCTCCGTCTTGACCGCATCCGATTCGACCGGCGCCGGTTCGTCGTCCTTGGCCTGGGGTGCCGGTCCCAGTTGTTTCAGCCGCGCCTCGAAGGCCGCCTGACGCGGGCTCTCGACGGCGATCAGGTCGGCGGCGGCCTCGCGCAGACGTTCGGCCCGTTCACGCATCTCGGCGAGATGGCGATCGGTCTGGCCCTCGCGTTGGATGCCGGCGGCGATCTGTTCGACCTCGACCTTCCAGGCATCGAGCTTCTGCTGCACCTCGTCGGGCTTCGCCGGTGCCGGCTTCGGTCGTGGCGGTTGGGCCGGGTCGCTCGCCGTCGCCGGGCGTGCGGAGGGCGCCGGGGTCGAGGCCGCGGCGGGGGGTGTCGGCGACGGCGGGGCCGTGGCGGGACCGGATGCGGCCGGGATCGGCGACGGTGCCGCCGTCTGCGCCGGTGCGGTCGCCGGCTTCGCCGCCTCCTCGGTCCTCGGCGCCGTCTCCTGGGCGAGCGATGTCTCGGCCGTCGACAGGGCGACGACGAAGACGAGGGCGAGGAACGCGCGGACGGACGAGTTGATCAAGGCGGTCGATCCGATGCCGATGACGGGAGACGGGGCGAGAGGCGCGGATCGGCCGAACCGTCCGCGATCGCTTCCCTGCGATCAGAATGCGGCAAAACCCGAGTCGCCGCCAGCATTCTCGCCGGCGCTCCCCTTCGGGTCGACACCTATCGACGAAGAGGCGAGGCCGGGGAGCACGGAAGCCGCGCCGAGACGATTGTGTCGGAGGACGCGGGCGCCTATCTTCCGCGCCATGGCCGAGACCGAGACCGCCGACACCCACGAAACTCCGACGGGAACCGACCGACGGCTCGGGATCGGAGCCCTCGGACACATCGTCTGGGAGGCCTTCTACTGGGGCCTGCTTCGCAACGAATCCTTCGCGCACGCCTCCAACATCGCCTTCGCCATCCTCTTCTCGATGTTCCCGTTCATGATCCTGGTCACCGGTCTCGCCGGCTACTGGGGCGGATCGGAACTCGCCGCCGCCGCACAGCAGGGCACCGGCGGCATCTTCTCGGTGTTGCCGGAACAGGTCGCCGACATCCTCCGGCCCGAGATCTCGGCGGTGCTCGCCACCTCGCAGAGCAGCGTGCTCACCGTCGGCGCCATCCTGCTCGTCGTCATCGTCACCGGTCTGGTCGAGAGCCTGCGCATGGGCCTCAACTACGCCTACCGCTCCTACGACGACCGCCACTTCCTCATCCGCCGCCTCGAGGGCACCTTCTTCATGCTGATCGGCGGGGTGGTCATCCTCGGCCTCGGCTTCCTCGTCGTGGTGCTGCCGGTGGTGTGGGCCTTCGTCATCCCGCACGCCCCCGACCTCGCCCCCTACTGGTCCTATTTCAACCGCCTGCCGCTGCTGTTCTTCACCCTCGGCGTCTTCCTCTTCCTCGCCTCGGCCCATCTCTGGCTTCCCGCCCGCCGCCAGACGTTGAAGGGTATCCTGCCCGGCGTGCTGGTGACGGCGACGCTGTGGTTCGTCGCCGGCCTGGTCTTCTCCTGGTACCTCTCGCACTTCTCCGGCTACGCCAAGACCTACGCCGGCCTCGGCGGCGCAATCGCCTCGATGCTGTTCTTCTACATCATCGGCCTTATCTTCCTCTTCGGCGCCGAGATCAACCACTCGCTGGAGATCTGGCGCGAAGGTCGACCGCCGGAGCATTGACCACCCCTCGCCTGCGCGATCCCGAACCGGCCGGCCGAAACGCCGACGGCGACCCGCGGTTTCCCACGGATCGCCGTCTCGTCGTTTCGATGATCGTGCGGAGCGGGTCCCCGCTCCACCGCCGACCTCACGCCTTCATTTCGGCCGAGGCCTCGAGCACGTCTTCGAAGGTGGTCAGCCCGAGCCTGGGCGAGCACACCAGCACCGCCATGTTGCCGGGCTTGTGCTCGTTCTTCCACATCTTGGTATGGGCCTTCGGAATGTCCTTCCACTCGAAGACTTCCGACATGCACGGCTCGACGCGGCGGTCGAGGACGAACTTGTTGGCCGCCGCCGCCTGCTTCAGGTGGGCGAAGTGCGAGCCCTGGATGCGCTTCTGGTGCATCCAGACGTAACGCGCGTCGAAGGTGATGTTGAAGCCGGAGGTGCCGGCGCAGAACACCACCATGCCGCCACGCTTGACCACGAAGGTCGAGGTCGGGAAGGTCGACTCGCCGG
Source organism: uncultured Alphaproteobacteria bacterium (assembly GCA_937864925.1). GTDB lineage: Bacteria > Pseudomonadota > Alphaproteobacteria > Rhizobiales > Ancalomicrobiaceae > CALBKH01. The sequence goes on along the minus strand of CALMFH010000196.1, from coordinate 487 downwards.
GGTGCTCGAACACCATGTCGACGTTGTTGCCCTTGCCGGTGATGTCCCAGATCGCCTTGCCGAACTTGCGCACCTCGCCGAACCACTTGTCGTATTCGGGCGAGCCCACCTTCGGCAGCTGGCCCCAGCAGTCGAAGTCCTTGCGGTTGATGACGCCGCGCGCGCCGAGGCTCAGCACGTAGTCGCGCTTGGTCTCGTCGGAGATGACGCCGATGGCGTTGGCGCCGGCCGCCGCGGTCAGCTGGATGCCGAACACGCCGAGACCGCCCGAGGCGCCCCAGATCAGCACGTTCTGCGACGGCTTCAGCTGGTGCGGATTGTGTCCGAACAGCATGCGATAGGCGGTCGCCAGCGTCAGCATGTAGGAGGCCGATTCCTCCCAGGTCAGGTGCTGCGGACGCGGCAGCAGCTGACGCGCCTGCACCCGGCAGAACTGCGCGAACGAGCCGTCCGGCGTCTCGTAGCCCCAGATGCGCTGCGAGGGCGA
>CALMFH010000195.1 GCA_937864925.1 uncultured Alphaproteobacteria bacterium | reverse complement strand
TGGTGATCTGAGCGCCGAGGTCGACGACGCGGCCGGGCGGGATCTGGTAGTAGTCGGCCGGGTCGGCCTGGTTGCGGTAGAAGAAGATGAAGAGACCGCGCAGCCAGGTCCACAGCCCGCCCTCGTCGCCTTCGACGAGATGGGCGCGCGACACGAAGAACGACAGATCCTTCTTGTCGACGTGCACCCCCATCGCCTCCGACGCCTTCACCGCCGCCGGCACGTCCGGCGTCTCCATGAAGCCGTAGCGCGAGGTGACCATCACCACGCCGTCGGTCAGCGGCTCGACCGACAGACGGCCTGACTGCTCCACCCACGGCTCCTCCGCCGTCTGGATCGACAGGAAGACGATCTGCTGGTGGGCGCACTTGTTGTGCTTGAGGTTGTGGAGGAAGGAGCGCGGCGCCATCGCCGGATCTTCCATCATGTAGACCGCGGTACCGCGCACGTGCTCGATACGGGGCGATCGGAGCGCCGACAGCGCCGTCTTGATCGGAATGCCCTCGTGTCGCCGCCGTGCCGCCAGCTTCAGCCGGCCCATGCGCCACGCCCCCATCACCACCACCAGCATGCCGCCGATGATCAACGGCAGCCACGCCCCGTGCAGCACCTTGGTGGCGCACGACAGGAAGAAGCCGACGTCGAACATCATGAAGAAGGCGACGGTCGGCAGCGCCCGCCACAGCGGCCAACGCCACACGCCGCGTGCCACCAGGAAGGCCAGCATCGAGGTGACCACCATGGTGCCGGTCACCGAGAAGCCGTAGGCCTCGGCGAGCTTCTCCGACTTCTGGAACATCAGGACGATGGTGATGACCGCCACGAACAGCAGCAGGTTGACCGAGGCGACATAGACCTGACCGCGTTCGGCTGCCGAGGTGTGGCGGGTGTCGGTGCGCGGCCAGAAGCCGAGATGGGCCGCCTGATGGGTGACGGTGAACGCCCCCGAGATCACCGCCTGGGAGGCGATGACGGTGGCGAGTGTGGCGAACACCACCAGCACCGGCTGGAACGCCGGTCCGACCATCTGGAAGAACGGGTCGTCGTGGCCGTGCAGCGGATCGGCCAGCGCCTGCGCGCCCTGGCCGAGATAGACCAGCACCAGCGACGGTACGACGACGAAGGCGAAGGCCTTGCGCACCGCCGAGCGGCCGACGTGGCCCATGTCGGCGTAGAGCGCCTCGGCGCCGGTCACCGCCAGCACCGCCACCGCCAGGATGGCGAAGACGTGCCAGCCCGAATTGGCGATGAAGGCGATGCCCCAGCGCGGATCGAGTGCCGCCAGCACACCGGGATAGAGCATGAGCTGCTTGGCGCCGAGGATGCCGAGCAGCGCGAACCAACCGAGCATGATCGGTCCGAACCAGCCGCCGACCTTGCTGGCGCCGCCGCGTTGCACGGCGAAGAGCGTTGTCAGGATGACGATCGCCAGCGGCAGCACCACCGATTCGAATGCCGGCGCGAAGACCGCGATACCTTCCACCGCCGACAACACCGAGATCGCCGGTGTGATCACCGCGTCGCCGTAGAACAGCGACGCACCGACGATGCCGAGCACCGCGATCACCGTGCCGTATTTCGGCGCCGACTGATGCGCCAGCGCCATCAGCGCGAAGATGCCGCCCTCGCCGCGGTTGTCGGCCCGCATGATGAAGATCGCGTACCAGATGCCGACGACGATGATCAGCGACCAGATGATCAGCGACAGGAAGCCGAGGATGTCGGCCGGAATCGGTTGGATGACCCCGACCTTGAAGGCGGTGCCGAGGGTGTAGATCGGCGAGGTGCCGATGTCGCCGAAGACGATGCCGAGAGCGGCGAGGACGCCCGCATGACCGCTGTGGTCGCCGTGCCCGGCGTGCGCAGCGGTCCCGGACGGACGCGCCGCCTCACTCGCCGGCGCCGCGGAGGCGGCGACCGTCGTGCCGCTCGCCGTCGCTACGGGTCCACTTTCCGCCTTCGTGGCGGAACCGTCGGAGCCGGAGGTCGGTCGAACTTCGTCGTTCTGGGCCATGGCCCTACTCCTGGTGTGGCGCGTATGCGTCGCGCCGACGCTGATCGGCGGTCTCGTCTGCAGCTGGAAGCGGATCTGTGGTGAGGTCCTCGGGCCGTGGTCCGTCGATCCTTCTGTGCGGGGGTCTCCCGCCGAACCCGGACATCACGGCTGTTCGTCTCTGATCGAGCCCTCGTTCGTCGCCGTTCTCGGGTCCCCCGGCGGGCGCCCCGCGCCCCCCGGCCCTCGGCGAACGAGCGGGAAAATAGCGCTGCTAGCGCCTCGTGGTCAAATGGGTGCGGCTCGATCTTCCGTCGGGGTCGAGCGGCCGTCGTGGCTCATCCCTCGGGCCGCCACGCACCCGACGGCGTGCGCATCGTCACCAACTCTTCCGCCGCGCTCGGATGCAGCGCCATGGTGGCGTCGAAATCGGCCTTCGTCGCCCCCATCCGCATCGCCACCGCGACCAGCTGGATCATCTCCGCCGCGTCCGCCCCGACGATGTGGACGCCGACGACCCGGTCGTTCGCCGCCTCGACCAGGATCTTCATCAGCGTCCGTGGCCCGCGACCGGCGAGCGTCGCCCGCATCGGCCGGAAGGTGGAGCGATAGACGTCGTAGCCGATGCCCTGTGCCTGGAGGTCTTCCTCGCCGAGCCCGACGGTGCCGACCTCGGGCGTGGTGAAGACGGCGGTCGGCACCAGATCGTGCGACACCGCCACGGCCCGTCCACCGAAGACGGTGTCGGCGAAGGCATGGCCCTCGCGGATGGCGACGGGCGTGAGGGCGACGCGATCGGTGACGTCGCCGACCGCGTGCAGCCACGGCAGCCGGGTGGCGAAGACACCCTCGACCGGTACCGCACCGTTCGCCGCGAGATCGAGCCCGACCGTCTCGAGCCCCAGTCCGGCGGTGTTCGGCCGCCGGCCGATGGCGAGCACGATCTCGTCCGCTTCGATCCGCCGTCCGCCGCGGGTCGTGCCGACGAGCCCGCCGGTGGTCTTCTCCACCGCGGTGAAGACGTCACCGGTGACGATGGTCGGGCCGCGCCCTTCGAGTTCGGCATGGAGATGCCGGCGCACCTCCATGTCGAAGCCGCGCAGGATCTCCTCGCCGCGATAGAGCACGGTGACCTCGGATCCGAGCCCGGCGAAGATCGAGGCGAACTCGAGCGCGATATAGGCACCCCCGACCACGGTGAGCCGCTTCGGCAGCCGCTTCAGGTCGAAGAGCTCCTCCGAGGTGATGCAGTGTTCAGCGCCGGGGAAGCCGCCCTCGCGCACCGGCCGACCGCCGGTGGCGATCAGCACGTGTGCGGCGCTCACCCTGCGCCCGTCGCCGAGGCGGACGCGGTGCTCACCCTCGACCGTCGCCCGGGTGCGCAGGATCTCGACCTTCGATCGCTCCAGATTGGCGCCGTAGAGCCCCTCCAGCCGGGCGATCTCGCGATCCTTGGCGGCGACGAAGCGCGGCCAGTCGAACGACGTCTCGCCCACCGTCCAGCCGAAACCGCCGGCGTCGGCGAAGTCGTCGGCGAACCGCGAGGCGTAGACCATCAGCTTCTTCGGCACGCACCCACGGATGACGCAGGTGCCGCCGACCCGGTATTCCTCGGCGACGGCGACCCGCGCCCCGTGGGTCGCGGCGATGCGGGCGGCGCGGACGCCGCCGGATCCGGCACCGATGACGAAGAGGTCGTAGTCGAAGCTCATCGGGTCACTCCCGTCTTGCGCCACGGCGCTCGTGGCGAGCCCGTCGGCCGAGGTCCGGAACGAGACGCGCCGGCGATGTGTGGACGATCGCCGGCGCGCGAAGGAACGAAACGGGCGCTCCGGGCGTCAGAGCTCGATGCCGCGCTTCTTCATCTCGGCACGCACCTTGGCGAGCATCTCCTCGCCGATCTTCTTCTGCCACACCTGCGCCGCCATGCCGATCCCCTGGCCGATCGCCGGGATCTCCTTGGTGAACTTCTGGCCGACCGGCGAGGCGTAGAACCTGGTGATCTCGTCGAGCTCTTCCTTGGTGAAGCGGCCCGCCCAGAGTTCCTGGATCTGCTGGTTGAGTTCGCCGCGCCTCGGAACCAGTTCGAGCGCGACGGCATTGGTCACTTCCTCGATCTGGGTCGAGGCGGCCGGGGCGCGGCGCACCAGCACCTGCTTGGTCTGGGCGGCGACACCGATCAGGATCTCGTCGAAGCCTTCGGTCACCTTGGCCGCGGCGATCGCGGCGCGCGCCGCGGCGAGATGCTCCTTCGTGTAGGTCTCGGCCGACGCCCCGGTCGTGAGGCCGGCCACCAGGACGGCGGTCGCACCGAGGAGGGCGAGGCGGGAAGAGATCCGGCTGATCATCGATTGCTCCGTTCAGGTCTCGAAGTC
>CALMFH010000194.1 GCA_937864925.1 uncultured Alphaproteobacteria bacterium | reverse complement strand
GAGACCTCGGTCGCCATCCGCCACAGCTCGCGCTTGAACGCCTCGTGCGGCTCCAGCCCGAAATCGAGGCCGATGACGCGCTCCGCCGCCGCCTCGAACAGATCCGGGTATTCGACACAGAGCCCCAGCACCACCCGTTCGAGCCCGACCAGATCGCCGCCCGGCATCGGCGGCATCGCTGCCGAGGGCTCGGGTCGCCCGCCCGACCAACCGCCGCGCTGCGCCGGCGCCCGGCCGCCTTTGAAGCCTTCGCCGCGCTCACCTCTCTCCGACGTCCAGAACAGGTTGGAGAGGCGGAGGCGATAGCGCAGCTGATAGGCGCGCTGCACCCGGCCGTCCTTGATCTCGTGGACGAGATCCTCGAGCCGCTTCTCCAGCGCCGCCTTGCGCTCCGGGGTATCGATCGCCGCGCCCTGCGTCTCGCGATCCCACAACACGTCGGCGAGCGGCACCGCCCGCTCCACCTCGGCCTGGAACGCCGCCCTGCCGCCGAGCGCGATCAGCTCGTCCGGATCCTTGCCGTCGGGTAGGAAGACGAAGTTGAACGAGAAGCCGGACTTCAGATGCGGCAGGATGCGGTCGATCGCCCGATAGGCCGCCTTCACCCCCGCCTTGTCACCGTCGAAACAGACGATCGGCTCGGCGGCGAAGCGCCACATCCGCTGGATCTGCTCCTCGGTGAAGGCGGTGCCCAACGTCGCCACCACCCCCGGGACCCCCGCCTGCCACACCGCGATGGCGTCGAGATAGCCCTCCACCACGATGACCGAGCCCTGGTCGTAGGCGGCGGCTCGGGCACGGTGGCCGTTGAACAGCATGAACCCTTTGTGGAAGAGCTCGGTCTCCGGCGAATTCAGATACTTGGGCTGGTCGTCCGGGCTCATGGCGCGACCGCCGAAGGCGACGACGCGACCCTTCTCGTCCTGGATCGGGATCATCAGCCGGTTGCGAAAGCGGTCATAGCTCGGCCGCCCGTCGTCGGGCTTGATGGTGAGCCCGGCATCGAGCATCGCCTGCTCGTCGACTCCCTTGGCGAGGAGATGCCGCTTCAGTGCCTCGCGTTCGGCCGGCGCGAAGCCGATACGGAACTCCTTGACCGTCCGCGGCTCCAGCCGCCGCTTCTCGACATAGGCCCGCGCCGTGGCCCCCGACGACAGCTTCAACTGCTCCTCGAAGAACCGCGCCGCCATCTCGACGACGTCGGCGAGGCTGGCGCGATGGCGCTCGCGCCGCTCTTCACGCGCGTCGGGCTTCGGCAGCGCCACGCCGGTCTCGGCGGCGAGCCGCTCGACCGCTTCCGGGAACGTCAGCCCCTCTGTCTCCTGCAGGAAGCGAAAGATGTCGCCGTGCTTGCCGGACGAGAAGCAGTGATAGAAGCCCTTCTGATCGTTGACGAAGAACGACGGCGTCTTCTCCGGATTGAACGGCGACAGCCCGGCGTACTCCCGCCCCTGCTTCTTCAGCCGCACGCGCCTTCCCACGACCTCCGACACCGGAAGCCGCGCACGGATCTCGTCGAGGAGGTGCGGCGGGTATTTCATGGGGGGAGTATAGGGGAGGCGGCGACGGGATGCGACCGGAACCCACCAGATCGCCGTTGCCAGGAGATATATTTCTGTATATACACTCTACCTGAGGCGAGGACTCAACCCAAAGCACCCAAAGCAAAGGAGATTCGCCAATGATTCACGTCAATAGCTGGGGCGCTAACGAATAAGTTTTTGCGCTCCGCAAGGAGATTGCATGAGTAAGCATAACGAATCCTCTCTCGACGCCACCGGCTTCGAGTGGGACGAAGGAAAGAGGTTGAAGAACATAGAGGGCCATGCCATCGATTTCATCGATGCGGCTCTTGTCTTGCTCGGCACTAACGTCGACGTTCCCTCCGCCCGCAACGGCGAGGACAGACGAAAGGCGACCGGGCTCTTGAATGGACGACTCGTTACCACCGTCCATGTCCGGCGGGGCGAGAAATTCCGTATCATTTCGGCACGAAGGGCCTGGAAAAGTGAAGAACGAGCATATCGTTCGTTATACGGCTGACGAACTTCTCCGTAAGTTGGCTTCCGGAGAACTGAAGAGTCGGACGGATTGGGCCCGCGTCGACGCGATGACCGATGAGGACATCGAACGCGCGGTCGCCTCCGATCCTGACGCCGACATCATCGATCCCGACTGGGAGAACGCCGTCCTCGTCGTTCCCCCGTCGAAGACCCCGATCTCCATCCGCCTCGACGACGACGTCCTCGCCTTCTTCAAGGCGGACGGCGCCGGCTATCAGAAGCGGATCAACGCGGTGCTGCGCTCCTACATGGACCACACGCTGAAGCGTCGGTCGAAGCGCAAGCCGAACGCGGCGGAGTGACGCTCCGACGGGCGACCTCGGGTTGCCCGCTTAGGATCCGCCAGCGGCGGTTTCTCCTCACCCGCCGAGCCGCACGAACCCCGCCAGGATCGCCACCTGCGCGCCCCAGTAGAGCCACCACACCGCCAGCGGCAGCCACACCGTCGCGAGCTTCCCCTGCTTCAGGCGGAAGGTGATCGCCGCGAGGCACGAATCCGAGATCGCGAAGGCGAAGGCGCCGAAGGTCGCCGTCGGCCGGCCGTCGAGCGCCAGCGCACTCACCACCATCGCCAGGATCGCCACCGTGTAGGCGACGACCGGCGCCCGCATCTCCCCGAGATGCCCCCACAGCCAGCCGAGAAGACCGAGGCAGAGCCCGGCGACGGCGATCGCACCGACGAGCCGCCCCGTCTCCGCCCCGATCACCGCCAGCGGCAACCCGATCTGACGGAACAGCACGATATAGACGACGTGGGCGAAAAGGAAACTCGCGAGCCCGGCGACGAACGGCTTCTCGCCGTCGAAGGCGAGGAAGAAGTCGCCGGCACTCGACAGCACCAGCGCCGCGACCAGCAGCCACGGCGCCCCCGAGACGACCGCATGGGCCGCCAGCGCCCCGACGGCCGCGGTCTTGATCACCGCCTTGAGTGGCCCGCCCGGCGCGGTGAAGAAGCGGGTGCCATAGACGAGCGAGGCGAGGGCGGAAGCGAGGAGTAGCGGTGCGGTCACGGGATCGGGCTCCGAACATCACGAGAAGACGGAGGTGAACGGACCGGCGGGCGCGAGATGTGGTGGGCGATACCGCCTCGTTCCACGCCGGCGCGCGCGTCGCGACGACGCCCCCCCGAAGACCGTGTTCGCGAACGCCCGACCTCCGCCGATGCCCTCGGCACCCGCGCGAAGGTTCACTCCGCCCGCGGCCGAATCCGCACCACCACGTCGACGTCCTCGAGCTCCATGCCCGGCGGCAGGCTCGGCATTCCGATCACCTTGAGCTCGCCGGGGGAGATGTCGGTCACCTCACCGGTCGAAGCGTCGTAGAGATGATGATGCGGGGCGGTGTTCGAATCGAACACCACCTTTTCCGCATCGATGATCAGGCGGCGCAGCAGGTTCGAGCGTTCGAAGAGATCGAGGGTGTTGTAGACCGTCGCCCGGGAGATCTCCGGCATGATCACCCGCGCCCGTGCCCACACCTGGTCGGCGGTGAGATGGATCGGCCGCGACAGAAGCACCCGCGCGATCACCAGCCGCTGCAGCGTCAACGCGATGCCGGCGGTGCGCAGCCGGTCGGCGAGGTCCTGGTCGGAGAGCTCGCTCATGCGCCGATCTCCCACGGCCACGAGTGTTTCGGTCTCGACGACCGGATCGACCGGCGTATGCGGTACGGCCTGCCCCATGGGTTTCGGCTCCGATGTGCGGCGAAGATCGGGATGGCGAGCATAGATCGACCTCGTCGCCGGGGAAAGATCCGGGAAGCCCCGCGAGGCTTCCCGGACGAGATGATGCGGAATTCGGATGAACACATCCGAATTCCGTATTCCGTCCGTCGAAAAAGGCTCGCCCACACAAGGGCCTTTCGACGGGATGGATTCGGCGTCGCGGAGCGATCCGCCGGATCCCGTGTGACACCGGGCGACGTCGTCGCCCGAGGCGGTCGGATCAACCGAACGGCTTCGGCCGCGGGGTCTTGTCGGTGGACGGCGGCAGGACCGGCAGTTCGAATTTCGGCTGCTCGCCGGTCAGCGTCTTGAGAAAGGCGACGATCGCCGCGTTCTCGTCCGCCGAGAAGGTCTTGCCGAGCTGCAGCTTGCCCATCAGGTCCACCACCTCGGTCAGCGTCCAGTAGGCGCCGTCGTGGAAGTAGGGATAGGTCATCTCGACGTTCCGGAGCGTCGGCACCTTGAAGTTCAGCCGGTCGGCATCCTTGCCGGTCACCCCGGCCAGACCGATCGCCTTCGAGTCGGTCTTGTAGGCCTCGACCACGCCCATCTTCTGGAACGAGGCACCACCCACCGCCGGCCCGTTGTGACAGGCGACACAGCCGGAATCCTTGAACAACGCATAGCCCTTTGCCTCCACCGCCGAGAGCGCCGCCCTGTCGCCGCCGAGCCACTTGTCGAAGCGCGAATTCGGCGTGACCAGCGTGTCCTCGAAGGCGGCGATCGCCGTCGTCACCCGGTCGATGTCGACGCCCGCCGACCCGAAGGCCTTCTCGAACTCCGCCACATAGGCCGGGATCGACTCCAGCACCTCGATCGCCAGCGCATGGGTGAAGGCCATCTCGCCCGGATTGGCGATCGGCCCGCCGGCCTGCGCTTTGAGATCCTTGGCGCGGCCGTCCCAGAACTGGGCCAGGTTCATCTTCGAATTGAGCACGGTCGGCGCATTGATCGGCCCCTGTTGCCAGTGGTCGCCGATCGAGGTCTGCAGATTGTCGGTGCCGCCCATCGACAGGTTGTGGCACGAGTTGCAGGAGATGAAGCCAGACTTGGACAGGCGCGGGTCGAAATAGAGTTTCTTGCCGAGCTCGACCTGGGCGGCATTGGTGATCTTGGCGGGCGGGATCGGCTGGATCGGCTCGTCGGCGGCGGTGGCGCCCCCCATCGAGCCGGTGAGGAGAAGAGCGGAGGCGAAGAGCAGGGAAATCGGACGCGTCATGGGACGGATCTCCATCGGATCGGCCGACGGTGGCGTCGGCGAGGGTGTGTGCCGACGTGATCGTCGGCGTCCCTCCTCGACCGTCCCGGGTCTCTCCTCGCCGTCCCCGTCCGAATGGCGAGCCGTCGGTTCGGTCGAGACGCGTTATGAAATTTAGACGAAATCCAAACCTTGCGATTGATCAAATCCTCTGCGGCGCAAACGTCGCAGGGGCGGCTTGTCGCACATGAGCCCGAGCCGGTCCGTCATCCGCCCCGCGGCGAGGTGGCGAGGAACCGAGGGGCGCCCGGTCACGATTTATTGATGTGCAATAATATTTCACAATTGTGGATTTCATTCCGGAAATTGGAGAGGATTTCAACCGTACCGAGCTTCATGTCGTAACCACAGTCTGTGGTCGCTCGACGATCGAACGCACTCCGGCGGCTCGGCGAAGGGAGAGGACCATGGACAGGGACCTGTTGGGACGACTGCTCGAAATCGCGCGTTCGCGGGCCGAGTACGAGGCCGTCCAGAGCGATGCCGCCGCGCTGCTCGCCGAATACGGCGTCGAATGGCCGCACAATGGATGCGCCGCCAACCTGAGCACGCTGCTGCGCCACGCCGGGATCGACGTCCCACCCACCGTGGGTGCCGGACGCCTCGCCTACCTTCTCGGTGGCCGGATCGGTAGTCGCAACTGGGATCATGTTCCGGTCGGGTCACAGCAGCCCGGTGACGTCGGGGTCACCTTCGACGAGACGCCGCCCGACGGGAGCGACCATGTCTATCTCGTCGTCGAGTGCCATGGCGACGACCGCATGACCATCGCCGACAATCAGGCTCCGACCCTTCATGATCGCCGAGCGAGCGGGCGTCCGGTGCCCGGTGGTACGGCGAAGACCCCGACCGACTATTTTCTGCGTGCGCCGATGGCCGGTGCCCCGATCGCCGACCTCGCCAGGATCGCATCGTTCGCGAAGCTGAGCGAAGCGGCCACACCATCCGAGCTCGATCCCGTCGACGAGGTCATCGGGCTGGCACGCAAGTCTCCGCTGATGACCTACGAATGGGCGAACCGCGGTCGGGCACCGGCCGGCTACCTCAAGGGCATGGCCGTCGCATGGGCTCGAACCTATGCGAAGTGGAAGAACGGCGATCCCGCCGCCCTGGCGATGGCCGCCGCGGAAAAAGGTGCGCCGGCGACCGACGCACTCTCCTGGTATTCCGATCTGTTCGCCGACGAGGGGATGTCGAACAGCACCGCCGGGGCAGATACGCTGCGCCATCTCTTCGTGCTCCTCACCGGGCTCGGCATGAGGGAGAGCTCGGGGCGCTACTGCGAGGGCCGGGATCGATCGGCGAACAACACCAGCGCGACGACAGCGGAAGCAGGTCTCTTCCAGATGAGCTGGAATGCCGCCGGATTCGACCCTCTGATGAAGACGATCTACGCCGAATACAAGGACCGGACCGACCTGATCGAGGTGTTCAAAGAGGGCGTCACCGCCAAGCGCTCGGATCTCGAGAACTTCGGCAAGGGTGACGGCTTCGAATTCCAGCGCCTCGCCAAGAGCTGCCCGGCCTTCGCGGTGGAATTCGCCGCTCTCGGTCTGCGGTTCGGCCGCAAGCACTGGGGGCCGATCAAGGCGCGGGAGGCCGAGCTGAGGCGCGACTGCGACAGCCTCTTCCGCGCCGTTCAGGACCTCGTCGACGCCCGCGGCTATCACCCGGACGACCTGTGACGGTGGACCTCGGCGTCGGTCGAAAGACCGACGCCGACTCCTCACCCCACGAGCGCCGCCTTGACCAGGGCCGAGGCCTTGGAGAAGTCCATCTTGCCGGCGAAGCGCTCCTTCAGCGCCGCCATCACCCGGCCCATGTCCTTCGGCCCGGCCGCGCCGATCTCCGCGACGAGGGCGGCGATCGCGGCTCTCGCCTCGTCTTCGCTCATCTGCTTCGGCATGAACTCGCGGATGACGGCGATCTCCTCGCGCTCCTTGGCGGCGAGTTCGGGGCGGCCGCCCTCGTCGTAGAGCTTCGCCGAATCCTCTCTGGACTTCACCAGCTTCGCCATCAGTTCGGCGATCTCGCCGTCGGTGATCCGCTCGACGCCGGAGGTGCGGCCGGCGATGTCCTTGTCCTTGATCGCCGAGGTGATCATCCGGAGCGCCGACAGGCGCGCCTTGTCACCGGCCTTCATGGCGCTCTTCACCGCGGCGTTCAGCTCTTCCCGCATGGCTCCGATCCTCGTCTCGTCGGTCGTGTCGCCCGTTCCATACACCCTCGGCGACCGCGGCGCGACGGTCGAGCGTCGAAAGCGGCGGCACCCGTGTTGACCTCTCTCCGAGCCCGGCCTATATCGCGGCCACGAGGCGGGCGACGACCTTCGCGGGGTCGGACGTCGTGCGTCCCTGCGGCGGCCCACGCCCACGGACGATCCGCGCGGCTCATCGCCGATGAGCGACCCCCGGCGAGACGCGATGCCATGACCGATACGACCACCGCCGGCGCCTCCGCCGAAGCCGACGTCTGGGCCGAGAAGAAGCCGACCGCCCTCCTGGTGCTGGCCGACGGCACGGTGATCGAGGGCCACGGCCTCGGCGCCACCGGCTCCGCCGTCGGCGAGGTCTGCTTCAACACGGCGATGACCGGCTACCAGGAGATCCTCACCGATCCCTCCTACGCCGGCCAGATCATCACCTTCACCTTCCCCCACATCGGCAACATCGGCGTCAACGACGAGGACATCGAGACCGTCAACATGGCCTCCGCCTCGGGCGTGCGCGGCTGTGTGCTGAAGGCCGACATCACCACCCCGTCGAACTGGCGCTCGACCCGCCACCTCGACGCCTGGCTGAAGGCCCGCGGCATCGTCGGCCTCGCCGGCATCGACACCCGGGCGCTGACCGCCCTCATCCGCGAGAAGGGCATGCCCAACGCGGTCATCGCCCATTCGCCCGACGGCGTCTTCGACCTCGAAGCGCTGAAGAGGGAAGCCGCAGCGTGGCCGGGCCTCGAAGGCATGGACCTCGTGCCGATGGTGACCTCCGCCCAGTCCTTCGCCTGGGACGAGACCACCTGGACGCTCGGCGAGGGCTACGGCCGCCAGACGGCGCCGAAGTACCGCGTCGTCGCCGTCGACTTCGGCGTCAAGCGCAACATCCTGCGCCTCCTCGCCGACGCCGGCGCCGAGGTGATCGTGCTGCCCTCGACCGCCACGGCGGAGGAGGTGCTCGCCCACTCCCCCGACGGCGTCTTCCTCTCCAACGGCCCGGGCGACCCGGCCGAGACCGGCAAGTATGCCGTGCCGATGATCCGGGGGGTGATCGACAGCGGTCTGCCGACCTTCGGCATCTGCCTCGGCCACCAGATGCTGGCGCTCGCCGTCGGCGCCAAGACCATGAAGATGCATCAGGGCCACCACGGCGCCAATCATCCGGTCAAGGACTTCACCAC